>JBEPVN010000013.1:0-31737 GCA_041691015.1 Parachlamydiaceae bacterium | reverse complement strand
TCACAGGTAGTACAGGAACAACTGGATCTACAGGTGTTACCGGAGTTACAGGAACTGGGTCTACAGGAACAACTGGCGTTACCGGAACAACTGGTGCAACGGGATCTACCGGAACAACTGGTGTTACAGGTGATACAGGAGTAACAGGTACAACTGGTGTTACAGGTGATACAGGAGTAACAGGTGCCACTGGGGTTACAGGTGATACAGGAGCTACTGGTGCCACTGGATCAGTAACCAATAATTTAGTCTCTTATTATACTTCTAATGCATTGTCACCAACTCCGATTACTCCAGGACAAACAACCATAAGTTTTGCAACAGAAAATACGCGCGTTGGTTCTAATATTATAGTCTCCGGATCTACAATAACGATTTTGACTAATGGGACTTATTTAGTAGGAGTTTCAGGTATTGTTCAAGAACCTACTACTGAATTGGAAGTTGGAAATCTTTCTTTTACTATCGGAATGCAAGAAGAAGAGGAGGGAGAACATCCATTTTTTGAAGTTCAGCCTTTTCCATTAGCACAATATGGTGCTTCTACACCAACTGGAGGCTTTCTTCTTACAGAAACTTTTAATGTTTTGCAAATGGTCAGAGTCAACAATGCCCCTGTCGTTTTTAACGTGCTCTTGAATAATATCTCCGGAGTTAATGTGTTTAGTTTTAATCCCACATTGAATATCGTACAACTCGATTGAGACTATAGGATTTAAACATGCTTAAAATTATTTGGGCGCTACTTTTTACATGCATTTTTCAGATGGCTCCTGCCACTGAAAAATGCCCTGTCGATATATGTTATATGGTTGCTGATCTAAAATATAACGCAAAGCAAGGAGTAAAAATTTGTGAAGTGCAACAGGCTTCTCTTTCCTTATTTAATGGAGATCTTTTCAGGTGTATGGAAGAGGAGTCGATACATAAAGAACTTCTTCGCACACTTTCTCTCTACAACAAGAACGGATGGGTAGTTGTAAATGGCATTGCGGACAAAAATTTAGTTTCCACATTAGGCAACTCCCCTTTTTGGCAAACTCCAAAAGACATCATTCGGCTTTTTTCAGAATCAAATTTTAAAACTCTTGCCAAAGAGCCGGTTAAAGACTTTTACGACCTTGCCACTTATCAAGGATTTTTATATGTCAACTGGTCACAGCTATCTGTCATCACAGATTTCGAAAAAAGATTTCCCGGTATGATAGTACTTGATAAATCCAGCTTTCCTTTTTGGATTGATAAATATCAAATGACAAAATTATTTGCAGAAGATGATACGCTTGCTACTTTTAAGCCAAAATGGGGTAATTATAAAAAAATATACACTAAAGAGCTTAGCTCAAAAATTGCAGAAGATCTTGGGTGCGATATCTTCGTGATAAAGCCAAGAGGAGAATTTTTGGGGAAAGGAGTCATCATTGTTCAAAAAGAAGATTTGGATGATATTTTATTTTACATCATTAACAAAAATGGTAAATTCAGCGAAAGTAAGGATCCAGCTTACACAGCTTGGAAAAATGATTCTTTTGATAGTTTCATTGTGGAAGAATTTGTTACATCCGATCCTATTGCAATTCCACATTTGGATAATAAAATTTATCAACCCACCATGCGTGTGGCATTTTTATTAGTCTACAATAAAAAATGCCATCATGTTCATTTTCTTGGACAATATTGGAAAACCCCTCTTCTTTCTCTTTCTGATGAGGGCGACTTTATGCAAAAAAACAAAGACATTTGCAAGCCTCCCTATTACTGTGCTGTTGATCCAAAATCTATACAATCAGTGCAAAATCAATTGCGTATTGGCTTAACGCTGTTGCACAGTAAGATGCTGCAATATTGTAATTCGCAAGAAGAATGTTTTACTAGAGCAAGAACTGGAAAATTGCAGATTGTATTGCAAGAGAAATCAGAATAAGCATGACATTTTAGCTGCAATTTATGCCTCTATAGTGCGTGGTAAGAGAAAAAGGTCATGTGGATAAGGTTAAAGAAAAAATGACAGAGGATGGCGCTTTCAATCTTTCCAGAAAATAGATAAACGCTTCCATAAAGAAGGCTTGTCAGAAAAGTAAAGGCCAAAATCCCTAAATTGGGACTCCAATAAATGTGACTTAATGAAAAGAGTAGCGATGTGAGGATCAGTGCAACAATATTTCCCGTTATAGTGCTTTTGAAATACTTGCAAAAAGTTTTTTGAATAAAGCCGCGATAAAACCCCTCTTCTGGAATAGATGTCAAAATCAGATTACTCAAAATGCGAGCGCCCATGAAAGGTGGGAGTTTAAAGTCTAAATGCGTAGCTCCACTCATTGTTGCAAGAAAAGCAAGTAGTGCAATTCCTGCGGATCCAAAAGCTAATCCTTTTATGACAAGTTTCCAATCGTGGTAATCCTTTGCAAGAGGGACAATAAGTGCAAGAGGAAAGAGTCCAATTAACGGATTTTCAAGGCCTACTGCAAATTTGCTTGTGATAAAAAATGGATAGTATCCTGGTATGAATCGTAGTTTGAAGCTAATACCAAGACAGATCAGAGCAATAAAAATTGCGAAGGTTGGTTTTTGAGAATAAAAAATCCATAGAGCAGCAGATAAGATAATGAAGGCTAAACCTATCCAGGTGATATTGCCGGCAAGCATCCCAAAAAATAAAGATAGGCTTGCAAGCGTTCCCCAAATTTTAGGGTCGCGCTTAAACCATAAACTAAAAAAAGCAGTTCCTAAAAATATGAATGCAAGAAGGGTCATGAGCGGCATTGATATATTCCTTATCTTAGATTAAGACAAAATCTTAAGACCTATACAGTATCCGGCAGAAAAACCACCTCGGATGCAATGCTTGTTTTGAACAAAAGTGTAGTTTCCGAGTACGTGTGCTTTCATTTCTAAATATTGCCAAACGTTATAAATACTTGAGAGCCCTGTAAGCATTTGATGTCTAAAGATTCTATCAT
The DNA here is from genome assembly GCA_041691015.1 of Parachlamydiaceae bacterium. Taxonomy (GTDB): domain Bacteria; phylum Chlamydiota; class Chlamydiia; order Chlamydiales; family Parachlamydiaceae; genus JBBSJT01. The sequence goes on along the minus strand of JBEPVN010000013.1, from coordinate 28,777 downwards.
CCAAAATCAAATATTTTTTCAAGAAAGATTCTTGGAGTATTCCAAAGGCTACGCCTGCGAGTGTAGAAATCAAAAAAATTTCGGGTGAAGTTTTGTAAAACATTGATGATGTAGCAGTAAGCGACATCGGAATTATAAGTTTAATTAGAACAGAAACTGACATTCGAGAGCATCCTTTAAGGGTTATATACAAAAGAAAAGTATACTTTAAACGTTAATGCTTTGCAATTAATTTGTTTTATTAAGAGCTGAGGCTATTATGATTCTCTTTCAGTTACCATTATTTAGTTTGATCCAAAATGGGAATTTATGGTATATAGTAAATTTTTTAGAAACCTTACTTCAAACAGGACTTTCATTACTCTCATTTTTCCTGACCAATTATTTTTAAAACATCCTTGCGAGTACCTAATCTATCTGGTTGAAGAATTCATTTTTATTAACAAAATTCATAAATCAGAAAAACGATGAGAATAAATGATGAACCCACTATTAAAAAACAATCCTGAATACACGTGTCCAATGCATCCAGAGATTATTCAGGATCATCCGGGTGATTGTCCTATTTGCGGAATGTCTTTGGAAGCTAAAACGATCGGCATAGAAGATGATTCTGAATACAAAAACATGCTCTTTAGATTGTGCTTAGGGATTTTATTTGCAATTCCTGTTCTTTTTTTTGCTATGGGCTCCATGTTTCCTGGAATTAATCAGTTAATTCCGAGTGATATTTCAAGATGGTTGCAGTTTCTTTTTAGTACTCCTGTAATTGTATGGGCCGGCTATCCATTTTTTCAAAGAGGCTTTAAATCGATAATCAATAGACGCCTTAATATGTTCAGCTTGATTTCTTTGGGGGTTGGAGTTTCGTATCTATATAGTTTAATCGCATTATTTTTTCCTCATCTATTTCCAAGCATGTTTTTGCATGAGGGAGAAGTGCCCCTATATTTTGAAACTGCAGCAATTATCATTTTGTTGGTTTTGCTTGGACAAGTTCTGGAACTAAAAGCAAGAAGTCAGACAGGTCAAGCAATAAAAGCATTACTAAATAAGGCTGCAAAAACAGCAAGAATAGTAGAGCTTGGCGTTGAGCGGGAAATTCCTATTGATGAAGTAAAAATAAACGATATTTTGCGCGTACGTCCAGGCGATAAAATTCCGGTTGATGGCATGGTGATTGAGGGGAATAGTTTTGTCGATGAATCCATGGTTACCGGTGAGTCTATGCCTGTTAACAAAGATGCTAACGATAACGTGATTGGCGCAACTATCAATCAGCAAGGCAGTTTTTTGATGAGGGCTGAAAAAGTTGGATCTGAAACTCTTCTCTCTCGCATTATCCAAATGGTAGCAGAGGCACAAAGAAGCGAAGCTCCAATTCAAAGCATGGCCGATAAAATTTCCGGTTATTTTGTTCCAATCGTAATTTTCATTGCAATACTCACTTTTATTATATGGTTTTTGATTGGTCCTGAACCCTCCTTTGTCTATGGTTTAATAAATGCAGTAGCTGTATTGATTATTGCTTGTCCCTGCGCACTTGGTCTTGCAACACCCATGTCAATTATGGTGGGAATGGGAATTGGCGCAGAGGCCGGTATTTTGATTAAAAATGCCCTGGCATTGGAGAAATTAGAGAAGGTAAAGACAATTATTGTTGATAAAACGGGAACGTTGACCGAAGGAAAAATGAAAGTCAGCAAGATCCTTTCCGTTTTGGATGGAGATGAAAATGAAATTCTTCGATTAGCTGCCTCACTTGAGCAAAATAGCGAACACCCGCTTGCTACCTCGATGATACAAGAGGCAAGAAGTCGAGTTATTCGCTTGGCAGAAGTCAAAAACTTTCAATCTTACACTGGAATGGGTGTCAGCGGAATAGTTGATGACCATCATGTTTTAGTTGGTAAGTCAAACTTTTTGGAAGATAAAAAAGTGAGCGGCACCGCAACACTTTTTCAAAAAGCGCAAGCAATCCAAACCGACGCTCAAACCGTCATGTTTATTGCAATTGACGGTAAAGCAGTTGGTTTAATTGCAGTCCTCGATCCTATTAAACCCTCTTCAAGAGACGCCGTACAAAAGCTTCATCAATTGGGGATAAAAATTATTATGCTGACCGGAGATAATGAACAAACAGCTCAATCAGTAGCTACAAAATTGAGCATCGATGAAGTGCATGCAAATGTCACTCCGGATCATAAACAACAATTTATCAAAGAAGAAAAAACCAAATTCGGACTTGTTGCAATGGCAGGAGATGGGATTAACGATGCGCCGGCTTTAGCTTCTGCAGATGTTGGGATCGCAATGGGAACAGGTACGGATGTTGCAATGGAAAGCGCTGATGTAACGCTTGTTAAGGGCGATTTGATGGGGATCGTAAAAGCTATTCGATTAAGCCATGCTATGATGCGAAATATTCGTCAAAACTTATGTTTTGCTTTCATCTATAACATATTAGGCATTCCAATAGCTGCGGGATTATTATACCCCTTTACTGGCCTGTTGCTAAATCCGGTGATTGCAGCTTTTGCAATGAGTTTAAGTTCTGTGTCTGTTATTATTAATTCTTTAAGGCTAAAAAAAATTAAGCTATGAATACAGAACACACTATTGTAGTGTAGGCTTTACCTTAAGTTTGTTTGCAAGGGCTAAAGCCCTTGCAAACAAACTTAAGGTAAAGCCTACGCTACAAAATTTGGATCTTGATGCGCGCTTGAGCTGCGATTAAAAAATTAGCTTAATAGATAAGTTGAAAGTATATCTACAAGGTTTTGCTCTTTATAATCTCTTTCTTTAGAATGATAGTAGCTACTGTTTTAGCTACTGCATTTACTATGCTAACATGCCCATGATTCGGGACAAGAGCATAGCTTGCCTTTTGCTCCTTAACTTCCATCAAAGATGAACTATAATTTAACACCTGCCAATCATGTGGTGAAGCAATAAAATTATATTCTCGCTTTGATCCATTTGTAAGGACGTCCGACCAATCACGATCCAATCGTTGATTACGTTTAGATCTCGAAGGCATTTCTTCTGAGATATTTTTAGACAAAAACCATGATAATCCTAAGTTATTCACAATATTTACTATGGAAGAACCCTTGCAAGCCCCAACAATTGATACAAACCGTAATTTTTTGATGTTAGCATTATTTTCCGATTTTGCAATTTTAGCTTCAAGAGCTCGTGAAATTCTTCCACCATTTGAGATACCAACTAACACCAATTCTTTTTTTTCTCCAGTTTGCGCCCATTTTTCAATCTCTTCAAAAATGGGTTTAACCATTTCATCTAACGTCGCATTTCCTTTTTCAAGTACGCGTGGGATAAAAATATCCGTCTTGGAAAGATTACCCTTCTTTATTTCATCAATAATATTTTTAAATTGAGAAGGGCCACTATTAAGTCCATGCACGCAAACAACAAGTCGTTTTTTGGACAATGCCCTTGAACCGGTATTTGTGAGCGAATCGAGATCAGCATCCATTGGTTTGAAAGCTAGAATAATTTTATTCAAAGCAAAAGAAAAAAGAGTTCCAAAGCTTTTGATTAAACTAAGAGCCTTAGATGTCCAATGATTATTTTCAAAGTGAGAAATGCAAGACGCGGCACTATCAAAAAATTTAATATCGTTGATTACTTGTGTAGGCTCTAAATTCATATAATATTTCCTTATAAACAAATTAAAAAATCTCTTATACTTGAAATGGAGATTAAAATCAATATTGTTTATTTTATTCCATATTATAACAATCTCAAGTTAATATTAATTTTATCTTTTTCTAAACTTGAAATAGATTTTTTGATCGTCTGATGAAACAACCAGATTAAATGTCTTTCCAAAAAAAGGATTAAAGCCCACTTTTGTAGATGCAACCACGATACATTTTGTGACCATGGAACGTATGATGCTATCTAATTCCAAATTGATTAATGTGGTTGGCGTAAACCAGGTGACTATCAATCCATTATCAACAGATAAGTAGTTGGATATATCTGTAAAGATCCCATCTTGATTTTGGATACATAAAAATGAGGCAGAACATGTTCCGACTTTCTCATTTTCCAGGTTATAAAGCGCAGCTCTTCCCGCAAGATATCTTGAGCTTATTGTGGAACTATCAACTGCAACATTTGATGTTGGGATTTCGATAAAACTTTGTGCAAAATCAGAAATAAGCAGATAGTATTCTAATTTTTTATACTTTGAACAGTGTCCGCCATCTAACGTGATGCCTTCTAGCAGATTAGAGGCTATCTCCTCGCCATACATAGCTATAGGATGTGCAAAATAGAAAAAACTCATACAAAACAATAAAATAAGCCTTACACACATTTTACCATTTCCAAATAACCTTAAAGTCTCATTTTTTTTTATCAACATAATAAACCCTTAAATTTTAACTTGAAATAGTTTTAAAGATTCTTACAAATACTCAAGGCTTAAAACACGCATCTAAAGAACCTATTGTTTTAAACGTTACTTATGATAGTTATTGCAAGAAATGTCAACAATTAAAAAAATAGGATGAATTTAACTCAAATTATTTAAAATTTTTCAAGTAGGTTAAGTATACGGTACTGCTTTAAAAGTATTGATCCCTGTGTCTTTTATAGTCCAATTGACATGTCGTGTATCTTCTTCCATAATCGTTATCAGCTGTTTTTTTTTGTCTAAAAATCATTAAAATAATTTGCATTTTTTTTTCATAACACTCATTATAAAAAATTATTCAAATTGGAGCGTTATTTTGTACAAAAAATTCCTACATTCTTTATTTTTTCTTTTTATCAGCTTTTGCGGACTGCTTGAAGCAGCTACCGTTATTGTAGGACCGCCTCCAGCTAGTATTCAAGCTGCAATTAATGGCGCAAATTCAGGAGATACCATCCAATTATCAGCAGGCATTTATATTGAACAAGTGCAGGTTATCTCTAAAAGTTTAAACATTGTCGGCGCCGGCCAAAATGTTACAACCATTGAAGCTCCAGGACCCGCAACTCCCCTTACGCAGTTTTTTTTTAGCGCGCCTAATAACATTTGGCCTGTTTTAATGGTGGACAATCAGGCATTACCTGCTTTGCAAACAGTTAACATCAGCGATCTGACTTTGGATGCCGATCATCAACAAGATACAGGGACACTTCCACCTCCATCTACAGGTCAATACAATTCAACCAATAGATTTTTTGGTATCGGTTATCATAACGCTTCTGGAACTATTCAAAATATTCATGTAACGAATACAAGAAATTCTACGAATTTCAGTCAGCTTGCAGGAGGCGGTATCGTTAATTTGAACGATAGCGGAACATCAAGCTTTACGGTCGATAACTCTCTTGTCGATTTTTACCAAAGAAACGGTATTGTATGCTTTGGGACTGGCCTTACCGCAAATGTCACAAATAATACAGTCAACCGCGGATATGTACTCACTCCAAATACAGTAACAGCTTCTCCAAACGGGATTACATTTGGAAATGGGGTGATTGGCAGCGTTACTGGAAATACAGTTTTAAGCAACATCGCAACAGTTTTGAATGCCTCCTCAACAGCAATCAATCTTCCGACAGCAGGAGCAAACGTGTTGGTTTCTGGAAATACTGTCACAAATAATGACATCGGGATATTTGGCGCTTCATGCGGAAATAATTTGACTATCTCTAACAACAATTTAAATTTTACAACAACACAAGGCGTCAATGTTGTAGAAGGTATCATAGTACGTAATACTGCCGGACTTTCAACACTCACTGCAAATATCATCGATGTTCCTAATTTTAGCATGGAAATCTTGACAATCGACGGAACAAATAAACCTTTTCAGTTAAATAATAACCAGTTCATAGGGGGTCAAACAGGACTTCTGATCTACGGTTTAACCGGTGCTCCATCTACTGGACCTATCATTACAATGAATGGCGACTCATTTGTGGGGACAGCCGGATATTATATTCAAGAAGTCACAGCTCCAAATACAGCCCCAAATGATGTCTGGCCATCTACTGCGACAGTATCATTTGATGGACTTACTTCAGGGCATATGACAGTTGCCGAATTCAATCAAATTTTGACGAAAATTTTTGATAAGCACAACGATCCGACACTTGGACTTGTTTTGGATTATATTGTCCCCTTGCCTCCGACTTTGACAATGGTTAACCCTAACGTTGGACCAACTGCTGGTGGTAATAGTGTCACTATTACAGGGTCTGGTTTTATCAGCAGCAGCACACAAGTCTACTTTGGAGCAGTTCCAGGTACAAATGTCGTCATTGTTTCTGATACAGAAATCACTGTAACAGTGCCAGCTGGAATTGGAACTGTCGATGTAACAGTTGTAACACCTTTTGGAGTGACCCCGATTGTACCTGCTGATCAATATACTTATATTTTTGTTCCTTTAAACCCTTTACCGCCCTCTAACTTTATTGGATCAATCAAAAAAAATAAGTTTTTGAATAAAACAAGATGTGTTTTGAGTGTAACATGGGATCCAAGCCCATCTCCGGATATTGCTTATTACAACATTTATAGCAATGGCCAAGTAATCGATCAAATTCCTGTGACATCGCCATTAATTTGTAAATGTTGCCTCCAAAATTGCGCTTATCAAGTTTTTACAATTACAGCCGTAGATACGGACAACTTGGAAAGCGCTCCTATTAACCTACAGGTAGCCCCATGAATAAAAAAAAATTTAAGATACTTTTCGTTGCGTTATTTGCACAAGTGCTTCCTCTTTTAGGGAGCCTCGATACAAGCTTAGAAATACGTGCTGCAGGTTTCTATCCCTCTTCCAGTCGCTTTAAAGATATCTATGATGAAGTCGGAATGAGTTATCAAATTGAGGGCTCAATTAAACTTCATCAATTTGTTTATGGCTGGTTTAATTTTGATAGGTACAGTAAAAAAGGCCAGACACTTGAATTTGGTAACCCTACCAAAGTTACGATCGATAACATAAGTTTTGGCGTAAAACTCCCCTACCGCTTGACTGAACAATTTTCACCCTACATCGGGATAGGCCCAACCTTTTCACGTATTCGACTAAAAAATAAATCTCCTTGTCCAAATTTGGGAGGAGATGATGAATATGCCAAAAAATGGGCAACCGGCGGTATCTTAAAGACCGGAGTTTATTGTTATTTAAGATCAGACCTCTTTATTGATATTTTCATGGACTATGTGTACCTTCCGGTGCATTTTGAAGACACGGTTGATGCTGGAGGACTTAAAGTCGGAATTGGTGTAGGCGCCAAATTTTAAGTCCAATTGACATGTCGTGTATCATCTGTCATCAAATGGGTGGAATATCTTTTAGAAGGTATCTCTAAGTGGAAAATTGCGAAGTAATATTATACACTTTACTTCATTGTAAATTTTTAATATAGTTTAGAGCGAATCTATAACTTAAATAAGTGAATTTATATGGCAATACCCTCTGATGGAATTACAACAACCAGTTGCTTTTACACATTTAATAAATATTTTGATGTGTGCGAAATCAACAACACGTCAAAGTAGAGTTGTTTTCTTAATTTATTTTATATTTATAATTGTTAATTCCAACAGAGTCACAAAGATCAATTAATTCTTGAGGCAGTGAATTTTTTGCTAGTTTATTTTTTTCTATTGTATAGGCTGTTTGAAAGACAAGAGATGGAATATGGTTAAATAAGTAAAATTTTCTGGCATTATTTACACGCCTAAGAGGCGTATCATTCAAACCATGAAAAATTTCGTAGCCTAGATGATCTAAGAATATGATTTGTACCACATTTGGAAATATGGCTCCAATTGCCCTAAGCCTTTTTTCATTCCTGTTATTATCTGTAGTTTTTGTATCTCCCTGACCCAAATACACTAATTTTAAATTTCCAAGGGTCCCTTCCAAGGATGCAAGAATATTGTCGTTAATGGAATCGAGACTATTGTTTGAAATATTTAAAGACTCAACAGATGTGCGCGAAATCGATAAAAAAAGAGCGGTAAGTTTTTCTGCAGTTAAGAGGTTAAGCCCGGTGTTGCTTAGGTTAATAGATTTAAGCGAGGCTGGAGCTAAGGTAAAATTGCGTAAATCATCCACGCTATTCTTTGTAAATAAAAAATCACTTAAATCTAAAACTTCCGTATCTTGCGGCATTTCTTTAAATTTTTGAACGAGCTCTTTACCTGTATAACAATAAAAATTTATACGATATGTCATATTTACCCCAATTATTTTGTACTAAAATAAATAATACATGTAATAAACTATTAATTCAATAATTTATTACAAATAATTAGGTATAATTAACATAAGAATTTAAGATAAATAAATATTCTACACTAAAACCTTGATGATTATAGCCTATTTAGCTTTTGCCTGATAACTGTTCATTAAATTGCGGTAGTTTGGAACATGATTTGCAAGGAGATTTCCAAGGCCTTCCACATCATTTCTCCAGTCGCGATGAAGCTCTGATGCTACGCTAAACCAGCTCATAGTCTGAGCTCCCGCATGAGTAATACGCATAAGAGCTGCGTCCCGCATATCTTTATTGATAGTTCCGGAGGCATCGACAACAACAAATACATCAAAACCCTCTTCTAATGCAGATAAAGCAGGAAAAGCTACGCAAACATCCGTAACAACCCCTGCAATAATCAATTGTTTTTTGCCTGTAGCTTTTACAGCTTTTACAAAATCTTCGTTATCCCAGGCATTTATTTGTCCAGGTCTTGGAATGTAGCTTGCTTTTGGAAGCAATTCTTTAAGTTCTGGAACCAAAGGTCCATTTGGACCTTGTTCAAAGCTTGTTGTGAGTACTGTCGGCAAATTGTAGTATTTGGCGATATTGGCTAAAGCTAGGACATTATTTTTGAATTCATTCGGAGTATAATCCTGCACAAGATTGATCAAACCGGTTTGATGGTCTACAAGCAACACTGCTGCATTATTTTTATCCAATCTTACATATTTGAATTTGTCTGCCATAAAAATCTCCTGTTTAATCCGCATATTTTGTTAAGTCTAATTGAATTGTGGGCAAGGCTTTTTCAATTTCCGTCCTATTGATTTCCTGCCAAGGCGGTAATTTAAGGGATTCGCCAAGACTTTGAAGCGGCTCGTCAATAGTAAATCCAGGTTGCATGGTAGCAATTTCAAAAAGAACGCTGCCAGGCTCTCTAAAATAAACGGAATGAAAATACTCCCGATCAATAACTGGTGTTATATTAAGTCCGAATTTGATCAATTTATCGCGGCAAAGGATTTGCGATTCATCATCAGCTGTTGCAAATGCCACATGATGGATTGTTCCATAGCCTGAAATTCCTCTTAAAGCATCCGGACTGCAAATTATATCCACAAATCCCCCGTGCTTTTTGCTTGGTGAAAAGCGGTAACGATTGTCTTTTTCACCAATCAATACATAATCCATTTGACTACTAAGAAGCTTTGCTGTTTTTTCATAGCATTCTTCTAAAAGGGTGATGCCAAAAAAACCTTTGATCGCATGTTCTGAGGGTATATTGCCATATGTAAATCCTGTTCTTTCATCGTTTACATTCGCAACAAGCTCTAAGCCCAAACCCTCTTGATCTTCAAAATAAAGCACCGTATCATTAAAACACTTTTCGGGCATTTTATAGGGAATTTGAAACTTATCAAGACGACCCATCCAATAACTTAAAGAGCGAGGCGAAATAGAAAATGAAGTTACGCTTAGCTGTCCAGTGCCTTTTTTGCCTTTTGGAATATTTGTATAGGGAAAAAAAGTTAAAATGGTGCCGGGAGAACCTGTTTCATTGCCGTAATAAAGATGGTAAACTTCCGGAGCGTCAAAATTAATTGTTTTTTTGATCAGCCTTAAACCTAAAATTCCTGCATAAAAATCCACATTTTTTTGTGGATCTTGCCCAAGTGCCGTAATGTGATGAATACCTGTAATGAGGTTTGACATAGCTTTAAATTTAACTTTATAGTTTTTTTTGTAAATTACTGATTGATTAAATTTAAATAAAGATATTTTTCTTAACGGTGTCTATTTCATCCTGATTAATGGTGTGTTTCATTCCGGGATAAATTTTTAAGATAGTTGTTGCACCTTGGCGTTGCATGAGTTCTTGAGATACCTTTGTACGTTCTACAGGAATAAAAGGGTCGACATCGCTATTGCCAAGAAACACTTTTGTTCCTTGAAAATCTCTCTTGTATTGGGTTGTATCCAAGATATCTCCAATCAGGCCGCCGGAAAACGCAATGATGCCTCCATATTTACGCGCATACCTTGCAGAGACTTCCAAGCTCAAACAAGCCCCTTGCGAAAAGCCCATGAGATAAATCTGTTCATAAGGAACATGCTCTGCAATTTTATCGATCAACTCTTTGATCGCATCAATGGAATTTGTTAGATAGGGCTCGTTTGTACTTGTTTTGGCCATAAAGCTATTTGGATACCAGCTATTATTTGGAGCCTCTAATGCTGCTATATAGAATTGATCGTCGCAAAAATAAGCGCTTAACTGCAAAATATCAAGAGCAGATCCACCGCGCCCATGAAGTAGTATCAATGCTTTTTTAGCTTCTTTGATGTGAGAGCCTCTCTCAACTAATTTGTAGTTGTTCATTTCTAACGCCTTATAAAATTATTAAATTGTTATAGATTTAATAACATATTTTTTGTAATTCTTCAAGCTATCAAAAACTTGAGGAGTACACTATGATAACAGCCGGAAATTTTCCCATTGCAGATCCAGAAGAGTGGAAATCTGTATTAAGAACAACTTTCACAGCAGAAACAAGCCCTGGTGAAAAGACATTCCGTGTTTTGAACTATTTAATACTTGCAACAGGCACATACAGTGCGCTTTTTGCAACGCCAGGTATCGTTGAATATGCATCCATGCTATTATCTGCAAGAAAAGTTGTATCCGTCATCATCGGATACCAAGTCTATCCTGCAGCTTCATTCACAAAAGATACGCAAGATCGCAAGTTTTTTGAAATGAATCAACTTAAAAAAGATTCTTTTTTTGTAAAAAACATTTCTATTTACAAATCAGGTACCCTATACGATGCAGTTATAGCTGGACACACAGAAACTATTGATAATGGAAAATGGACCATAAATGCATTTGGGAATGGAATGAGAATGGAAGAGTATATCCAATCCACTGCATGGAAAAATCACAAATACCAAAGCAACACTCTTCTTATCAATGGACCCTCAGTTGGTCAAAGCACAGGATGGCCAACAAGGTATCAGATGGGTGCAGGTTTTGAAGGAGGGTTGCAATTCTTAGAAAAAGAAGTTCATGCAAAGCATATTGTTATGCACGGTTTATCTTTGGGAGGTGGAATGATGAGCGAAGCGATTTTAAATCACGATTTTTCTCCAGGAATGAATAAGGGAGTGAAATACCTATCGGTTTCTGATCGTACTTTTGATTGTCTTTCAAATGTTGCCTCAAAAATTATGAAACTGCCTCTACAGCCCATTTTTTATCTATCGGGTGAAGAATTAGATTGTGTCAGCGCTGCAATTACTTTAAGCGAACTTAATATCCGCCACGTCATTATTCAGCATAGCTCCCCAAATAATGATAAAAGCGATCGTGTAATTCCAGACAATGCCTCTTTAAGCAGTGCAATAAGAAACATCCCTAATATTCGGAATAAAGTTCATTTAACCTCACCAAAACTTGGTCATAACGACCTCCTTCCACAAGATATTCAGGATTCTTTGGATAAGGAGTTAAATACTTTTTTTGGTTAGCCCATGTAGAGTTCTTTATTTGTAATATTTTTATCTCTTTTTGTTGCCCACACTACAAAAAGAGATAAAAATGAGAAAAAAGATTTAAGTCTTACAAATTGCCTTCCTCTTTACGTTTTTTAGCCTCTTCCTTGCTCATTGCTTCTTCCTCTTCATAATACTGTTCGTTCTCATCATCCCCACGATTATCTTCTGGAGTTTGGAATGGTTCAGGTATTCCCAGCTCTTCGTCCCTATCAAAATTAAGGGGTTTTGGATCTCCATCATCATCTCTCTTTTTTTTTGTCATATAAACCCTCTCTTTTAATAATTATTTATTTAAAGAAAATAACACTAACAATCAATTTATTTTTTCGTTGCAAAAGCATATAACCTTGTAAGTCAATCATTTTTTTAAGATTGCTACCTATTGTCAATTACTGTAAATTACCGGTTTAAACTTTAGGAGTCTTCTTATGACATTAGCTGAACAAATTAACGATGGAATCAAAGATGCTATGAGAAGCCGCGATTCTATTAGATTAAACACATTACGCATGTTAAAATCTAAAATATTAGCAGTTGATGCAAGAGGAAATGTGCCAGATTTGGAAGTTCTCAAATTATTCAAAACCTATCTTGGCAACTTAGAAGAGGCTATGATGCACTCTAAAAATGCAAAACAGACCGAAGCTATCGAAAATTTAGAAAAAGAAATGGCCATCGTTCAAGAATTTTTACCAAAATCCTTATCTCCTGAAGAAACTCAAAAAATTGTTATCCAAGCAATCAGCGACACAGGTGCAAAGACTAAGAAAGAGCTTGGATTTGTCATGAAAAGAATTATGGAATTAGACTCTACAATTGATGGTAAGACAGCCAAGGATGCAGCTTTTAAACTGCTTGTCGACTAGATAATAGCATTATATAGGGGTCAGGCTTGACAGTATGACCCCGTTACTCTATCGTTTGCTTGTTCAATTCCTGTCTTGCTTTTAGGGTGCCCATCAAAAAGCCTTCTTCTTTATTTGTAGTTCGTCCAAAACCAGCACACTCGAGTAATTGTCCAGACGGGATTACTGCTCGATCAGGGTGATGACCGATCAGGTAAACAGGGCTAACTCCTGTAAGGCATTTATAATCTTCACAAGTTTCCATAGTCCATGGGCCTTTAAATTTAAGTACCCTATAAAAAGGTTCGAGAACTTCATTTTTTAAAGTTACAAAACTATCATAATAGGTATCATTCTTTTCGAGAAAATTTTTAAGACTGTATCTATCCACATAGCTTTGAGCTAAACGATATCCAATTTTACCATCTTCAATTACTTTAATCACAGTAAATGCATGGCCTTGAAACGGAACTTTCCACCCTTGCTTATTAACAAAATCACTTGCTAATACATGCAGCAAAAAAGTTCCTTCCTCATTGTCTTGAAGTTCTTCCTCTAATTTTTGAATATCTTCGATATTTTTATAATGGGAGTGTTTAAAAAGATTGTATTGGGTAACAGCATGAGCTGTATTTTTGCATGTAATAATACCGAAGTCAATCACCGGCATTTCACCGGTAAGGCAAAATGAATGCAGTTCTGCAAAGGTTTTAAACAAATCTTTATTGTCTGCTAATAGGTTAAGCTTTAAATTAATAAAATCAAATTTCTTTTTTATACTATCCGGTTCAATTTTTTTTGCATAAAACCTAAAATATTTTTTGGGAAGAGCTGATCTGAAGTGTCCTGGCTTGTAATGGAAGGCTGTATATGAACTAAAATTAACAAACATGATTTATCCTAATTTAATTAACTAATAGGATAAATCAACAATTGTTATTAATCAATGAAATATATATTTTGTACCGGAGTCTTAGCTTGACAGAGCTTGACTGTCCCCTGTACATATCACTCCACTATGGCTTAAGTTCTATTTCCCTTGTAGAGTTTCAAAAAGAAACCATACACGCCTTTCAGTCTCATCGATAAAAATTTCTAAAATACTTGCAGTCGCTGAATCATCATGCTTATCGCAAACTTCGTGAGCTTTTCGCATATTGACGACACATTTCTGATTGTCTTTCAAAAGAATTTCTAACATTTTTTCAGCTTCCAAAAATTCTTCATCTGAATCTTTAATGGTTTGCAATTTTGCAATTTCACCGATGGAATGGACTGTAAGTTTGCCAAGTTTACGCACACGTTCTGCTAAGACATCTATGGTTGCAAAAATTTGATCTGCTTGTTCATCGAACATCAGGTGATAATCGCGAAAGTGACTGCCGGATAAATGCCAGTGAAAATTTTTTGTTTTCACATATAAAGCAAAAGCATCCGCAACCAATGGATTTAAGCTTTCTGCTATCTCTTTGCGCCCTTTTTCTGAAAGATCGCTTGGTGTCATTAATTTTAAAGATGTTTTAGTGTTTTTCAAATGTTCTCCTTAAAGTAATTTTTTCTACCTATATCAGATAACCAAAAAGCCTTACAATGAAAAAATGTCTTAACAAAAATTAAGCGATTGAATTAACGTTCATTTACGGAAAAACATTTTTATCTGGAGGATTTAGATTATGTATAAATTAATGAGTGTATTTTCATATTTCATCATTTTGATATGTGGAAATTTAAACGCAATAGCCCCTGAAATAAAGGCTGAAGCTGCAACTGGAGCAATCAGTGCAAATTATAAAGTTACAACTGCTTGGGCAACAACATTTGAGGCCGTAGTTACTTTGACAAATAATGGATCAACATCCACTTCTGCCTGGACAGCGACTTTTACACTACCTCAAAATTATGTATTAAGCCCTCACGTCTCATCCGGAACTTTTACGGTCAATGGACAAAATGTTACTGTCAAAAATTTAAACAGTAATGGAATCATAGCTCCCGGCAAATCGACAACATTTACTATGATGATCGATATGCCAAGAGGCTCGCCCACAGTTATTCAACAGCTTCAAGCAACAGCTGAAGGCGCAACAAATCCAACGCCTCCTGCTAAAACGCCGGCAGCTCCCTACCTGAACATTTCAGGCGATTCTGCAAGTTATATCCTTTCTTGGAATACAGTAGCAACTGCTTCAAGCTACGCTCTTTATGAGGCAACTGTAGCTAATTTTTCGGATCAGAAAGTGATTGCACAAGGAAACATTCTTACAAAAGTATTTAATAATCGAGCAGATGGCACTTATTATTATCGCGTCGTTGCTACAAATGCAAATGGAAACAGTGCTTATAGCAATGCTCAAAGCATGGTAGTTTCAACTAACAATCCACCGGTACCTCCGGTTTTAAGCGCTATAGAACATTCTGTCTGGTACATCGACTGGACGAGCTGGTTTACCGGTTCTCCATTTGTTATTCCAACAGATGTTAATATGATAAATGTTTTTGTTGGAAAAATCGAATACGGTGCAGATGGTAAGCCTACCATGGATGGGTTTGGAACTATGACATCTGAACAACTTAAGATGTTTTCTGCTTACTGCAAAGCGCAAAATCCACCGATTGCAGTTAAAGTATCGATCGGCGGCGGCGGCGGCTCTTACGACAGATGCTGGGATGTGCTGACGGATTCAAATATCCAGGCATTTGCACAAGGAATGGTAGATTTTTGCACTGCAAACGATGTTGTCGGGGTGGATTTTGATTATGAGGCAGCAGGCTCAGAGCATCAACAATTTTTAGTTGGCCAATTAATCAAGGCTTTTAAAACCATCAATCCAAATTTACAAACAAGTTTTTGCACAAACGCAGGCTTTGGTCCAAATTACCCATGGCAGGCAATTGTCAAATCTGTTTTTGATGCTGCTATGATAGCGGATAATAATTGCGCTGTTGATAGGCTGTATGTGATGTCATACTATAATCCTATCGAAGATGAGAAACAATGGGTAACAGGATGGGCTAATTGGGCAATTGGAACTTACGGTTTTACTCCCGCAAGGATATCTGTAGGAATAGATGACTTTGACGCTCATGCTTATGACCCTGTTATTTTTAAGGCTTGGGCTGTAACTCAAGGATACAGTACTGCTCATTGGGCATTTGATCCTGCAAGACCATAAACTAAATAGAAAGCCGGTCACTTTAAGCCCGCATTTACCTGTCGGTAAAGTGCGGGTTTTCCCTCCTTCCCGTTAAAAAAAAGCTTATGCCGTTTGTGCTTGGCTATCCTTAGAAGTTGAGCTGTGTGCCAAATACTACACTTTTATGCCAAAGCGTATCGTGATGGAAAAAGCGTACAAAGAAAAACAGATCCATATCCACATTCTTGGAAAGTTCAAATTTAAGTTTGATCGGACACAAACGATCCTGCATGAAAAAATGGTTGTTTACATCATAAAATAATTCATTTTCTACGCTAAATGACTTTAAAGCTCCCCTATCATTAAATGGGACGGTAAACATTGTCTTCTGACGAAATCTATAGTTTGTTTTTGTCTGACCCCTTATTCTCCTGATTTCAAGGCGATTTCTTGTATCGAGGATACAGTAATTAAAAATAAAAAATATGCGGTTTATTTCCAGTTCCAAACGATTTTGATATTTCCATAGGGAATGTGCAACTACATCTCTGCCATTGACATATGCATAATGGAGTTGTAAATTCCACTTTTTAGAGACATTCCAAATGAGCTGTTCATTGATTTGAAAAGAGCGGACATTTCTTAAATGGTTGCCGGAATCAACTCTAACAAAAGTTCCAAGAACCACACTCTCTTTTTCCCACATTTTCCAAAAAAATTGCTGCCAATATTCAGAGTAGCAATTATCGCATTCAGCCCTAAAGCAAGGAATGCACACCAACAAGAGTAAAATTACTTTCCTAAACATTATTTAACCGAAGGTTCTTGAATCATTAGATAATTTCCCTTTCATAGCAGATATAAGATTTAATTTACATTTTTTGTTGTTTTCAACTAATTATTAAATTTAAACAATTATTATTAATTATAGTTACAATATTAATATATTTGTTATAATAGTTAATAGTTAGTTAATTAAGGCGTTTTATGAATAAAACCTTTTTTCAAGAAAATGAGACAAAAAGTCGTTTTGATTCCGAGCTAGATAGTTGGATTGATTCTCAGCTAGATTCTATGGATTTTGAAGGGGAAGCAGCTTTTAACCCTCTAGTCTCTCCTAAATTAAAACGAGAGCAAGAAAAAGCCAAATTAAAGGAAAAAATCCAAGATAAAGTCATTGAGGTCTTGAGTTTAAGAGGCATTGAAATCGTTTATTCAAAAGGCAGCCAAATCTTGAACGCTGAAAATTACGAAACATTGATAGAAGGCTTTGAAAAAATCAGAGACGCACTGGATGAACTTAGGTTAAATAGTGTATCTGAAGAAAATCAAAATAATTTACTCCCTATAGAAGAAACTTATGAATTATTGAACAAAATCGCTATTGATTTATCTGCAAATTTCAACAACGAAGATGCTCTTGCAATCTACGCTTTATTACTTAATTTAAACCCCGGAAATAGGGACTGCTTATATCACATGGGAATGGAAGCGCAAACTATCAAAGATATTCCATTAGCCATCAAATTTTACTCACTGGCAGTAGAAGCAGATCCATCCTTTATTGAAGCACATCTTTTTAAAGCTGAATGCCATCTATTAGAAAATGATTTTGGTGAAGCTGTCAAATCCTTACAAAACGCTAAAACATTAAGCATTGATAACATTCACAACCCTTTGGTGACAAATTTTATAAAAGACCTTGAAGAATGGCTAAGCCTTGCAACAAAAGCCGCGTAAAATTTTTAAGGAAAATTTATGAGCAGTCCAATCCATGGAAGATCAAGAGAAATTAAACCAGAAATTCCTTTAGGGACAGACCCTGTAAAACTTAGAGAAATTAAAGCGAAAGCTGAAACAGTTTCTCAAAATATAAGAGGTGATGAAGCTACCTTATTTTGCAGAAGAGTAGCTCCAAGGTCTACCTATAAAAGACAAGAAACTTTGGAATCGCTCGCAACGCTTGATAAAAGTTTGCCCCCAAACTCTAAGAACTGGCTAAAAAGTAGGATCAAAAAAGATCCGGTACTTTTTGAAACTCTTGCGATCAGCATCATGCTTAAAACACACAATAATAAAAGCCTTTCATCAGAGAAAATCCTCGATCAAATCATTGAAAGTCCGAAAATTCAAGAAGCTGCTATGGATTATATCACAGATCAATTCAAGCAAAAAAATTATGTTGAAGCAAAAGGCGAAAAACCACAAAATTCCTATAAAATGACGCCGACTGTTTTTTTAAATCCTGCTCTTTTCGAACAAAAAAAAATTCCATTAAAGCAAGCTGGCAAGGATGCCGAAATAATTTTAAGAAAAAATCAAATAAAAGAATGCAAAGAGCTTTTAAAAGAATTAAGGAGTATGAATCCCGCATACGCAAAATCAATCATCAAGGATTTTGAACAATTTATTGAGTTTACTGAAACGCGCATTCAAAACATAAATTTAGTAACAGAAATTCAAGATCTTGAAGCTATTTTAAATCAAGGCGCTTTAAATCCTGAAGAAATTGTTAAAGTAAAAGCGATGATTTCAACGAAACAGGAAATTATCGAAGCGATGACTTCCGGCTTTTATAATACAAAGGAAATCAGTGGAAAAGGTGTTCCTGGCATGCGTCAGAATTTTGTAAACGTCACACACGGCTCTCTTCTTGAAAAAAAAGATGAGATAAACAAATTAAATTTTGAGCTTCTTCAAGCTAACAAAGAGCTTTCAAATGGGCAAGATCGCTCAAAAATGGAAATAGTGCGTCTTGAAAATAAATGCCTTAAGCTTGAAGTCAGCATTTTAAAAAATGAAAGCCAACTTGGAAAAATCGAAGAAGCAATTGCTGATGGTACTTACAATCAGTTGTTTGAAAGCACCCGAATCAAAAAGCAATTGGATAGGGAATCAGAACATATCAGGGTGTTGGATGGAATTGTACAAATACAACTCACAAAATCGTTAAACCAATCAGCCAAAAAAATCAATCAAATGGAACCTGGTAAAAAAAATCGCTTGGATAAAACGAAAAAATTCTTTAGTTAGCCTACAATGCGTTGACCATTCATTTCCACGATATCAAAAGTTTCACTATTAAAAATTTCTTCTATTTTCTTTTGTATTTCCACATTAGCAGGAACCACATTGAGGACTGCAACATCTCTAAAGGCATTAGCACCTTGCGCTCTTCCCATACTAACTAACACATAAATTGTATGATGATTTATTGTTATCGGAAATTTGAGATTAGTTTTGTACTCCTCAGAAGGAAAGTTATTATGCGCTACGGACAATGCCGCGGTGAATTCTTGTGTGAAAGAATTTAACGTTTGAGAGGGTTCAATTGAAAATGACATTTCTTCCCTTATTTTTTTTGTTAAAGTAAATTGGAAATTAAAAATTACTTTTGACATTTACTTGAAAAATGCCTACCTTGTCAAAAAAAAGCAAGGATTATCCATGGACAAAAAACTAGAAAAAAAAGTAGCTGTTGTCACAGGTGCATCGAAGGGTATCGGGGCTGAAATTGCTCTTGAACTTGCAAGACAAGGGGCATCTGTCATCGTTAATTATTCATCAAGTAAAGAGGGCGCTGAAAAAGTTGTTTTAGAGATCGTTAAAAACGGTGGGAAAGCAAAAGCTGTCCAAGCAAATGTTTCAAATCTTTCCGACATTGAAAGGCTTTTTTCAGAAACCAAAAAAACTTTTGGAGCTGTCGATATTTTGGTCAATAACGCAGGCATTTATGAATTTCATCCTTTGGAAGAAATAACGCCTGAACAATTTCATAAAATTTTTGATTTGAATGTTTTGGGTCTTATTCTTACAACAAAAGAAGCCGTCAAACATTTTAATCCAAAAGGAGGCAGCATCATTAACATAGGTTCTGTTTCAAGCACAGCAGCGTCTGCTACAACCGCTGTTTATAGCGCAAGTAAAGCAGCTTTAGATGCCGTCACAAAATCACTTGGAAAAGAACTTGGTCCAAAAAACATCCGCGTCAACAGTATCAATCCCGGAATGGTCGAGACAGAAGGGGTGGATACTGCAGGACTTTTAGAGAGCGATTTTCGACAAAATGTGGAAGCTGCGACTCCGCTTGGAAGAATTGGAAAAACGCACGACATCGCCCCGGCAGTTGCTTTTTTGGCCTCAGATGATGCTTCATGGATTACTTGCGAGCGGTTGTTTATTTCAGGCGGCTATAGGTAGACTCAACCATAGAGCTCAAAGTCTTAGCGTAGGTGCTCATCTTAGATGCGAAATATCTATAAGCAAATCGTGCTAAGGGTTGTCACCACCTTCTATCTAAAATCGCATCAAAGATGAGCACTTAAGCTACAAAAATAACCAACTGCCTTATTATCAAATGGTTATGAATAACACCACATCCCTTAAATCCTCCAACTTTGACAATAAAACCCGAATATGTCATATTGCGATTTATATGGAAATTCACTAAAAATGAAGGAGTTACGCTTTGGAAGCTTTGATAGTTTTAGGAATTATAGCATTAATCGTTTTGTTTTTTTTCATTATCCAAACCTTATTTTATCTTCAGCATTCCTTAAAAAAGCTAGATAGCGTCTTAAGTGAGACTGAAAATAAATTAAAAAAATTAAATCCACTCTTTAACACCCTTGAAAATGCCGGTGATCTCGTCGAAAAGGAAAGCATCAGACTTAAAAATGAATACACTTATAAACACTTAAATGAATTTAATAATAAAAGAGATGATTCTTCAGAAGAATTAGCATCTTTATTAGCTTCAGGAATAATATTAGGTATTAAGTTTTTAAAAAGGAGATAATTATGAGTCAAGGATTTTTAAAAGGAGCCTTAATTGGCGGAGCCATTGCCGGTATTGCCGGATTATTAATAGCCCCAAAGCCAGGTAATCAATTAATTGAAGATATTTTAGATCTTTACAATAATGCTCAAGAAAGCGGTCATGATTTTGTTGATGCCATTAAAGAAAAAGGATCTTGCATTGCAGGTTTTTGCAAAAATGGTTTTTGTGAAGAAGAAGAATGCGATTATCATTCTTCCCTTTTAATGGGCTTAGTTGTAGGCGCATTAGTTTCAGGAATCACAGCTCTTCTTATAGCACCGCAATCCGGCAAAAAAATGAGAAAAGTCTTGGGCGGACACTACGATGACATTCGCGAAAAAGCAGAAGATTTTGTTTCATCTGTAGAAAAAAAAGGTGGGAAACTTCTTCATGAAGCAAACGACTGGAAAGATTCTTTAAGTGATCTTGTAAACAAATTATCTCATAGTACAAGTCGTAAAAGCTCTGCACACTCTGGTGTAAATAATTTTGTCGATCTTGCAAAACTTGGGCTTAATTTATATCAGCAACTACAAAGCAGGAGATAATTATGCCATCTCAAAAAGAATTCATGATCGGTTGTTTAATTGGCGGTATATTAGGAGCTGTCGGCGTTGCCGTCTCTGCTAACTATGGCGATCAAATCGAGAGCTTGCTGCCAAACCATAAGAAGAAAAGAACATCTTCTAAATCAAATCATACGCAAAGCACACATCATGCCCATGCTGCATCCAAGCATTCTCACGCTAAGAAAACTCATCCAAAAAAGCCTCTGAAGCATAAAGCTCATTGATTAAAACGCGGCGACTAAAAAGTCGCCGCTTTTAGATTATAATAACTTTACAGCGAGCATTCTAAAATATTTAAGCAAGGAGTCTTAAGATATGCGTTCAATCTGGAAAGGCGCTATAAGCTTCGGCTTAGTCAATATTCCCGTTAGACTCTATACGGCAAGTCAGGCGCAAGAAATATCTTTTGTGATGCTGCACAAAAAAGATTTATCCGAAATACGATACGCGAGAATTTGTAAGACAGAAGAAAAGGAAGTGCCCTGGAAAGACATAGTCAAGGGCTATGAGTATGAGAGCGGCGAATTTGTGGTGTTCGATGATAAAGATTTTGAAAAAGTGAACGTAAAAAAAACTAAAACAATTGAAATTGTAAATTTTATTGATCAAAAAGAAATCGACTCCATTTATTACGTGAAGCCTTATTTTTTAGAGCCAGATAAAAATGGGGAGAGAGCCTACGCACTTTTGCGAGATGCCTTAAAAAAATCAGGTAAAGTCGGACTTGCAAAATATGTCTTAAGGAACCACGAACACATTGCTGTTATAAAATTCCACGATAATATGATCATCCTTAATGAACTTCGTTACGATTCAGAGCTTTTAGCCTCAAAAGAGCTGGAAATACCGGAAGCTGACAAAGCGAGTTCAAAAGAAATGAGTATGGCTATTCAGTTAATAGATCAATTGACAGTCCCCTTCAACCCCAAAAAATATAAAGATACCTACACAGAAGAGATCAAGGACATGATCAAACAAAAAGCAAAAGGCAAAAAAATACATCTTAAAACTGCTGAAAAAGTCCCTACCGGAAAAATACACGATATTATGTCTCTTTTACAGCAAAGTTTAGAGCCTAAAAAAAAACCAAAAAAATCTGCGTGAAATGAATGAATCTAAAAAAATATCAGACAAAAAGAGATTTTGAAAAAACTCCGGAACCGGTTACTTCTGATAAGAACGCGAAAGGACCATTAAATTTTTGCGTGCAAAAACATGATGCCAGAAACTTGCATTATGACTTTCGCTTAGAATTTCGGGGTGTTCTTTTGAGCTGGGCAGTTCCAAAGGGCCCCTCTCTAGATCCAAAAGACAAAAGGCTTGCCATTCATGTTGAAGACCATCCATTAGATTACCAATACTTTGAAGGAATTATTCCAAAAGGAAATTATGGGGCAGGAACTGTCGAGATATGGGACCATGGAACTTACACAACCCCTAAATCGCAAAATAAAAAAGAAATCGAGAAAGAAATAGCTCTTGGGCTAAAGATAGGCCATCTTGCCATTATTCTTCATGGGGATAAATTAAACGGTGAATTTGTCTTGCAGAAACTTAAAAAACAAGAAGCAAAAGACACATCCTGGCTTTTAATAAAAAAAAATGACGCATATATATTAAGCGAGGAATCTCAAAAAAAAAAGCCTGAAAAGCTTTTAAAAAAATTTAAAATGCCCGGCTTTATTCCTCCTATGTTAGCTACTCTTATCGACAAGCCCTTTGATGATGAAGATTGGCTTTTTGAAGTCAAATGGGATGGTTTTCGATCCCTTGCCTTTGTTGACAAAGGTGAGGTTCAGTTAAAATCCAGAAATAATTTAAGCTTTAACAATAAATTTCTAGAAATAATTAAAGAATTAAAAAAAGCAAAGGGTTCAATCATTTTAGATGGCGAAATTGTTGTCATCGATGAAAAAGGGAAATCCCATTTTCAATTAATTCAAAATTACAGCAGTAATGAAATAAATGTTCTTTGTTACTATGTCTTTGACATTCTTTTCAAAGACGGTGCAGATTTACGGGAATTACCCTTAATTGAGCGTAAAGAAATATTGAAGAAATACTTAAGCGAGCTAAATAGCCCTCTGATTCGTTTTAGCGATCATGTCATAAAATCAGGAAAAAACTTATTTAAAGCAGCCTTAAAAGAACATTTGGAAGGGATTATAGGAAAAAAAATCGCAAGCTGCTATGAATCAAGAAGAAGTAAGGCTTGGGTTAAAATCAAAAGCCATATGACTCAAGAGATCATTATTTGCGGTTTCACAGAACCAAAAGGATCTCGCAAAAAATTTGGGGCATTAATTGCAGGAATTTACGATAAGAATAAAATTTTGAGATTTGCAGGACATGTTGGAGGAGGCTTTGATGAAGCTGTTCTCGTGGAAATTTATAATAAGTTAAAGCCGAACATTATAAAAAAATGTCCTTTTAAAAATGAACCAAAAGTCAATACTCCTGTCACTTGGGTAAAACCAAAACTGATTGGAGAAGTTGTATTTTCAGAATGGACAAAGGACAATATTATGCGTCATCCAATTTTTAAGGGTTTAAGAATAGATAAGGACGACACCAAGGATGTCAAAAAAGAAATCCTTAAAAAAATTTCAAAAGAAAAATCTAAAAAAACAGCAGAGTCAAAAATTGTAAAGGATATCACTTTAACGCATCTTGAAAAAGTTTATTGGCCTGATGAAAAAATCACAAAAGGCGATCTTTTAACCTATTATGAATCCATTTCCCCCTATATCCTCCCCTACTTAAAAGAAAGGCCCATCATGCTGCATCGCTATCCGGATGGAATCGCAGGAAAGGATTTTTACCAAAAAGATTTAAATTTTACAGTACCGGACGGCATTGAAACATTTTCTTTAACACAAGAGGGCAAGATCAATCATTACCTCCTGATCAATGATCTAAAAAGTCTTTTATATGCTGTCAACTTAGGCAGTATCGATCTGCATCCTTTTTTATCTCACACGGAAACTTTGGCAAATCCTGATTATTGCGTCATCGATTTAGATCCGCATGATATCTCCTTTGATAAGGTAATAGAAGCAGCTTTAGTTGTGCATGATATTTTGAATACGATCAAAATCAAACATTATTGTAAAACATCCGGCGGAAAAGGATTGCATATTTTGATTCCTCTTAAAGCTAAATATGATTATGAGCAATCAAGACAATTTGCCGAGATCGTCTGTCATGTTGTGAATAAAAGGCTTCCTAAAACGACATCAATGGAAAGATCACCGCAAAAGAGACCGAATCTGATTTATTTGGATTGCCTGCAAAATAGGATTTCACAATCCATTGTAGCCCCCTACTCTGTCCGCCCAAGGCAAAAAGCCCTTGTTTCAACGCCATTATCATGGGATGAGGTCAATAAAAATTTAGATGTTTCCACGTTTACGATGAAAGAAGTGATCTCAAGAACTAAAAGGCAAGGAGACATCTTAAAGCCACTCTTAGGAGCTGGCATCGACATCAAAAAAGCACTTACTGGTATAAACAAGCTTATTTAGCTGTTGAAATGCCTTTATTTCTAAGAGCTGCAAATGTATTAATCAAGAGTAGAGAATTTTGTTTGCTATATTGCAGGCCTTCAGATACGGACTTATCTGAAGAATTAGAGTCCTCAGATAAGTCTTATTATTATTATTAATTCCTATTATTTTCTTTTACCGTTACTGCCTTTTGCAAGAGCTTCTTCATTGATGCCGGCTGTAAAGAAAGAACCTTCTGCAATCTTTGTCAATTTTTTGTTGGCTCCGCCCTCTTCATCCAAACTATCTTGAAGTAAATTGATGACTTCACTGCCAAGAGACATTTGCTTAGCGAATTCTTTTAGAGTTCCATAAGAGGCTATTTCGTAATGTTCCACTTTTTGTGCAGCGCTAATAATCGTTGCATCTAAAACAGGAGATTTTGTTTTGTTTTTGACCATGTGGTCCCCTTCTTTAAGAATACCTTCCATCCCTTTGCAAGGCTCATCTTTTGGTGCGATATCCAAAATAGCAAAAATCTTTTCGATCCTTTCTGCCTGAAATTCTGTTTCTTTTAAGTGCTTTGTTAACGCTTCTTTAAGATCTTGCGAAGTGGCTAGTTTGATAAGATTTGGAAGTGCTTCGATGATTTGATTTTCAGCGCTATACATATCCGCAAGTTCATCTACAAATAATTTAAAAAAATCTTGATTTTTCATGAAAATCTCCTTTGTGGTTAATATCCTTATTAAAATTAATTCAGAAGATTACTTTTAGTTTCGCTTAATATAAAAATGATAGGTATAATTTTTGTAACTTTTTTTCAAAAAAAAGTTTTTGGAAATATAAAGTCTTGAAAAAACAGACATAAGGCATATGATTGACTTATAACCTGATCATATAAATTTAAAATATTAATTACAATACTTAAAATTTAAAGAGTGTCTCTATTGAATAATTGCCGGATTAGTGTAGTAAAAGCTTTTAATGACTCGCTCTCTGTGCAAATAAAACTAACATTTAAATTTTCCATGAGAGGTTTTTCCGATATGTACTGAATACGGGAAATAATGAGAATATTTGGATTCTCATGCCTTGCGGCTTGGATGATCTTGATAATTTTTTCAATATCTGGAACTGTGATGATCAAGTGACTTGCTTCTTCAATATGAGCTTCTTTAAAAATATTAGACTGCGTGGCATCGCCAAAAATAATAGAATTATGCTCTTCCATATCAGATACCGTATCGATGTTCTCTTCAATAATGACAGGCCTCACATCCGATTCTTTTAAAATATTAGAAACTTCCTTTCCAATAGGTCCAAAACCTACAACAATTGCTTTTGGCATTATTTCATCCCTTATGCTTTTAGCTTGCTTGTCATTGTTTATTTTTTTTGAAAGGCCTACATTTTTAAATCTTTTTTCAATAAAACCAATCGTTTGAAAAAGTAGAGGGTTTAGGGATATCGATATCAAAGCGCATGCTACGAGGATATCAAAACCATCTTCTGGAAGAATTTTTAAGTTCATGGCCTCTTCTGCCAAAATAAATGAAAATTCCCCAATTTGCGCTAAAGATATCGCAAGGGTCAAGGCTGTATTCATGGAATAACCCATAGCTAACGTGATCGCATAGGCAACTAGCGGTTTTACGATTAAAATAACTGCAATAATTCCCAAAAAAAGAGAAAAATGGGCTAAAATGGCTTCCGGATTAAATAGCATGCCGACAGAAAGAAAAAAAATGACCGCAAAAATGTCTTTTAAGGGCAAAGCATTCGTTGCAGCCTGATGTTTGACGTTTGTTTTACCGATCACCATCCCTGCAATAAATGCCCCCAAAGCAATGGAAGTCCCGAACACAACAGCAGAACCTGTAGCAATCAAAAAGACGAGCGCAAGTGTGGTCAGTGTAAATAACTCCTGTGAGCGTAATCTCGCAACGTTTTTTAAGAAATATTCGATGCATGTATGTCCCCATGTGAACATGAGAAATATCAACGTCAGAAATTTGGCAAGAACGGTCAAAACGGACCCTGTAATACTCATAAAAGAAATATTTACTCCAGAGGAAAATGAACCGAGCGTTGGAAGTAATATTAAAATGATGACAGTAAAGATATCTTCTACAACAAGCCAGCCGACAGCTATATGACCTTTTTCGGTATGTAAAATGTTATTATCTGTTAGCAATCTCACTAACACGACAGTACTTGCAACACCGACACATAGCCCGATGATTAGACCTGCCTCTATGGACCAACCCAAGTAGTGGACGATTAAAGTTGTAAAAAGAGTGGCGAAAAAAGTTTGGCCAATGGCACCAGGGATTGCAATTTTTTTAACTTTCATCAAATCTTCAATCTTAAAATGAAGACCCACGCCAAAAAGCATTAAGATTACCCCGATCTCTGCAAGCTGCTCTGATACTCCAACGTCTGCAACAAACCCCGGGGAATAAGGACCTATAATGTACCCTGCTGTCAAATACCCAAGTATTGCCGGAAGTCCTACCCTTTGGCATATGTACGCGAGGAAACTTGCTAACGTAAAACCAATTGTCAAAATTCCAACAATCATGAGATTATCAGGCATCAAAACACTCTTTTTTGTGAAAATTTATTTATTTTCTTTGTACACGAAATAATAATGACCGTAAAGCTATTAATTCTAAGAGTGTTATATATTTAATTGATTTCCTATCCTTTCAAGGTCGAGTAGTTTTTGTTTGCGATGGACTCCCCCATTGTAGCCGCAAAGATCGCCATTTTTTTTTATCACGCGGTGGCAGGGCACAATAATTGCCATTTTGTTAGCGCCGTTTGCGTTTGCAACCGCTCTAAATGCGGTAGGTTTATTTAATATTTCTGCCATGGCCCCATAGGATGTTGTTTGCCCAAAAGGAATTGTTCTTAAAACTTCCCATACAGATACTTGAAAAGGTGTACCTGTAAAAGCAATTGGCGTTTTAAAGTTTTGAAGATTTCCTTTAAAATATTGCTCAAGCTCATTTTTGATAAATAGCGTCGTGATGGTGATTCCAGGTATTATCGCTGATCTTGTTCTTTTTCCGATATCTTCAATCTCATAATCCAAATCTTTGCTGTCTGCAAATTCGAGCAAATAAAGAGCTTTTTCATCTCCTACCGCTATCATTTCACCAAGCGGTGTTTGTATCACGGAAGACTTTAAAAACATTTCCTTATGGTTCATGGATACCTTGAATGTTCTTGTTTTTTGACATTTGAATTACCTTTAAAATCTTATTATGATACACGTTGCAAAATTTAGATGAAACCAAATATGTCTTTTTGAGAAAAATTCTAATTGACAAATTAGAATTTTAACTATATATATTATACTTATTTATTATTTAGAAATTTATCTGTAAAAACACAACATGAAGAAAACTTTGTTATCGATTACATTCGCTGTAACTGCAATGATAGGTCATTATTCTTTAAACCTTGCGGGTGAATTACAAAAATTCGACTTTACAGCTACAGCGCCATTCTGTCGGGAAGAATTCTTAAATCTGCCACTATTAGACAGAAGAATCATTACCTCTCAAAAAGATGATCCAGATATAACAATTGAAAAGAAAAAAAGAAAAAAAACGAATATAAGTGCAGAAGTTAAAAATGAACCTCTGAATACTGTTTTAAATAATGGATTGCTATCTGTTGTTTGGGAAAACGATGAAGAAACATTTCTGATTATAGATTCTTATGAATATGATCCAGAAACTTTAGCGCAGCATAATATCGAAGATGTCATCAAATGCAATCTTGAATCTATCGAAGAAGCATGTATACACCATAAAAGACCATTGCAAGGACCTCCCGGCCCTACAGGTCCAACAGGACCTGCAGGAGCTGGCGGAGGAGCAACTGGTGCTACAGGTGCTACCGGAATTACAGGACCTACCGGCGCTACTTTAGGTGCTACTGGCGTCACCGGTGCTACGGGCAACACTGGAGTTGGTAGTACAGGTGCTACTGGTGCTACTGGTATTACGGGCGATACAGGTACTACAGGAGCTACTGGTGCTACTGGCGTCACCGGTGCTACTGGCGTCACCGGTGCTACGGGCAACACTGGAGTTGGTAGTACAGGAGC
>JBEPVN010000012.1:0-35252 GCA_041691015.1 Parachlamydiaceae bacterium | reverse complement strand
TTTTCACTTTTTTTTTAAACCTTACCTTAATATTTTTTTAAAATAAAAAAAACTGTCATACTGTCAAGCCTGACCCCAATATATTTAAAACGCTTTTTTGAATGTTATTTCCCGCTAGAGGGAACAACAAGAACTGTCTCTCTTTAAGCTATTGCAAAAAGAGGTCTTCTGCGCTGATTTCACTTGAGCTGTTCATGACGGCTGCTCTTTCCATGATATTGCCAAGCTCGCGTACATTACCAGGAAACGCATAATTCAAAAGCTTATGCTTTGCTTCCTCAGACAATGTCTTTTGTTTGAATTTGTTTTCAAGGCTTGTTCTTTCAAGAAAATAATTTGCAAGGGGGATAATGTCTTCTTGCCTTGTCCTTAGTGGTGGAATATGGATCGGAACCACATTTAAGCGATAGTAAAGATCTTCTCTGATAATTTTATTTTGGAGGGCTTCTTTAATATCGCGGTTTGTTGTGGAGATGAGGCGCACATCGACTTTTACAGGTTTTACACCGCCTACTCTTTCAAATTCCTTTTCTTGAATTGCCCGCAAAAGCTTAGCTTGCAATGAAATAGGGATCTCTGTGATTTCGTCTAAAAATAATGTGCCCAAATTTCCGAGTTCAAAGCGGCCAAGCCTTTTTTGGGAAGCACCGGTAAACGCTCCTTTCTCATGACCGAAAAATTCAGACTCCATTAATGTTTCAGGAATAGCTGCGCAATTGACTTTGATATAGGGGTTATTATGTCTTAGGGATTGATCATGGATTGCTTGAGCGATGACTTCCTTACCAGTTCCGGATTCTCCGCTTATAAAAACGCTTGCGTTGCTTTTTGCAACTTGTTCAACTTGTGCTAAAATTCCTTTCATTACAGGGCTTTCTGAAATAATTTTACCTTTACTTTCCTTGCCGCCTTTTGCAATTTGATGCCTTAAATATTGATTTTCAGACACTAGCAAAATATGTTCCTTTGCTTTTTCGATGGCAGTCTCTATGGTGTCTGCACAAAATGGCTTGATAAGATAGGTAAAGGCGCCAAGTTTCATCGCTTCAACTGCGTTTTCAATTGTTCCAAAAGCAGTGATTACAATAATCAGAGTATGGGGATGAAGCTCTTTTGCTTTTTTTAAAACATCAAGTCCTGTGATGTCGCCAAGTTTCATGTCTGTAATGATTAAATCAAATGAGGTGTTTTTTAAATGGGCTATTGCTTCTTTGCCATTTTCAGCGACAGTCACATCCATATGCTTTCTTTTAAGCGTCTCTTGTAAAAAACGACGCATTAACTCTTCATCATCAACAACTAAAACTTTTTCGATAGACATGGATCAAACCTTATTTAGGGATTTTAATAGTAAAAGTTGTGCCCTCATTAACGATTGAATCGACATCGATTGAGCCTTTATGCGCCTCTACTACTTTATAAACTTCTAACAAGCCAAAGCCGTTTCCTTGTTTTTTTGTCGTAAAAAAAGCTGAAAAAATTTTCTTTAAATTTTCTTTTGCAATACCGGTTCCTGTATCCTTGACCTCAATTTGCACATGGTCCTTCTCATTTTTTAGGAAAACGGTTAAGAAGCCCCCGTTTGGCATCGCTTGAATGGAATTGATGATCAAATTAAGGAGGGCTGAATGAAGAAGTTCTTCGTCGCATTGCAAAAGAATTTGGTTTTCCGATGTTTTAATTTCAAATTTTATCTTACCATTAAAAAGGTGCTGATTCAGATTTTCATCAATTTCAACTATTTTTTTTAATTTTTGAACTATAGCAATTATATTAACAGGCTTAAATTTCATTTGAAGCGGATGCGCAAAGTTTAGGATATGACTGACAAGCTGATTTAAGTGGTCGGTGCCATCGATGATCAGATCCACCATTTGTTTAAGTTCAGGACTTCTTTCAAGATCTTTGCGAAGAAGAGAGGCAAACCCTTTTATTCCGCCCAAAGGATTTCGGATTTCGTGTGCAAGCATAGCAGTCATACTCCCAAGATCCTTCAATCGATTGCTTGCGTGAGCGAGGCTTTCTGTTTTTTTTTGTTCCGTGACATCCTGAAAAACGAGGATCAAGCCATCGGATTTAATTTTGCACGAAACTTCCAAATTTAAATCAAGATAAGGGACATTCCATTTAAACTCGGGAGATTTTTTGTCTTTTAAGGAATGCTCCACTGAAAAACCAAACGTTAAATCATTAAAATTTTTTATATACAATGAGTTGATTAAAGATTCTTTTTTAAGATTTAAAATATTTGCCGCATTTAAATTGCAGGCTGTGATCACCCCTTCAAAGTCAATGCAAATAATTCCTTGTGTGAGATGATTGATCAGAAGATCAAAATCTTCACTTTTATTTTTTAATGATGTTGCTAAATTTTGATCGTGCATGTCTTTAAGTTAAGGTGAATTTTTTTTTTGAGCAAGTTCAGATTGCAAAAAAATCGAATATTATGAGATAATTCATTTTTTCTAAACAAAGAGACTTTAGTTTACAAATCTTTTAGGAGATATGATGGCTCGTTATATTGGTAATAAAAACCGCATTGCTCGTCGTTTTGGCGCTAACATTTTTGGAAGAGCGCGCAATCCGCTATTGCACAAACCAAATCCACCTGGTGTTCATGGGGCTCGTCGCCGCAAGAAATCAGATTATGGATTACAACTTGAAGAAAAACAAAAGCTTAAAGCAATTTATGGAATGATCAGCGAAAAACAACTCGTGAAGTACTATAAAGAAGCATTACGCATTCCTGGAAATACTGCGGAAAACTTAGCTGAAATGCTTGAATGCCGTTTAGATACAATGGTTTACCGCCTTAAATTCGGTAATACTATTTTTGCCGCACAGCAAATCGTGTCCCATGGCCACGTTTTAGTAAATGGCAAAAAAGTCGATCGCCGATCTTTCCAAGTGAAACCCGGTATGGTGATTTCAATTAAAGAAAAATCCCGCAAAGTGAAAGCAATTGTAGAAGCAATTGAAAATCCAATGCGTGAAATTCCTGGATATTTGACTTTGGATAAAGACAATATGTCAGGACAGCTAATGGCAAAACCTCTACAAGAACAAATGCCTTGGCCGATTGAACTTCGCTTGCCTGAAATCTGCGACTTCTTAGCTCACTCTACTTAAAGAAAGTAGAGTCTGCTTTTTTGCTTATAAATAGATAAAACATGGTTCCTTTACTCTTACTCTTTTGAATTGAATTTTAAGTGTTTGGAATACGTGTTTTATTTATTTTTGCTCCTATAATTCCTCACTTCTATCCGTATCTTAAATTAAATCTTTGCATAATACTCACCTTTTCTTGTATGTTCCTTTCTTCATCAAATTATTTGATTTAAGGAGAATTTAGAACATGCCCTTATTTATAAGATTATTAACAATTGGTTTTATTACGCTTGCTTTGCCTCTTATGGCGTTTCAAGGCTCATGCCCAGCAAATGTCTCTAGTGAAGTTTTTGAGCAGCTAACGCCGTATTTCCTACCTGCAGATCATCCTGCCAAAAAAACATTGGACCGTTTATTTTCGAACACTGAAGTTTTAAAAAGCGATCGAACTTTAAAAAAGGCAGGCTTTAAGCAAAGCGGTGCGAGAGGTTATAGCAAAACCAAAATCTTAAAACATAAAAAACTTAAAAAATATATGATAAAAGCCTTTACAGATGCTGAGGAAGAAGTCGTTGAATGGGAAATCTGGATGAGGCGGATTGATGGTGCTTTAGCCATAAAAACTGTGATTGACCGAAATAATTTCCAACATATTTTCAAAGTCCCGCAAAAATGGGTCTATCAAGTTCCAAGAAAACAGGAGAATTTTCAAGAAAAAAACTTTATTTTAGTTGTCGAAGACATGGAAATTTTTGATAAACGGGGAAATAATATTATGTGGAATGGGTTAGCTTATGTAACAAAAGAGAAACTGAATGCTCTCTTTATTGTTTTTAAAGAAGCAGGATTAATAGACTCTATTTATATAGATAATATACCTTTTAGTTTGGATGAAAAAATAGCTTTTGTTGATACGGAATTTTTTCATAAATGGCCTGTTCCTTATTCGAAATTGACATGTTTCTTATCAAAAAAAATGCAGCTTCATTGGTTGGAATTGATTTCTAAAAATCCTTGAATTACGAAAAACATTGGTTTTTTTTTGTCTTTTGAAAAAAAATGAAAAAAAAATCAAAGTTTTAAAGAGAGGAAAAAATTAAGATTTCAGAGGTGTCTGTTTCAAGTTTTCAAGCTATTCAAAACTTGTAGCAGACCACTTATATACAACAATTTAGGTTTTAAGTTACTCTATAATGCAGTTCTTTATAAAGCTGTTTGTGGAGATGGTTTTAAACACTTAAAATGAGCTTCTCGAAAAAAAAAATGAGCTTCTCGAAAAAAAAATCTTGAGTTTATTTACTGTTTTGATCCATTTTAAAAAACGTAATCCGAAAAACCTTTCATGAGGAATTTTATGAAAAAGAAATTTACGTTATTAATGGCATCTATGATGCTACTTGGTGCTAGTGCTGCACAAGCTTGGACAGATTCAGGCTGCTGCTACGAAGATCCATGCTGTGAAGACCAAACAGGCTTCTACATCGGTGGCTTCGGTGGTGCTAATTTTATCTCAACTTCAAGAGATTGCGGTCAAAATAGAAGACATTTTGACACAGGCTATGTATTCTCAGCTTCACTTGGATACCGTTGGTGCCATAATGTACGCTTTGAATTCGAATACGCTTATCGTAACAACAAAGGTCGTCACAGTGATTCAGCTGTTAGTGGAAGCACACGTAAACATTTTACGCAAAATGCTTATATGTTTAACGGCTTCTATGACATCGCAATGTGCAATGACTGGTGCCTAAAACCATTCGTTGGTGCTGGTATCGGTTATGCTCAATCACGTAATGGCAACCACAATTTTGACAGCGCTGTATCATACAACCGTAACAAACGTAACGGCTTTGCATGGCAGATAATTGCTGGTCTTGCGTATCCTATCTGTGACGAAGTTGATCTTTCATTGGAATATCGCTTCTTCAAGTCAAGAGAACGCCGTCTTTATAACAACGATGTTGGCGTAGGACTAAAATACTACTTCTAGAAGTAGTATGAAGTCTTAAAACAATATTGTTTTAATATAGATGTTATACGCTGAATGATAAATGTATAATTTATCATTCAGCTTTTTTTTAAGGGACTCTTTATGAATAAAGTACGACTCTTTTCTTTTTTTGCATTCGAATTTATTTTTCTTACAATTACAATTTACAACGACTATTACAATCCCTACAATCAAGTTCCTCCGTACAACCAAAATTACTACGACCAAATTAACATGCCTGTTTATCCAAATAAAACAGAGGCGGAAAAAGCATTAACTGCAAAGATTGAAGCGACATTTCAAAACGATCCCTATCTTTCTCCCTATTCATCCAGGATTGAAATTTATACAATGGGTCAAGATGTAACATTATCCGGCGTTGTAGATTCTGATAGAATCAAATTAAGCGCAGAAACAAAAGCTAAAAACACTCTCGGTGTTAAAAAAGTGGTAAATTTAATCAATGTTGAAAAAACAAAATAATCCTTTTCTGACATTTCTCTATATTTTTTGGTCTATCTTTTTAATCATTGCCCTTGTCGTCTATTTTTTCTTTCCGGAAGTTTTTTACCGTGCTACAGATTATCCGGGACCTGGAAGCCCCTACGTTAATACTCCCGCCCCGTAACATAAACCACGTTGATTTCAAAACATACTTTTCAATGCTTGAATTACGCGCTGTTCCTTTTTAGTATTTAAAAAAGGTTTGACTGTTTTCAAAAAGCTATTGCAAGATTAATTTTGAATATTGTATAGGTTGATATTCGAATTTTAACATGACACTAAAAAGCGAGATGAGAATATGCCTATCACAAAATATATGTACGCCCTTTGTTTTATTGCCTTGAATCTGGTATGCGGTCATTTATTCAGTCAGGATTATCAGAATTACGAGAACGAGGGAAACGCGAAAAATTATTCAGGGCCTTGCGGCTGCTCTTGCGAATCGACTTGCAGCTGTGGTTGTGAAAACGGAGAGGTTTGCGAATGCGGCTCTGATGGGGTTATAAATATAGCCCCTCCTGCCTCAAGGTTAAATCCTCAACGCGCAGCATTTCCAGAAAGCGATTGTGATTTTGCAAGAAGATGCGGTCTTTGGGGCGTCTGGTTACCTGAATGTCCCGTCTTGTTCAGACCGCTTCTTGCAGATCCAAGACAAATTAATTATTCTGTAGGTTGGAGATTCAATGACCAGGTTCTTGGAAAAAACATTGTCGACATCTCGTTTGGAGATACTTTGGCAATTTATCGATGGAATGACATCAATATCGGTCCTTTTTGCGGCGGTCAGTTGCAGGTGGAGTTGGAAGGTGCTCTATGGGCTGTGTTTAATCCACTGCATGAATCATCGCCTTTAATTGATGCTGACTATTATGTAGGTTTTCCGATTACTTATGCAGTTGATAACTGGGAATTTCGCATACGCGGCTACCATATTTCAACACACATGGGTGATGAATTCCTGATCGACAATCCATCCTTTTATAGACGCAATCCAAGCGCAGAATTTGTAGATTTCTTTGTTTCAAATGACTTTACAGAAGAAATTCGCTTTTATGGCGGTCTTGGAGTAATTATTCATCAGGATGAAACATTCAAGACAGGCAGGGTGTTTGCAGAAATCGGCTCTGAACTTCGTTTAAGACAGATGGGTTTTACGGACTTTCGCAATCAACTTTACGGCGAGCCGTATTATGCGATGAATTTTCGCTTTAGAAAAGACTTCAAACACCACATAGATCAGACTTATGTTATCGGTTATGAAATTGGTAAACTTTACGGACTTTGCCGAAAATTGCGCTTTTATTTGCAGTATCACGATGGATATTCCCTTGACGGGCAATTTCAAAAATGTGCTACTAACTATTTAAGTATTCGTTTTTCTTACGGTTTTTAAAATTTTTTTTAAATGGATGAGCTTCAGGAAAAAAACTTTATTGCAGAAAAATATTGCTTGAATCCCTATCCATTTATCTTTTCAGCGGTCTTAGTAGCACTCTCAATTGCCTTGATACAAGCAGGAGCTTTTTTAGCGGAAAACAAAGTATCAATGCAATTGAGCAAAAGTCCTTTTTTGAAAGTCACAAACCGTGAATTTTCATTATTTCTTTGGCATCATCCGCATTTTATGAGAGTCCACGCAAAGAATAAAATTGGTTACTTGCCGGGTTTTCAATATTTACACAGAGTGAATATGGAGCTTGAATTTTCAGAAAATGAAGTTATCGTGCCACCTTCCACATTATTTGTTTATCATATGTGGAAGCGTCTTCTTTCTTCTTATCAAATTTCACGCCCGATTATGACAAATGAGTTTATAGAGTTTTTAAGCCATCTGGATGAGTGGCAGCCAAAAAACTGGCTCTCTGCACCAAAAGAATACAAGATCTTAATCAAGGGCTTGTACGGTCTAAAAAATAGCAATTTAGAATCATTATCTTTAAATGAACTACCTCTTGTAGTACGGCAGGCTTTTTATGGTTGGAAAAACTATTTTAAGGAAGGGGACGCAATCAATGCCTTTAATCCAAGCTTTTTGCAATTGGAAGAATTTTTAAAAAACCATCCGCATTATGCAAGAAATTATTGGATAAACATCATCTCAACTGAATATCCGGATTATCTTAAGATTTATTCAGAAGGCATCTACGAAAAAAACGCGGAAGTTCCACGAGAGGAAATAGCTCCATTTCTGCGCCTTGCCCTATACAACACCCATCATCAGTAAAAAACCCGCATTGCTCTAAAAACGGCGCAAGCTTTTTTAGAAACACTTGAGGCGTGGTGTTAGTTATTGACGGTGCTTGGACAGAATCCTTCGGGATTGAGGGGAAATTCCTTACCAATACTTAATGTTCCGCTAAAAAATTTGCGGTAAATTTCTATGCCTTGGCTAGCGTTTTGAATGCAATAAAAGCAGTTGCTCAGCCACTCGGAGCCTTTGATAGTGCCGGTATCCAGATTGCATTGGAAACGCGAAGTAATCTTTTGTTTCCAATACTCGTTTTCACCAAAAAGAATGATGGGAGTAGCTCCTGTTGCCCCGACCTTTCGTCTGACTTCTTCCAAGCAATACTCAAAATCTGTCCCAATGCCGCCTGGTAAAAAAATGGGATAATCAAGGTTAAATTCTGCTTGTCTTTCCACAAGTTTATCAAGCCTGTAAGTCATTTTTGCCTCTACAAAGGAATTGGCCAGTTGTTCATTGACAATTGGGTTGTTTTTGACTCTGAAGTCCACAATGTTTGCGCAGGATAAAATGTTCAATTCCTTGGCAACGCGGTTTCCAACTTCCATGGCGCCAGGACCGCCACCAGTGACTAGTGAAAGGTGAGTATCTTTATGCAGCATGGGGTGCGTCATTTGATCCCGCATTTTTAAAATGCCGCTTAAAAGCTCGCGTAATTCATCTTCAAAAGATCCGGCAAGAAGGTTTGATCCATAAATTCCAAATACTGTTGACTTTAAGAATATTTCCACCTGGTTTAACGGCACAAATAAGCCTGAATCATAGTCAGGTTTTTGTGCGTATTGCAATATTTTACCGGTTCCCTCATCTACCCAATAAACAGGAATTCCGAATTTATCGAGGTCGTGAAGAAGAGCCCTATCTTCATCCGAGAAAAAATTTCCGAATGAATGGGAAGGGTGTTGAAAATAGATTCCCTTCAAATGGCGTTGGATCTGGTCGCTTAAAAGCATTCTTTTCATTAATGGCGATGGAAAATAACGCGTCAATAAAATACCTTGGCTTGTGATATAGCCCTCATCGATGCTTTTTAAAAACGGGTAGGAAGATTGCTGCTCGATATAGCGCTCGACCATAAGAGCCTGTCTTGTGCTATGCCAAACACCCGGA
This sequence comes from Parachlamydiaceae bacterium, assembly GCA_041691015.1. Taxonomy (GTDB): domain Bacteria; phylum Chlamydiota; class Chlamydiia; order Chlamydiales; family Parachlamydiaceae; genus JBBSJT01. The sequence continues at coordinate 26,295 of JBEPVN010000012.1, read as the reverse complement.
AATTCGTGTAAGCGAGGATCTCTGACAATCCAATCTTCCGGTTTTAAATTAAGCAATTGCTCGCCTTTGACAATAAATACGGATGCTTGGTGATCAAGTGGTTCAGGAGATGTTTTAAAAGCGTTAAATAGTGTGGATGTATTTTCAAGACATGATTGAAGCTGGTCTCGGTCTGAATAAAAAACATGCTCGCGGTAGGGTTCAAGAGTGTAAAATTCAAGCGGAATATCGGTGAGCTCACGTTTTGATTTGCCGTAAAGTTCATAAATATCGCCGGAGGCTGAAGTATCCGGCTGTAAAATTGAGGCTGTCGTATGTTCATACCCTTGCGATAAAAGCTCACCAACAACTCGTCCAAACACAGTTCTAATATGTAGAGGAAGTGTTTTTACAAGAAGAATTTCATCATCTTCGACATTTCTTGGAAATAAAGGTTTCCATACCTGATGCAGTTTCAGCATCTCTCTTAAAGGAAGATTTGTAGATAATGCTTTTGCAATCGTCGGTAAAAAACCATCGATCGATGACTCATAAATAATCCTGCCATTTTGGAGCGTCAAGTAAGCAATAGTCCTGCCATCTACCTTGTCCAAAATCAGATCGTCGCTGCCATGAAGACCGCCCAAGGATAATAAGGGCCTTCCTTTTCTGTCAGACCGTCCAAACATGCGTGAGAGATAAATTGGATCCCTGACGCGACGTCTTTCATCTGCTGCAAATAGTTTTCCGATGTAATTTCCGCTTTGTAAGTATTTGAGCATGATTTCTGCAATTCTACCCTTGGCTTGCAAAAGGACGTTGACTTCTACAGCATGATTTTTCAAGTCAAAGATATAATCCTTGCCGGTGCCATTTAACCCAAGTTGCGCGAGCGTGCTTTTGATATTGAAAAAAACCTTTTCAGGTTCAATCTGAAAGCCGACAAAAGAGGGTGCGATATTTTGGATTAAAACAACAGCAACAGCTGTTTTTTCATCAATGAATTGAATCGACTTGATGTAGCCGTCCGGGGTTGCTAAATCGTATTGCTTTTGATCTAAAGTATATTTGTCCATAGAATGCTGTTTATACATAAAACAGCTATTTTCAGCAAAATTTTAATTGGCGGCTTTAAATACTTAAGGAAAGGCGGTATCATTTTGCGTTATTTGAACCCCTACAATCGTTTACAAGAAAGTTCCATATGGATGTGGGATAATTGTTCATAAATTGTGCATAAAGTTTGGAAGTTTAGTGTTTTGAGATACTTATTTATTTTTCAGTCCTCTGGATTGATTTTTTTAAGTTTTCATAAATATTTTAATATCAATACATTACGAAGTGTGTTCACAGTGAAATTATTAGAATCTTAAAATTTTAAATTGGTTATTTTTTGACTAAAAAATTGAGTGTTTTTTGTTCATAACTTGTGTAAATGTAATCCTAAATTCAAATTTTTTAGAGGAAAAACAATAAATTTAAGAACTTTTAAACATCGATATTTCTAAAAAAAGCGTGTTTATGCGATAGTCATCTTTTTAATGGGTGTTTATGGATAAAGGCTCTAATTTAAGAAGTTTTGGAACACACGATGGCACATTTCATGCAGATGAAGTGACAGCTTGTGCTTTGCTTTTGTTATTTGATTTTATTGATGAAGATAAGATTGAGAGGACACGTGATCCATTGAGGCTCAAAACCTGTGAATACGTTTGCGATGTTGGCGGTTTTTATGACCCCTCTCGTAAATTGTTCGATCATCATCAGCTTGAATATCAAGGACCTATGAGTAGCGCGGGGATGATTCTTCTTTATTTGAAAGATATCTCCAAGATCACTCTTAAAGAATATGATTATTTCAATTTAAGTCTGATTATGGGGGTCGATGCCCATGATAATGGCGCTGATCCTCAAATTGTCGGGCTTTGTACTTATTCTAACATCATCTCAAGTTTTATCCCGATTCCGCAAGATGTGGATCAGGAAATTGTCAATAAAGGTTTTTTTGAAGCCGTGAATTTTGCTAAAGATTTTTTAAATCGCATTCGCAAGAAATTCCACTATGTTCAAGAATGTATGGAAATGGTCGTAACTGCCATGAAACCGAATAAAAAATATCTTCTATTCGATAAAAGCATTCCCTGGCTTGACATTTTTTTTGAACTTGGCGGCAAAAACCATCCGGCTGAATTTGTGATTATGCCATCTGGTTCCCACTGGAAATTACGCGGCATCCCGCCAACTTATGAAGAGCGCATGCAAACGCGCGTTCCATTGCCGCTTTCGTGGGCCGGTCTTTTGGATAAGGAATTGAAAGATGTTTGTAAGATACCGGGAGCTATTTTTTGCCATAAAGGCCGTTTTATTTCGGTTTGGGAAACAAAAGATGATGCTATGAAAGCTTTGGAACTCGTATATAAGGATTAGATAGTGTCTACAATTTTTGATAAAATCATCACAGGTGAAATCCCATCTGAAAAAGTATTTGAAAACGAGAGAATCATCGCGTTTAAAGATATACATCCAATAGCTCCCATTCATATTTTGATTGTTCCAAAAAAACAAATTCCAGATTTGCAATCCTTAACCATTGAGGATCACGGACTTATTGGAGAAATTGTTTTAGTCGCTCAAGATTTGGCAAAACAATTCGGGATTGTTTCCGGATATCGTTTACTGACTAATAATGGATCGCTTGCCGGTCAAACCATTTTTCATTTGCATTTTCATTTAATAGGCGGTCGTCAGCTTGGAGCTATGGCATGAATTTGAATAATTTAAATTACCGTTTGGAAAAGTCCAAAGTCTGTCTTTTGGTCATAGATGTTCAAGATAAGCTTTTTCCCTTGGTTGAAAGACCTTGCGAGACCATGATGTCGATCCATAGAATTGTAAAAGGGTTTCAAATTTTAAATTTGCCAATCATCGTTTCAGAGCAGTATCCAGAAGGGCTTGGAAGTACTGTCTTGGGCTTAAGGAATCTTCTTGGAAAGGATATGCAATACTTAAAGAAAACAACATTCTCATGTTTTGCAGAGCCTTCCATTAAAGAAAAACTTATGCCATTTGATCAGTTTATCCTAGTTGGAATTGAAGCTCATGTTTGCGTTTTACAGACGGCAAAGGAGTTGCTAATGGCAGGAAAGCAGGTTGCTGTATTAAATGATGCGATTTCATCTCGTTCCATTTATGATTTTTCTACTGCCATTTTAGAGCTTAAAAGCGCAGGAGCTCGCATCAGTAGCATAGAGACCGTTCTTTTTGAGCTGATTTACGATTCAAAGTCATTAGAATTTAAGCAAATAAGTAATTTGATTAAATGAAAATCCTTTTTTTGTTTTTTGTTTTTTTATTGAGTTATCCTCTTTTTTCAGATGAAAACGCATTAAAACGCATCCACGCCCATTTGATTATTTCAGATCCAACAACAGCATGTATTGAAGCCTCAAAAAATCTTTCTCAAAATTCAGACAACCAAAGCTATTTTGAAGCATATATCAAAGCTCTTTCAATGGCAGGAAACGAGAGTAGATTGATTGCCGCAGTACAAGATTATTTGATCCGTTTTCCAGAATCAAAACTTAAGAATGAAGTTTTAGAACACCTATCCTGGGGTGTTATCGAAAATGCTCGAAATTCAAGCGCTCCCATGATCCGTGTTTTTGCTCTTCTTGGCGCTTTTTTTGCAAATGATGCAAAAGGCGTTAAGATTATTCATAAAGCATTGCTTGATCCTAATTCTTTTTTAAGAGGAGCTGCACTTCAATTATCCACACAGCTTCGCGATTCAAAAATTCAAAATCAAGTATTGAGGCTCGCAAAACAAGAACCCCTTTTTGTAATCCGCTTAACTGCAATTAAAGCTTTGGGTTCTATGAAAACAGCAGAATCCAAAGAAACTCTAGAAAAAATTATTGCAAGCAATACATCCGAGTATGAAGAAAAAGTAGCTGCCATAAAGTCTTTAAGCCAGATTATGGATACGGCAAAAAGACAGGAAATCGAGTTTTTAACTAAAAGTCCTTTTAGCTACCATAGGCTTCTTGCGTGCGAGCTTGTTTTGAACCAGGAGCTTGTTTCAGATATTGATTTGATCATCCCGCTTTTAAAAGATAATCAAAGGGACATAAGGCGTGCAGCTCTGGAATTAATCGGGGTTTTACGCATCGATCGATTTTCTGAAGAAAGTATTTTGAATCAAATAAGTCCTTTATTGCAAGATATGGACTCGCAAGTTGCGGTCACTGCTGCTTATGTTTTACTCTTAAATGATAACAAGAAGGGGAGTTTCGCTTTAAAACCTTATTTTACCCATGAGCAAAAAGAAATCAGGCTTCTTGCAGCGTCAGCGCTTGCAAAATCGGGAAAATATGGCTTGAATCTCATGAAGGAAATATTTCACGAAACAGAAGATCCTTATATAAAAATCAACTTAAGTTTGGGATTGATAGGTCAGCGCGAAATGACAGAATCTGCAGCTCATGGCATGTATGAGAAGTTTAGTGAAATACATGAAAAAGTCACGTGGATTGAATGCGGAATATTCAGGTATTTCGCTCCAAGTCATATGGAAAAGGATGAGCTTTTCCCAAATGAAAAGGAAGCTAAAAACCAAATTGCAAGACTTGAAATTTTGAATATTTTAAGCATACTGCAATATAAAAAAGCAGAAGAGGGGATTAAGAATTTTTTACAAGAGAATAAATGGGGCGTTTCAGCTATGGCTTCCTTGTTACTTTTAAGCGAAGGGGATGAATCAGCTATTGATCTTGTGAAACACCTGACAAAAGACCCTGATGAAAAAATCCGTATTCAAGCAGCTTTGGTTTTATCCCTTTGGGACTCTTGTGGAGAGGGTCTTTCCATGTTGCAAGAATTTTATCCAACAGCTGATCGCGAAATGAAAGAGAGAATTTTAGAGGGTGTCGGCAGGATCGGATCCACGGCATCGATCCCGTTTCTTCTTGAGTGCATGAACGAGCCGTTCCAATCGTTAAGGATAATAGCTGCCTCTGCCATGCTTCAAACTCTTTATCATTGATCCTTTAAAAATAGATGCTAAAATAAAACCCAACATGATATTATTTCAGGGATTATGATATTATTGGCTGTTTAAATCATGAAGAATTTTTTTTTTCCGTTAATTGCTGTTTTGCTAATTTTCTTATTTTGGGAACTCTCTGCACATATTTATCAAAATCAAATTCTGATATTGCCGGCTCCCTCTGCAATTATCTTACGTATTTTTTTAAATTTGGATCGCTTTCTCTTTCATGCGGGCACGACTTTTTTTGAAATGATTGCAGGATTTCTTTTAGCCTTTTTTGTTTCATTTCCTTTGGGCTTTTTTATGTCTCTCAAAAAAAATGCCAGAATAGTACTGCAACCAATCTTTGTATTTATCCAATGCGTTCCCATGTTTGCTCTAGCTCCTATTATGGTGATCTGGTTTGGCTGGTCTTATGTCTCGATTATTATTCCGACTGCTTTAATGATTTTTTTCCCGCTCACAATGAATATTTACCAAGGGCTTCGGTCCACACCTCAAGAAATGCTGGATTATTTTAAAGTCAATCAAGCAACAAGTTTTCAAATTTTTTACAAATTGCAGCTACCTTTTGCACTCCCTCAAATTTTTGCAGGCTTCAAAATTGCCGCAGCAACAGCTGGTATCGGAGCTTGTGCCGGCGAATTTGCGGGCGCTAAATCCGGTCTTGGAATTTTAATGCTCGAAAGTCGGAGGGCAACAGACTTGGAAACCACTTTTGGCGCTCTTTTTTGCTTATCCTTCATGAGCATGGCCTTTTATTTACTGATATTAATGGTGGAAAAAATGATGATCAAAAAACGACCTCTTCCAAAAAAAATCATGTGCCTTCTTATTATGGCATTTACTTTAAATTTGACTGGATGCTCAAAAGAAGAGCCTTCTTTCCATGCAACAAAAGAAACCAAGCTTTTACTCGACTGGCTTCCAAATCCGAACCATGTGCCCTTATATGTCGGTGTTCAAAAAGGGATTTTTAAAAAATATGGAATCGACCTTGAGATCCAAAAAATTCCGGATCCAAGCGATGCCATTCCGTATGTGATTGCAGGTAAAGCTGACCTTGCGCTTTTTTATATGCCGGATACTCTGCGTGCAATTGAAGCTAAAAACCCTTTAAAACCCATTGGAATTTTGTTTAAACAGCCTTTAAACGCGATCATTTACCGCGACCTGGAAGGAATCAATGAGCCTTCTGATTTAAATGGAAAAACAATTGGTTATTGCGTCGATGGAAGTAGTACGGCTGTTTTAGACTACATATTGAAAAAAAACCAAATCGTTCCAAATGAAAAGCAAAATGTGACTTTTGATCTTGTGACGACTCTTTGTAAAAATCAAGTCGATGCCATATATGGCGCTTATTGGAATATCGAATGCGAACATATGCGTTTCCTCGGACAAAACACGAAGCATTTTGATCTTTTATCACTAGGTTATCCCAATTATTATGAATTGATTGTAGTCAGCCGTTTGGATCATTACGAAAAAAAACCTGAATTTGAAGCTAATTTTCAAAAAGCGCTGCAGGAAAGCATTGATTATAGTAAAGCGAATCAAGAAGAAGCTTTTGATATTTATATCTCGCAAAATGAAGATAAAAGCCCAAAAACAGTAGCATGGGAAAAAGAATCCTGGAAGCGAACTTATCCTCTCCTTGCAAAAGATCAGAATTTTGAACCCGAGGTTACTGAAAATTTACGTAATTGGCTAATAGAGAATAAACTGATAGAATAAATTTTAATTGATTTTTAGTTAATTCTTTGGTATAATAGAGCTAAATTATTTAAACATAATAAGGATATTATGGCAGCACCAATTGGCACAGCTCCTCAAGTTATTGCTCTTAGCCCCTTAAAAAGAAAGGGAAGAGAGATTAAGGCACCACACATGGCAGCTACAGTTCTTGAGGTTAAAGATCTGGAGATGGACATTAAACAGCATGCTTTTGAACGCTCTCAAATATTCTATATGACGGGCTTATTTCTTTATAAAACAGGCTGTGGAACGGATGGAACAATTGCTGATGTAAAAGTCCGGATTCCAGGAGCTATCGTTCAGGTGGGCCAGGGAGATCATGAAAATGATGCTTCTCATCCGAATGCAGCCTCTAATATTGTGGACAATTGGAAAGAAGTTGCTCTTCAGCAAATTGTACAAAAGGGAATTACCCCTAAAAAAAGAAAGCTATTAAAAACAAAAGGCGTGACCGAAGCGCATTTAAAAGCTATTGACGCAAACCATAATGATCTAAAATTTGTAGCTTCGCTTATTAACAATGACTGGGCAGCTGGTACTCTTTTTAGGTATACCGAAATTGAAGTACTCGCAAATAAAACAAATAAACTTCCAAGACGCCTTAACCGTGGTTGCGATCTTCCACTTGAGAGAAAAATCAGACCTTTTATGGCAGAGCTTTACACTTCACTGATACGTGGAGAAGTGGATCCTTTCAATGCAACGGATCAATTGGTCAAAAAAATTCAAGGACATTTCCAGGAAAGAATCATTGACCTAAAAGTTAAAGAAGCGAAATGTTCCGATCCTATTCAACTTAAAAAAACTCAAGACCTTATATTTTATCATGAATTAGAACTTCAAGGCACAATAGCACCTGATTATTCTCTATTGAGCAAGGGTTTTACATTACCAAATTCTCAAGAAATTGATACCGGTGCCACCCTTTCTTCTCTAAAACCCCTATTCACCTAAATACTCTAAAAATTATACCGTTTTAGAGCAACTATGGGGTGCTTTTAAAGTTCGCTGGATGAGGATTAAAGACGGGGATTTTTCCCTGTTAATGAAGCGATGATGACAGCAAATCCACTCGTGATAATCGAGTCCCTTCATAAATTCGAGAATCAATTGCTCCTCAATTTCTCCTGCAGGATGGGCAGGATAGCATGTGATGCAGATAGCTCCTGTTTCTGAAATAAGTTCTAATGCATTTTGAATGCTTTTTAACGTGGTCACACTTTTTGTGGTGATTTCTTTGTTGCCGCCTGGCAAATATCCCAAATTATAGACGATGAGTTGTACGGATTTTTTTAAGATCTCTTCTGGAAAAGAGGAATGGCATCTCTTTAAAAAATGAATCCGCTGATTAATCGCAGTAGAGAATTTTTCTTGAATCCTCATTTTTGCTAAATCAAGAGCCTTATCCTGAATATCTAATGTATAAAGCAGCCCTGATTTTTCGGTTAAAATTTGCAAAGCTAGATATTCCGTATCATGTCCATTGCCGCAGGTAGCATCGATTACAATATCTCCAAATTTTAAAAGTCGTCTAAAATATTGTTTGGAAAGATCGAGATGATTAATAAAAAGAGGGGACATGATTAAAACTTTAAAATAATTATTTTTCAGGCTCGAAATTGATCGAGATGATGTATTCCTGATGATAGCCAAGATATTTGATTAGGATTTCGTTTAGATCGCTTTCAATTTGCTTAAGTAGTGGTTTTTGTTCAGTAAGTGGAATATGGGGTAAATCTGCAGAAATGTAGAGTTTATTTTTTTTGATTGTGGCTTTGCTTGGAATTTGATATTTCGGAAAAAGCTCCTTCCAGTACGTATCCAAGTATTGTTCAAAAACTTTTTCATCGAGCAGAGTGATGCGGTTACCAGCTTTAATGTGGTAATGCTGTTTTTTTAGTCCAAGTTTAATACTGATTAAAACAGCTATTCCCATAGTGATAAATAAAAGCGAAAGACAATAAAGAAGCCAAGCATTTTGTGTCATGAAGTGAACAATTGTTTTTAAACCTTCTTCTGATTGAGGCAGAAAAAAACAAATGACTCCAAGGAACAGAAGAAAGATACCGATGATAAAACTTGCAAAGTAGTAAAAAAAGTTATTCATAATTTTTTAAAACTCGTCGTTATATTCATCTTCTGGATTCGGGTTCACAAGACTTGCAATAGTAGCTGATGCAAGTGGGGATCTTAACATTTTAATTTGATCAATGGGAAGCACATTTTTGAAGACAACATGTACTGTAGAAACATGAAGGCCTGTAATTTTTGTGATTTCATTGGCAACATGCGTCTGGATTTCTTCTGCTTTTTCAGGAATGGAAAAACCATATTGGATATTGATCTCAATTTTTACTGTAACTGATTGGTTCTTATTATCTTGTTCGACATGGATGCCGGCAATTCCTTCTTGACCCCTGCTAAAGATACTGTCTATAAAATTGCCTTCTACAAGACCAATTCCTTCAATTTCTGATAAACACTGAAGAACGATTCCTTGAAAAACACGATTTTCAACATCTCGAATAAAAAATGTTTCCGGTAAGTCAAATTCTTTTGTATCGACTTTTTTGACGTCAACATGTGTTTTTTTATCTAACATAAAAGCTCCTTACTCTAGTGGAATATCTTAAAAATCATTTTAGCATGACTATGCTTATAAGAGCTATAATTTTGTGAGATGACGAGTGGTAAAAAAAACGAAAGGAATAATTCTAAGAATTAAAAAATTGTTTTATAGCGATAAACCCTATTAAAGTAGCCAAACTAACTTGTAATCCAAAATTTCTTGATGGATTATAATTTCTACTTTCACGGCATCTTAAATATTCAAAAGCCGCATCGCCTGCCAATAAGGCAAGTACTATAGCTTCAAAATCAAGAAATGGATAATTAATGAGTTTTTTATTTAGAATAAATAGTGCGGTCACACTTATAACTCCGACTAGAGTAGCTATTATTTTTGAATCACCAGACTTAAATTTCCAAGAAGCATTTGCATGAAAATAAGCTCTCTGAGTAGCAAACAATCCAATTGCTATGATACGATAAGAGCTATAATTTGCAAATATGGAAACCATAATGAAATCCTTACGAATAAAAGTAATATTTTGCTCTTTCAGAAATATCTTAAGTCTCAAGTCTTACCGACAATATTTTTTGTCCATAAAACTTGAGTCTAAAGACTTATTACCAGCTAGATTTTGTGACGCCAGGGATTAGACCTGCAAGAGCCATTTCTCTAAACGTTAATCGAGATAATTTGAATTTTCTTAAATATCCGCGAGCTCTGCCTGTTAGTTGGCAGCGATTGCGAAGACGAATTTCAGATGAGTCACGAGGCATTTTGTTAAGTGCAATGCGTGCATCTTGACGTTCTTCTTCTGATAGTTTTAAGTCTGCAGCTTTAGCTTTTAAAGCTTGACGTTTGTCCCACTTGAGTTTTACAGTTCTCTCACGGCGTTTTTCTTTTTCAACAGATGACTTTTTTGCCATAATTGTTCCTAAATCCTATTTTTTACGAGCAGGGCCTTTTTGGCGCTGTTTTCTGTTTGGATCTTTTTTATTGATCACATAAAGGCGGCCACAACGGCGTACAAGGATATCTCCTTTCGACGGGTCTGCTTTTATTGAAGCTTTCACTTTCATAAACATTTCCTAATTTTATAACGATTAAGCACTGTTTATAACTTAACGGCCATTTTTTTTTCAATGCTTTTTTGAAGGAAATCTCTTTTTTTCATTTTCTCTTGCATTTTATCGCAAATTTCCTGTATTCTACCTATTCATTTAAGACAAAATAGCAAAGGAAAAAAACGTGAAACGTACATACCAACCAAGCAAGCGTCGCCGTAAATCAGAGCATGGGTTCCGTAAAAGAATGTCAACTGCTAGCGGACGCAAAATTATCAACCGTCGTCGTCGTCAAGGACGCAAGGTGCTAACTCGCGTGTGAGAAACCAATTCTTAAAAAAGATGCGTCTTCGCAAAAGATCTGATTTTTTGCGGATGAATCATCATACAAAAAGTTACGTTGGGCGGCTAGTCATTATCGATGTCCGCCCGAACAAGCTTTTGTTGACAAGACTTGGTATCACGGTCTCCAAGCGTTTTGGAAAAGCTCATGAGCGCAATCGTTTTAAACGCATTGTACGGGAAGCTTTTCGCAATTCGCATCAGAAGTTGATAACAGGATTTGATTTGAATATCCGCCCGCGCGGTGCGTCCAATGATAAAGATGTAAGTTCTGTTGCTATCTTAAACGAACTTATTTACCTGATAGGTAAAGACTGGTAGGTTCCTTTTGTTGAATCCATCGCAAGAAAAGGCCGTAAATACAGTGAAAGGTCGCCTGCTTATCTTAGCTGGTGCCGGAAGCGGAAAAACGCGCGTTTTAACTTTGCGGACCGCCCATCTTATAAAAAATCTCCAAGTTTCTCCAAAATCAATCCTAGGTCTGACTTTCACAAACAAAGCGGCAGCTGAAATGCGGCACCGTCTTTTATCGGAAGTGAGTAGTAAGCAAGCAAAACAAGTCACACTTTGTACTTTCCATAGTTTTTGTCTCAAAATTCTGAGGGAAGAAATCCATCACCTAGGCTATACGGCAGAATTTTCCCTATATGATATGAGCGATATCCAAAGGCTCATTAATTTGATTGCCCGCGATATTTTGGACCGCGAAGCTGAACTTCCATCTTTAGCGCAAGCTACAAATACCATCATACAAGCAAAAAATAAAGGATTGAAAGCAGAAGAAATTGAAGGAACGGGATCTTCCTGGCATGATGAATTTACGCGCACAGTCTATACAAGGCTGCAAGACTCTTTAAGAGCCTATAACGCAGTCGATTTTGATCATATGCTTTTTTTGACTGTGGAACTTTTTGAAAAATGCCCGGATGTTTTAGAAAAGTATCAAGAACAATATCGCTATATTATGATTGATGAATACCAGGACACAAATCCGATTCAATACCGTTTAGCAGAACTTCTTTCGTCAAAATACCAAAATTTATGCGTCGTTGGCGATGATGACCAATCCATTTACGGATGGAGAGGCGCTGATGTAAAAAATATTTTGAACTTTGAGGCTGAAACGATGATTAAGCTCGAACAAAATTATAGATCGAGCAATACGATTTTAAAAGCTGCAAACGCAGTGATCGGTGTTAATCAAAAGCGGCATGCAAAATCTCTTTGGAGCAGTAAGGGAGATGGGTCCAAGATCGAACTTTTTTTTGCGCCAAATGAAGTAAAGGAAGCTGAAGCTGTTGTTTACCGCATGGTCAAAATGAAAGAATCCCTAAATGCAAAGTGGAAGGATTTTGCCATTCTTTACAGATCAAATGCCCTTTCCAAGCAATTTGAATTTGCTTTAATGAAACATATGTGGCAGGACAAGAGCGAATGGGTAAGAGGCATTCCTTTTCAGATTTTTGGGGGCACCGAATTTTATGAAAGACGCGAAATTAAAGATTTGCACGCCTACCTAAGATTGATTCAAAATTCAAGCGATCAGGAAGCTATTCTTCGCATTATCAATCAACCAAGAAGAGGAATTGGCGAAACAACATTGGATTTTTTAACGGCGCATAACCGCTCACAAAATGTTCCCCTTTGGGAAGTTTTAAAGAAAGTTGCGTTGAACCGGGATTTTTTTAGCGATGAATTTCAAATTCCTCAGAAATCCTACCAAGGACTTATCTCCTTTATTTCTGTGATAGAAGAGGCTAAATTTAGATTTCAAACAAATTCCTTACATGAAACATTGACCTGGCTTATCGAAAAAATTAACTATAAAAAAGCGATTGAAGAAGAAGTAAAAAGCGATCAGATGCGGCTTTTTAAATGGGAGAATGTCCAGGAATTTGTCACTCTTTTAAAAGAGTATGAGCATGGGGCAGAAAATGCATCCCTTAATACTTTTATTTCAACCTTTACTCTTCAAAACGAATGGAATTCAGAGAAAAAAACGCATGCGGAAGATAAGGTTAGTTTGATGACTTTCCATAGCGCAAAAGGTCTTGAATTTCCTTTTTGCTTTTTAGTCGGGGTAGAAGATCATATTATTCCGCATGAAAAAAGTTTAAAGGAAACGGGGATTGAAGAAGAAAGGCGTCTTCTTTATGTCGCTATGACTCGCGCGATGCATCGGTTAACAATATGTATGGCAACCTGCCGCAAAAGAAAAGGTGTGGATTCAAGTTCGCAGCCTTCAAGATTTTTATTTGACATTCCAAAGGATTTATTGGATCTCGTGAAGTGGGATCAGATTTGATTAAAAAGTAGCCAGGGATTGGATGGAATTATTTTGCTCAAAGTTATTGATGACGATTTCAATTTCAGGCTGAACAGATGCCGGGGCTGAGGAGTAACTAAGTTTTGCATGTTTTAGAGCTTCGACAGTTTGATCTTTGTCATAATAGACTTGCGAGATGATCATATGCAAACGCCAAAGATTTGTTTTATCTTGTTTTTTAAAGTTATCAATATAATTTGTCAAAGGCTGAACTAAATATTCTGCAGTTTTTTTATGGCTGTCCAAAGTTGAGGCAATGGCTTCAAAATCAATAATTGCGATATGGTAGTGGATAAGCGATTCATTTTTTGGATCGGCCTGGAGAAGTTGTTTTTTCAATGATAAAGCTTCTTCTGTCTCGTGTCTTCCCTCATAACTTAAGTAGCGGTAGCGCTCTAACAAAAAAAAGTTTTTTAGGTCCGACTCAAAACCAACAGTCATAATTTTGTTGCAATCTTGATCAAGCCCAAATTCTTGGGCTTTTTCGTAAAGTTGCTTAAGCTCCTGCCCCGAAAAATTTTGTTTTTCGAGGTTGCTTAATTTTTGTTGATATCCGGAAAAATCGCTTAACATCTTAAAAAGATGCTCCGCATATTGTTTTCCGCCGCCAGCTTTGTATCCTGTTTCGCCGATTTTTTGACCTTTGTTATTCAAAAGAATAACTGTTGGAAAACCCCGAATGCTATATTTCTTTTTTAATTCGCTATTTTGCGCGATAAGATTTGGCGATACTTTGCCGCTTGCACCCGAATTATCGATCATCACAAAAATAAATTTACTTTCTGCTGCTTGCGCAAATTCATTTGTATTGAATACTTCGGCATCCAATTTATCGCACCATGGGCAGTAATTGGTTGTGAATAATAAGAGGATTGGTTTTGAAGTAGCTTTTGACTGGTTGACAGCATCTTCATAGCTTGTAATCCAATTAATTTTTGAGCCAAGAACACTGTTTTCTGCTGTAAGACTACAAAGCGAAAACATCATGCAAAATAAAATAATGAACTTATTCATTTTTGATCCTTTTTTTATCAGGGTTGATTAATTTCAATTTATGAGTTATAGTTCTTTTTCTGGCAAAGAAATAATCTATTAAAAGTTTAAAATATGTGTGAATTTCCTCCAACAGTTGTTTTGCGTCACAGGCGAGAAAACCTTAAAAAATGTAGTTTAACAGGTTTGGAAAATCGTTGCGACTTTAAATTTTATACTTATCCGGTTCACGAGATAGGTGACCTTCCAAATTACGTGATTCTATCTTTTGACGGCCCTCTTTTATCGTCTGCAGATACCGGTAAAGGTCTATTTATTTTGGATGCTACTTGGCGCTACGCTGATAAAATGTACAATTCAGTCCCTTACGCAAGTAAAATGGAAAAAAGAAGTTTACCTTCTCATTTTAAAACAGCTTATCCAAGAAAACAAGATGATTGTTCGGATGTTGGCCGGGGATTAAGTTCCATTGAAGCAATTTATGTAGCTTACACGATTTTAGGGTATGATACGGGCGGTCTTTTCGACCGCTACCGCTGGAAGGATGATTTCCTTTCAAAAAATATTTTCTAATAGCTTACAGGAAAAGTTCTGTCAAAGGCAACAAAACGGGGTGTTTTTCCTGTTCGCGGTGAAAAAATAAGACAATAAGCCGGATAATCGAGCGCCATTAAAAGATCAGGATTTTGGTCTTGATTTGTGAAAATAAGCGAACTGCTATTTCCAAGTCCGACGAATAAACGCATGAATCCATTTGAATCAACATGTATAGAGCTGCAATTGCCAAGATCCAAAGCAATGGAAGTAGCTCTTCCTGTAGAAATATTTCCGAATTGGTCGTAAATCGGATCTGTGGGCTCACCGCTCCAAGCAAGGGCTCCATTACTATAATATACGCCGCATGAATACATTCCGCCGCCATCTTTTGTAAAACCACCTCTCCAAGCTACACTTCCGTTTGCATGATAAATATAAGACGGCTCATACTTATATGAAAGATCATTTCTTGATGCACCCTGCCACATCTGTTGACCATTATCATGGTAAACGGTTGAGTTTTTATAAGTAAATGTTTCATTTGCTAAACAGCCGCCCCATGCTTTTTGTCCATTATCATGATAAATCGTGCTTAAATTACGGCCAAAGAAACTATCATCATAAGAAGCTCCTGCCCAGGCTTTCTTTCCGTTCATATGATAAACAACAGCAGAATCTTTGTTATAACCGCACTCATTGTATAAAATACCTTCCCATAATTTTTGTCCATTTTTGTAAGAAAATAGGGAATGCGGGTTTTTAAGGCCGTTCCAGACTACGGAGTAATTTTCGTAATAAAACGGTGCGTTCACATTACCTGTCCATGCCATATATCCATTTGGGTGGAATATGGGTGCATAAATTTTTTCTGCTTGGGAACTTTCAGCATTAAAGCATGTCCCAAGACAGATCATGAGCCAAAAAAAATATTTAATTGAATGAATAATTTTCATAGATTGCTTTCCTTATAGTTAAAGCTTGAAATATTGAATTTGGCATTTTGCTTTATTTTGGGGATTTCAAGCAATTAATTTTTAATAGGCTTAAAAAAGAAGGATGCGATGAGCTTTTAAGTTTCTGGTTTTCTCAAAATGAGATAAGAAGAACCATAAGCCGCGGGTACAAAATCAATATCGTGAAGAAAAATTTGCGATAGATGGGGACCCCATTTAGAATAAACTTTTTTAGAGTCAGCAAATATTCCAAAGTGAGTAGGCATTTTAGAATTATCGAGATAGACGATCATATCGTTATGTCTTGGTTCAAATTCCATTGTATAACCATATTCGTTAATGAAAGTTTTATAGAACTCCTCACCACTTTCATAGTATAACGGACAATCAGTCTTTCCAAAAAGCCAATTTGCTGCTTTCGTTTCATGAAGTCTGTAGAGAGCAAAGTAATCACAGTTAAAATCAGGGAGGGAAGAAACCTGTACCTGATGATTTTTTATTTCAGTTTCTCTAATCTTAAATTGATGATCCAAGATACAAACACCCTTTCTCTTTGCGATAATTTCTAAAATTTTATTCATGGTTTTTTGACAGCAGAATTTTAATTCATTTCGACTGACGCTAGGAGTATTTAAAAGGTTTGTTAATTGGTTTTGGATGGTCGGAAAACAAGAATATAGATCATCATTTGTAACGTTTGGCAAAATTTTGTCGATGAGATTATTAAAAATATACAAATAATTGGCAGAGATATCTTCTTTAGTAATTTTTAATTGACTTAAGTTTTCTCTAAACTCAGTGTTTGTATTTATGCAATGCATCGTGTGAAAAAATAGCATTACGACATTAGTAAATTTTTCACCTTCTTCGTTAGTTCTAAAATTTTTTAAATAAAAACTAGTTTTTATGTTGAATAAATCATTATAGTTTAATTGCATTAAATTACCTTTTTTATACATATAATATATGAATTTATATTTAAATACAACTTTAAATTATTTTTATTAATATTTATTAAATAGATAATATTAAAAAAAATATAATTAATATCCTATGTAAACTAAAATTATTGATTTTTTTTTTGCAACATGGTAAAAGCTATAAATTAAAAAAAGGAGCAAAATATGAGCACAAGTCTTTGTTATTTAACTGCAGGAAGTAGAGCTCTTCCATCTCAAGTAATACCCTTAGTAAAAGCCAAAGTTTATAAGATCTTTGGGCCAGATAGTGAGGCAGCAGTAAAAGATGAACTCCTTTACATCCCATCAAGTTTTTTAATCTTATCCCGGAATAATAACTGGAAGCCTGTAAATGATAACGATATCTTAAAAACAATAAAAGCTATTGATGAGGCGGGTCAGCATGTATTAAAAGAACTTAATGTTGAGGGTCATATTACGATGGAATTTGTTGGCGAAATCCCTATTCCAAAACGCATAGAAATTTTAGCCGTCAAATCATTATTATTAGAATCCAAAATAAAAAAAATCAAAAACGAGATCGAGTCTACCAAAAAGAATCTCAACTACTCTATTAATGAATTCATGCACAAAGAATGATATATAGAAGACACAAATTTAAGTGATTACTCTCTTGGCTAAAGGTTTCAGCATAGAAAAAAGACGGCTGTTTTGATAGAATCTCACCAAAAGAGACGGCTGTTTTCACTAAAAACTCACTAAAAGAGACGGCTGTTTTGTGAAAATAGACAGAAGAAGATCAAAAAAAGGGAATGTTTTTTGAACATTCCCTTTGATCTTAAAGAAGCTAATGGACTTTTAGTAATCCATTCCGGCAGAAGCCATGCTAGGCGCAGTTTCGCTCTTAAAGTCTGCAACTAACGCTTCTGTTGTAATGAGAAGACCAGCTATGGAAGCTGCATGTTCAAGTGCCGTACGAGCAACTTTTGTCGGATCCAAAATCCCGGCTTCGATCATATCAACAAAATCGCCGGTTAATGCGTTATAACCATGAGCGCCGCCAAGTTTTTCAACTTGCTGGATAATGATAGAGCCTTCCTGCCCTGCATTTTCAGCAATTTGACGAAGCGGAGAACTTAACGCTTTTAAGATAATGTGAGCGCCCGTTTTCTCATCGCCATTTAAGGTTTCGATAAGTTCCCGTACTGCCGGCATGCAGCGAATGTAGGCTACACCACCACCAGGAAGTATTCCTTCTTCAACAGCTGCAGCAGTTGCGTGCTGTGCATCATCTACGCGGTCTTTTTTCTCTTTCATTTCAACTTCAGTTGCAGCGCCAACTCTAATGACAGCAACTCCGCTTCCAAGTTTAGCAAGACGCTCTTGAAGTTTTTCACGGTCATAGTCTGAGTCTGTTTCTTCAATTTGACGCTTTAGCAAGGCAATACGATCTTTGATTTTTGATTTATCGCCGGCACCTTCAACTAAAGTTGTGTCTTCTTTTTTGACGACAGCTTTTTTCACACGTCCAAGCATTTCAAGGGTTGCGCCCTCAAGTTTCATGCCAAGCTCTTCAGAAATCATTTGAGCGCCAGTCAAGATGGCAATATCTTCAAGAATTGCTTTTCTTCTATCGCCAAATCCAGGAGCCTTAACAGCACAAACTTTAAGACCTGCTCTTAAACGATTGACTACAAGCGTAGCTAAAGCCTCGCCTTCAACGTCTTCTGCGATGATGAGTAAAGGCTTGCCGCTTTCAGCGACAGCTTGAAGAAGAGGGATCATATCGCGGATTGCAGTGACTTTTTTCTCAACGATGAGAACATAAGCATCTTCTAATACGCACTCTTGTGTTTCTGCATTCGTCATGAAATAGGCAGAAAGATATCCGCGATCAAAATTCATACCTTCTACAACATCTAGGACTGTTTCAAAGCCTTTTGCTTCTTCAACTGTAATGGTCCCGTCTTTTCCGACGCGCTCCATTGCTTTTGCAATGATTTCGCCAATTTCAGGATCGTTATTTGCAGAAATAGTTGCAACTTGCGCAATTTCCTGACCATTTTTTATAGGTTTGCTAAGCTCTTGAAGTTTTTTTACAACCGTTTTAACAGCTTTTTCCATGCCTCGTTTTAGATCGAGGGGGCTAGCTCCTGCAGCGACATTCCTTAAGCCTTCGCTAAAGATGCTTTCTGCAAGTACTGTTGCGGTCGTTGTGCCATCGCCTGCTTTATCGGCAGTTTTGCTTGCCACTTCCTTGACCATTTGAGCGCCCATATTTTCATGCTTGTCGTCAAGTTCAATTTCTTTTGCGACTGTAACGCCGTCTTTTGTGATGTGGGGAGTGCCGTAAGATTTGTCGATGATGACATTGCGCCCTTTTGGCCCAAGAGTCACTTTAACAGCATCTGCCAATATGCGAACGCCTTTTAAAATTTTTTGACGTGCTTCTTCTTTGAATTTAATATCTTTTGCAGCCATTGTCAGTACTCCTTAAACTAAATTTATTTTACTACGATTGCCATGATGTCATCTGCTTTTAAGATAACAAATTCTTCATCATCAATTTTAATTTCCTGACCGGAGTATTTTTCCATCAAGATGATGTCATTGATTTTTACAGGGATCTCAATGAAATTACCGTTTTTATCGCGGCTTCCAGTACCTATTGCAATGACTTTTGCTTGTTCTTGTTTTTTCTTTGCAGAATCCGGTAAAAGAATCCCACCTTTTAACTTTTCTTCCTGTTCAATTCTTTGAACAAGAACCCGGCTTCCAAGAGGTTTGAATTTTGTCTTGGTCGTGCAGCTGGATTTGGATTGGCAACATGTTTCGCCCATGGTTTTGTCTCCTGTTATAAGGTTGAAAAAATAATACGATAAACAATCGTGAAATTTTAGGCAACAGTCAATTTAGCACTTGAGCATAAAAACTGCTAAAAAACCCTATTTGGTTAAGGTTTCTAGCTGATCCACCAAAGCGGCGAATCTGCCGATGGCAGACGCTACTGGTTTTGGCGATCTCATATCGACTCCAGCATTCTTCAAGATATCAATGGGATAGGCGGAACTTCCGGCTTTTAAGAAGGAAAGATATGCATCCCTGTCTGATTGGTCACCATTTAAAACTTTTTCAGCTAACGAAAGAGCGGCACTAATTCCTGTTGCGTACTGATATACATAAAAGTTGTAGTAAAAATGCGGAATTCTAGCAAATTCGATATCTACTTCCTTATCTAGAATCACAGAATCACCAAAATATTTTTGATTAAGTTTGCGGTATTCATCTTTTAAAAGTTTTGGCGTTAAAGGAATATTTTGTTCCACCATCTGATGGATAAAAAGTTCAAATTCAGCAAAACAAGTTTGGCGAAAGAGTGTTCCGCGAATATCTTCGATTTTTTGATTGATCAGGAATATTTGCTCTTCTTTTTTTGTAAACCGCTTCAAAAGCGTCCGCATCAAAAGTTCTTCATTAAATGTGGAAGCTACTTCTGCAAGAAAAATAGGGTAGTCTGAAGAGTGATAAGGTTGATTTTGACGGCTATATAAGCTGTGCATGCTGTGACCTGCTTCATGCGCAAGCGTAAATACATCTCTCAAAATACCTTTATAGTTCATTAGAATATAGGGCTCACTATCAAAGCATCCGCTAGAATAAGCGCCGGAGCGTTTATTTTGATTTTCGTAACGGTCGACCCAGCGTTTATTTTTAAAACCTTGTTTTAAGGCATTTTGATAATCGCCTCCAAGAGGAGCTACCGATTCGATGACAATATCTTCTGCTTCCTCATAACTCATTTTGATATCTAAATCTTTTGTTAGAGGAACTTGTGTGTCATAGATATGTAAAGGACCAATTCCCAAAATCTTTTCACGTATTTTAAAGTATTTATGCAATACGGATAAATTCTCGTTCACAGCCTTAATCAGCGCATGATAGACTTCCGTCTCGATATTTTTTGGAAAAATGGATGCTTCAAGCGATGAGGAATAATGCCTAGCTTTTGCGTTAAACCAATGACTTTGCACTTGTCCGTCTAAAACATCCGTCAAAGTATTTTCAAAATCCGCGTACTTTTGATGCAACGTTTTAAAGGTACTTTCGCGCAAAACCCTATCTTGGTCGCGAAGGTAAAGACCGTATAGCGCATGTGTCAGAGGTCTTTCATTACCGTTTGAATCCACGACATTTGGGAATTTAAAGTCAGCATCGTTCATTGCAGAAAATGCTTTATGCGGTGTTTGAAGAGCTTTTGCTGCAGAGCTGAGCATTTCTTCAAGTTCGTTTGAAAGCGTATGTTTTTTTATCCTTACAATTTTTTCTATGGTAAACTTATAAGGCTTTAGGGCATCGGTTTCTAAAAATTTCTGTAATTTATCTTCTGGCATGCTCAAAATTTCTGGTTCTATCCAGGAAGTTTCTTCTGAAAAATCGTAGAGAAGAGAAGATATCTTGCTGTAGGCTACTTTAAAGTCATTATCTGTAATATCTTCATCATGTCGCAAATGCGCGTAAGTGTAGAGTTTTGTCAGCTCACGGCTTATTGTAAGATAAGCTTCGAATGCTTTTTTAAAAGTTTCCGGATCATTTTCGAGCTTGCCTTTATAGGAAGCAATCTCTTTAAAACGAGGTTTTGTTTCCTCGTTAACTATTTTCTGAAACGCTTTGTTCCAATCTTCCGGCGTTTTGTATAAGGCTTCTACATCCCAGCGATCTTCTGCTAAAACTTCTGTTCTTTTTTTTGTTGTCATGTGTTAACCCTCTCTTTTTTAGAAATTAATTATATAAAATATTTGCAAGTAAATCAAGCGAGGAGTATTAAAATTGTCTTATGCATAAAAATTTAAAACATAATTCACAAGGCATGTTCACTATTTTAAACGATAGGGGCTTGCATTGCAGACCATCTACAGAAATCGTTAAATGCGCGACTTCGTTTAAAAGTGAAATATTTTTAAATTATCGAAAAAATCGGGTGAACGCCAAATCACTTTTTGGCATTTTAATGCTGGCTGCTGCAAAAGGTGCAAAAATCAAGATCGAAGCTTGCGGTGTAGATGCTGATGAGGCTGTTTCATCCCTGATAGCCTTAGCCGGACAATCCTTCAAAATCAATTACTAGTACAGCAAATCGTAAATCCATACATACAAAAAATTATTTTAAATATGTGAGTTTGCTTTAATATTGCAGACTGATCGCCTGCCGTTTTTTTTCTTTCGCCGCTGCCGCATACGCATCAAGCTAGGGCCCCTATATTTATTAGCTTGATGCGTATGCGTTAATAGCGACTTAAAAAAAATGGGTAATGCTAAGGGCGTTGCCCTTTAGCTAGGGTGTTGTTTTTGAGTTGTTTTCCGCTTCGAAAAATCACATAAGTCGAGTCTGTGGTCTCTGTGGTAAAAAATAAACACTATTTATTACAACCACAGAGGCCACAGAGAGGGACTTAATTTGATGTGATTTTAATGCATATGTGGTTACAACCACCGGAAATCAAAACAATTTGTTCACCACAACGTGGTGATACTTTAGCCTCTTTAGTCCTCTCTGTTGAAAAAAGCTTGCGCCGTTTAAGAACAATCTTAAGACGCTATTCCTCGACTGCAATTGTTCTGTCGAAGACTTCGCGCGTGCAAAAGACAGGGATGTTGTTCATTAAGGCAAGCGTGATACAATCAGAGGGCCTTGCGTCAATCTCTAAAATGCGTTTTAGCTTATCGCACATTTGTTCTAAAAAAAGCTTTGCAAAATAGATGGTGTCTTGCAGATCGTAGATCACAACTTGTTTTACTTCAATATCAAGCCCCATAAAAATTGAATCGATCAGATCATACGTCAAAGGACGCTGCCTCTCTGTTTCTGTCAGGTACATCTGTAAAATTCTGCCGATAGTGGGTTCTGTGTAAATGGGAAAACGCTTTCCCTCTGCCATCAGGATAATCACGGTGTAAGTATTGGTCTGCATGATTTTATCGAAGCTAAGTTGTATGAGTTCTGATAGCATAGATTCCTTTTGATCCTTTTTTAAAAAAATTCTTAAAATGATTCCTAAATAATTTCAGTGCGGCCATCTTCATAGCCGATAATGACTCTTCCTGCCATATTAATAAATAAACCTGTTTCAAGCACACCGGGGATTGCTTTTAGTTTTAAATTAAGAGCCGGTGGATCAAAATTTAAATCTTGAAATTTTAAATCGACGATATAATTTCCGTTATCGGTAATATAGGGCAAATTATCAGGACCTTTTCTTAAAAAACTTTTTGCTCCTAAATTCTCTAAAAACCTCATGGTAACTTGTATCGCAAAAGGCGTCACTTCAACAGGAATTGGAAATTGGCCAAGCTGTTTTACAAGTTTTGATTCGTCTGCTATTACAATCATTTCATCTGCCATGTGAGCGACTATTTTTTCCCGAAGAAGCGCACCGCCCCCGCCTTTGATCATCTGTTTGCCAAGATCAATTTCATCTGCGCCATCAATTGTAAAACTTAAAAGTTTAATTGCGTTGATGTCGCACATCTCAATCCCTAGATCTTGCGCTAAGTCGTAACTTTTCTTTGAAGTGGCTACTGCTTGGATTTTTAATCCGTTTTTTACAAGTTCTGCAAGCGCCTGAATAAAATATTCTGACGTAGATCCTGTCCCAAGGCCGATTTTCATACCAGTACTTACAAGTGCAGCAGCTTTTTTAGCGGCTGCCATTTTACCTTTTTCATTTTTTTTTAAGTTCATTTTTTGGTAATCTTCAAATTTAACAATTTTTTATAGGTTTATAAAGTCATGCTTACTTTACAAGAATTATCTCTTTATTTAAACGGCCTTTTGCAAGTTGACGAATTTACCGACTATTGCACAAACGGACTTCAAGTGGAAGGATCTCCAAAAATTACTAAAATTGCAACTGCTGTTTCTGCAACTTTGGAATCGATTGAAAAAGCAATCGATGCAAAATGCGAAGCTTTGATCGTGCATCATGGGATGTTTTGGAAAAATGATTCTTATGAGATTACGGGCGTAAAGAAAAAAAAACTTGAGCTTCTGCTAAAACATGATATTTCCTTACTTGCATATCATTTGCCGCTAGATGCCCACAAAGAAATCGGCAATAACTGGAAAGCTGCAAGCGACATGGGATGGATTGATTTAGAGCCTTTTGGCACATTTAACGGCACATTAATTGGCGTGAAAGGTAAAATCAAAGGTCAAGCAAGAGAAAAATTCCAAGAAAAACTTGAAAAATACTATGGCCAAAAGGCGCACGCTGCACTCTTTGGAAAAGAAGAGATTAAAAAAGCAGCCTTGATTTCTGGCGGAGCATACAAATCTATTCATGAGGCGATTTTAGACGGCGTGGACTGCTTTATCACAGGAAATTTTGATGAGCCCGTGTGGAATATTGCTTGTGAAGAAAAAATGAATTTTTTTGCGCTTGGACATACTGCGACAGAGCGTATAGGGCCAAAAGCTTTAGGAGAGCATCTGTCGCAAAAATTCGGTATTAAGACTCAATTTTTAGACACAGCAAATCCATTTTAAAGGATTGTTGCTTTAAAATTTAATTTTGAAAGTGTTTTTTCCGGATTTTTTTTAAGATTCGATTGCAGTTTCAAAATAAATTTGTTTTTTGGAATTGCCGGATGCGTTTTTTCATCGAATAGACCAATGGATTTATGCTTTAGAGGAATGCGTTCTTTTGAATGAGCGTTAATCCATTTGTGAATGGAATTTCTCATTTTTTGGATGGATTCTGGATTTATCAGTTTTTTTTCTTCAGAAATGGATTCTTCCAATTTTTTGCGGTATTTTTTTACTTGAGGACTATCATCTGCTTTTTTAGACATAACTTTAGATCTCCTTTGAAGGTATGATTTCTAGATAGCAGATTAAAAATATATTAGAAATGAATTTTTCTAGACTGTTGACAGAAAATCACTTAAATCAGACAATGGCTAACACTTTCGAAAAATGAATTCTGAAAGCCATGAAAGAAAATAGGAACTAAAGCTATGTTGAATGTAATTGAAATTTTGAAAGAACGCGGTTTTATCGAGGCTGAAACATCGACAGAAATGGCGCTCATAGTTAAAACACCGCTTAAAGTGTATTGTGGATTCGATCCAACTTCTGACAGTTTGCATCTTGGAAATATGGTTGCCATCATGGGGCTTGCCTGGTTTCAAAAGTGCGGACATACACCTGTCGCTTTAGCCGGCGGCGCAACAGGCATGATCGGGGACCCATCTGGTAAATTAGCAGAAAGACAACTACTCGATTCTAATACCATTGAAAAAAATCTGGAAGGCATTCACAAAAATTTAAGCGCAATCCTTGATAATCATTCAACAAACGCGAAACCTGTTTTTGTAAACAACTACGATTGGTTTAAAAATTTTTCCTTTATCGACTTTTTACGAGAGGTGGGTAAAAATTTTAGAATAGGGCAGATGCTTGCAAAAGATAGCGTCAAAACAAGATTAAATTCCGAAGAGGGAATGAGCTTTACTGAATTTTGCTATCAGGTTTTACAAGGTTATGATTTTTTATATCTTTATGAAAATCATGGGGTCACAGTTCAGCTTGGCGGCAGCGATCAGTGGGGAAACATTACTGCTGGAACAGACCTTATTCGCAAAGTCCATGGAAAGCCGGCGTATGGCATAACTTTTCCGCTTATGACAAGAAGCGATGGCCAAAAATTTGGCAAATCGGAAAAAGGAGCTATTTGGCTCTCGTCTGAGAAATTATCGCCTTATGAATTTTATCAATATCTTGTGCGCGTCTCAGATGCAGATGTCATCAAATTAATGCGTCTTTTAACTTTTATGGATATGAGTGAAATTCGTGAATTTGAACTTCAAATGCAAAAAGCAGATTATATCCCAAATACTGCTCAAAAACGATTGGCAGAAGAAGTCACGCTTATTGTACATGGTAAAGAGAAATTAGATGTAGCTATGCAAGCTACAAAAGGCATGGCGCCCGGGGCAAAAACTGTTTTAAACGCTGAAATTTTAGAAAACATTGCCGGAGATATCCCTACAAAGACTTTTGAATTTAGTGAAATACAGGATATCAAACTCGTGGATCTTCTTGTAAAAGCTTTACTTGTCACAAGCAAGGGAGAGGGAAAGCGCCTTTTAAATAACGGCGGCGTTTATCTCAATAACGAAAAAATAAACGATGAAAACGCCATCATTTCAACTAAAGATTTGATAGATGGGCGCCTAATGTTACTTGCTGCCGGCAAAAAAAATAAGCTGCTTGTCCGAGTAAAACAATAAAAAAAAACATAAAGTGTAAAGAATATTCTTGAAACGAATCTTTCATTGATTATGATGAGAAATTACAATTTAACAAAACAAAAGTCTTTCGCATACCTAAACCTTAAGGAGCCTAAAGTATTATGACCACTATGACGAAACAAAGCACGATGACTAAAAAAAAGCTCATCAATACAATATCGCAAGAAAGAGGAATACACCCAAATGATGTGCGCCACGTGATTCAAGCTTTTCTCGATAAAATGATTGACAGCCTTTCTGGCGGGGATAGATTGGAGTTTCGTGATTTTGGAGTCTTTGAAGTGGTTCAACGCAAACAAAAAATCGGTCGCAATCCTAAAAAAGCAGATCAGCCTATCATCATCCCAGCAAGAAGCGCGGTGAAATTCACTCCGGGCAAAAAAATGCGCAAGCTCATCGAATCCCCTTAAGCTTAAAGGGTCCGCACTAAACCAGTATAAGCTTTTTTTTTAACGCAAAGGAAGACAGTTCGAGTCGAACCTCTAACAAGAGATAACA
>JBEPVN010000011.1:0-36687 GCA_041691015.1 Parachlamydiaceae bacterium | reverse complement strand
CAAAATTCTAATTTTAAACAACTTAATCTCTTAGCTTAATGCATATGTGGTTGTCACCACCGGCTATCTATGTTAGATCGCTTCGCGATTACATTCTAAATGCAAACTTACATAGATATCCTAATGTAAACAATAGGGGCATTAATCGCGGCGCGATTCAACATAGATCAAACAATAGGGGCGTTAATCGCGGCGCGATTCAACATAGATAGCCGGTGGTGACAACCGGTGCACTACGAAGTAGTGCCACCAATAGTTACCTAATAAGATATTGCTGCAAAGTGAGTGGATTCATAGTGGCGGGGTTCAAAAGAGTGCCGTCGAGGCATTTTTCAAGAAGATAGGCGCCGCTTGCGGTGCGCTGCAATGCCGTCAGATGACCATAACAGCCGAGCATTCTACCAAGATCATAGGCTATGCTTCTGATATAAGTGCCCTTAGTGCATTTAACGCGTATATCAAGATAGGGGTAGACATAGGAGAGAATTTCTGTTTGCAAAGTAACTTTGCAGGGAGCTCTTTCTATCACTTCACCCTTTCTTGCAAGGTCGTAGAGTTTTTTGCCGTTGATTTTTTTGGCTGAAAACATGGGAGGGATTTGTTCAATCTCGCCTTGAAAGCTTTGGATTGCTTCTTCAATATCATTTAAGCTTGGAACAATAGGGGATTCGTTAACGATTTGTCCATCTTTGTCGTAAGTGTCCGTTTCGATACCCAGATGAACTTTTGCGATATATTCTTTATTTGAAGTGAGAAGTTGATCGGAAAGTTTTGTATAATCCCTTCCGATCAGCATGACCATGACGCCTGTTGCAAAAGGATCAAGAGTTCCGGCGTGACCGATTTTTTTAACTCCTAAAATCTTTCGTAATAGGGCAACCAAATGAAACGAAGTAATGCCGGCCGGCTTATTGACAAGCAGAATGCCGGCAGGCGTTGTATCTTCATTATTCATCGTGAGGCGCTTTGGTGTTAGACGCTTCATTTTTTTCATCACGCATTTTCTTCTCGTGACTAATTTCACTAAGAAGTGTTGCAACGCGCATGTGTTTATCTACGCTATCGTCGAGTTTGAAGGTCAAAGTCGGAAAATAGCGCATCACCACTTTGTGCGATGAGTTGACAGCGATAAAACCGGCTGCC
Organism: Parachlamydiaceae bacterium; assembly: GCA_041691015.1. Classification (GTDB taxonomy): domain Bacteria; phylum Chlamydiota; class Chlamydiia; order Chlamydiales; family Parachlamydiaceae; genus JBBSJT01. The sequence goes on along the minus strand of JBEPVN010000011.1, from coordinate 35,544 downwards.
GACTGCAATGCCGCTAATGTTTCAGCTTTAGCAGCTGCATCGCCGATAACGCTGATATAAACTTTAGCGTAATGCAGATCTTTCGTAATATCAACTCTTGTCACCGTCACAAGTTCGTTTACGTGAGGATTTCTTACATCTCTTCTGATGACTTCTGAAATCACTTCCTTAAGGAGTGAGTTTAATCTTTCTGTGCGTTGTGCTGACATATAGTTTAATCTTCCTTATAAGGTTTGTGTGATATAAGTGATTTCGTAAGCTTCCAGTATATCGCCCTCTATCAGTGTAAAATTATTCAAGATAATTCCGCACTCAAGGCCTTTTGCGACTTCACGAACATCTTCTTTAACACGTTTTAGGGAACCGATTTGTCCCTTATGAACATTTTCCTTATTCCGTATGACACGTACAGCATTATTTCGCTGAATAACTCCGTCTGTCACATAGCATCCTGCAATAATACCATGATGCGATGATTTGAAAGTGGCTCTGACTTCAGCTGTACCTTTGTCTGTTTCTATAGCGATCTTATCTAAAAGTCCTGCCATCAATGCTTTGACATCATCGATTGCGTGGTAGATAATATCATGAAGTCTGACTTGTGCTCCAAGTTGTTTCACAAGGGAGTCTGCATGGCTTTCAATGTGCGTATGGAAGCCGATAATGACAGCCTTTGAGGCAACAGCTAGCTGGACGTCTGATTCTGAAATTTCACCGACGCCGTTGAATATGATATTCAAGTCGGCTTTATCCGATTCAATTTTTTGTAAAGCAACTTTCAGCGCTTCTAAAGAACCTTGAACGTCTGCTCTTAAGACGATGTTTAAGATCTTCTTAGAAGCCTCGCTTGATTGCTGAAGCAGATTTTCCATCGAGACTTTCTTCTTAAGAGCTAAGTTTGATTCGCGCTTATCGAGCATACGAGCTTCTGCGATTTCGCGCGCTTCTTTCTCGCTCTTCACAGCGATAAATTCTTGTCCAGCTTCCGGAAGTCCGGAAAGTCCTGTAATTGCAACCGGAGCTGACGGTGGAGCCTCTGTTAGTTGGTTTCCGTATTCATCCTGGATTGTCTTGACACGTCCAAAAAGTTGGCTGAATACAACGGAATCACCGATTTTAAGCGTTCCGTTTTGGACAAGCACAGTAGCTACAGAACCCATTCCCTTGTGCATCTCAGACTCTAATACAGTTCCTCTTGCGCGGGTATTCGGATTGGCTCTTAGCTCTAAAACTTCAGCTTGAAGTGCAAGCATTTCAAGAAGCTGCGGGATACCCTCGCCAGTGACTGCGGAGCAATTGACTGTAATGATCTGTCCGCCCCAACTTTCAGGAAGTAAGTCTTGTTCTGAAAGCTGTCTATAGACAGTTTCAGGATCAAAGTTTGGCTTATCGCTTTTGTTGATTGCAACTACAATCGTAACTTTTGCAGCTTTTGCGTGCTGGATTGCCTCTATTGTCTGCTGTCTTATTCCTTCATCGCCAGCTACAACCAAAACGACGATATCGGTAACATCTGCACCGCGAGCGCGCATTGCTGAAAATGCTTCGTGACCCGGTGTGTCCAAGACCGTAATTGCCCCAACGCTTGTTGTGCAGCGGAAAGCGCCGATATGCTGAGTGATAGCTCCAGCTTCTCCAGCTGCGCGATTACTTTTGCGGATAAAGTCGATCAAGCTTGTTTTACCATGGTCAACGTGGCCCATAAAGGCAACAATTGGCGGTCTTAGCGTTAAATCAGCAGGATCCGATGTCGTGATTTCTTCTTTTACAGTTTTATCTGTAATACGGATGCGCGCTTCTTCTGTTGAATCGATAGTAAGTTCACAGCCAAATTCAGAACCTAGCATATGAAGAACAACTTCGTCTTCTAAGTAGTCATTTAATGTCATCACCATGCCTTGTAAGAACAATTTGGCGATTAATTGAGAAGCTTTAAGCTTCATCTGAACTGCTAAATCTTTGATGCTGATCGGTACTCTTACTTTTAGGGAAGTAGGTCTTATCGTTGTGTCTTCCTGAATACGTGCTTGTTTGCCATGACGACGTTTGCGCCATTCGCGCTCATCATCACCCCGTAGTCCTTGTCTATCGCGAACATCAAAAGCTTTGTTTGTGTCGGTTCTGCGTGTCGGCTTAACATCTCTAAATTCTTTTGTTTTAGCAGTTTTTAGGCCTTTACGTTCTTCTTCAACTTCTTTCGTAGGTGCGTTTTCGCGAGGCTTTGGTTTTAGAGAACTATCTGTAGACGGCTTTACGTCGTTTGGTCTCATCGTTTTTCTTTCTACGACTTCTGGTTTTGGCTGTGGAGGTCTTGGCGGCGGCACTAAGTCCCGCATATGCCTTCCTGTGGGTCCAAGTTTGATAGAAGGAATCGCTTGTTCTTGCGGCAGATGCGGCTTTAAGCTTGCAGCCTGTTTTGCAGCATGTTCTTCCCTGATGTTTCTCATAGGAATAATAGGTCTTGGGCGTGCTTTTACAGGAGCTTGTTCCACTTTTTCTGCTATTTTTTCTGCTTTGATTGCAGGTTTTTCAGTTTTGATCACTTTTTCAGGTACTCTCGGCTTTGGCGGTTCCATCTTTTTTGGAGCTGAAACTAATTCTTCCGTCAGCGGTTTTTTTTGCTCTTCTAATGTTTCTTTGAAAACTTCCAGCTCCGGTTGTTTAGCCGTCTGATGGTGATTGACTAAAGGCTTTTCTGATTTTGGAGCAACTTCTGCCTCTAAAGAATTTGAAGAAATTTCTATTTCTTCAACCTCCAGATGTTCAGCTTCAGCTTTTTGTTTTGTTTCATGCGTAGAGCCTTCTGAAAAAGCAGACCTGGATCTTGCTTTAACGCGAGGTTGTTCATCTTTTGCTTCAACTTTGGCAGCCTCTTTCGCATCAGGGGAAGGGGTAGTTTCTTTTTTCTTTGCTAGTTTGCTTTTTAAGCTGCCTAAGTTGATGGCTTCAGCGATCTGTGTATTTTTAATGGTAAGTTTCAGATTTTTAGCCAACGCTTACATCCTTTGTTTTCTAATTTGTTCTAAGATTTTGTCTGCTGTTTCAATGCTGATTCCAGGGATAGTTGCCAATTTTTCCGGTGATGCGGTAAGCAGCGTTCTTGGAGTGGTATTAAGGCCTTCTGAGGCAAGATGTTCAACAAGATGTTGAAATAGCAGCTTGTTAAGACCTTCAATTTCAGTTAGAGGTTCATCTAAAGTGATGTCATCAGATGATGCAAGCTCCGTTCTTTGCATTGCCATTGCACGGTTATAATCTCCCATGCGCTGAATGTCAAGTTCGTAGCCGATTAACTGCCCATTTAGGCGGGCATTCATGCCTTTTTTGCCGATAACGGCAGCAAAATCTTCATCGTCAACGACGATGGAAATTATTTTATCTTCCTCGCTCACATTAATTTTACGTATTTCAATAGGATTTAAGGCGTTTTGCAAAAGCTGAACCGGATCTGCTGAATAAGGGATGATATCAATTTTTTCATTGTGCAATTCCCTTACGATATTTTTCACGCGGCTTCCACGCATTCCAACGCAAGCCCCTACAGGATCAATTTTAAAATCGCTCGATTTGACAGCCATTTTTGTTCGGTATCCGGCTTCCCTTACAATTTTTTCAATTGTAATGATCCCGTCGTTGATCTCAGGAACTTCCTGTACCATTAACTGTTTAACAAAGTTAGGGTGGCTGCGGGATAAAATAACCTCTGCGCCTCCGCCTTCTGTGTCGCTTACTCCAAGGAGTAAAGCTAAAACTCTCTCGCCAACATTGTATTTTTCTGTTTTAGGATAATGCTTCATAGGCATCATCGCTTCAACTTTGCCAAGATCAATCACAATATTCGATCCGCGGACAAAACGCTTGACTGTGCCGGAGATCAGTTCGTTTGCACGATGTCTGTACTCTTCGTAAATGACATCGCGTTCTGCGCCACGTAATTTTTGCGTAATGATCTGGCGTGCTTTTTGTGCAGCGATACGCCCAAAATCTTTGGGAGTTGCTAAAATATCGATAAATTGGCCGACTTGACAGTCCGGATCCAAGACGCGTGCATCTTCGAGGGATATTTCTTGTCCTGCCACTTCAACTTCGTCTACAATTTCTTTCTCGCAGTAAACATCGATATTGCCGGTTTTTGGATTAATCGTAACCGTGACATTGGCAGCTCCATTAATGCTTTTTTTTGCAGCAGCATGCAGGGACTCTTCGATTGCGCTAATGACGATTTCGCGTTTGATACCTTTTTCACGTTCTAGATATTCAAAGATTGCAACTAGATCTTTGTTCATTCGTTTGCCTCTTTTTCAGTTTAATGGGGGATGTTCTTGGAGAAAAATTATTACTTGTTGAATGTTTAAATTTAACTATAGCAAAAATCTTATTTGAAGAAAATGCCTTTCTTTAAACTATTCTTAAACTTGGGGTTTAAATGACTAAACCCCAAGCTTTTTTATTAAGCGTCTTCTTCTTTGTGTTCTTCTTTTTTGTTTCGTTTAGAAGATGTCACAACGATGTCATCGCGATTGACTTGGTTTGTGTCAATTAGGTATTCCTTGATTGAAAGCGCAATTTTTTTGTGCTCCGGATCAAGTTTAATAACTTTAGCAGTGACTTCATCGCCTTTTGAGACTACGTCTTCAACTTTTCCAAATGCCTGATCTGACAATTCTGTTACGTGAATTAGACCTTCCAATCCATTTTCAAGTTCTACGAATGCGCCAAATGCAGTAATTTTGCTAACTTTACCTTTGACAAGGGATCCTACAGGGATTGTTTTTTCAATGCATTCCCAAGGATTGCTTCCAAGTTGCTTAACACCAAGCGTAATTTTTTTGCTATCGCGGTCAACAGATAAGATGATAGCATCGACTACGTCGCCTTTTCTTAGGATTTCAGAAGGGTGTGAAACCTTTTTGATCCAGCTTAAATCAGAAATATGGATCAATCCTTCAACGCCAGGCTCAAGCTCAACAAAAGCACCGTAGTTTGTCAAGCTGCGGATTTCAGCTTTAACGTTTGTACCGATCTTATATTTCTTTTCGACATCATCCCATGGATTATGTTCTGCTTGCTTGATTCCAAGAGAAATTTTACCTTCTTCTTTTTGAATCGAAAGAACAATAGCTTCTACGTCATCGCCTTTTTTAACAACTTCGCTTGGATCTGTAATATTTTTTACCCATGACATTTCTGAAACGTGGATTAAACCTTCGATGCCAGGTTCGATCTCGATAAAAGCGCCATAAGGAAGCAGGTTAACGATTTTACCTTTAACGCGAGTTCCCGGTGGATATTTCTGTTCGATTTGATCCCATGGATTATTTTCTTTTTGTTTCAGTCCAAGAGCTACGCGACCTTTGTCCTTGTCAACGCTCAAGACTTTCACTTCAAGTTTTTCGCCCAAGTGTACCATTTCTGATGGGTGCTTAATACGCTTCCAAGTCATGTCTGTAATGTGAAGAAGTCCATCGATTCCATCCAGATCCAAGAATACGCCAAAGTCAGTGATATTCTTTACAACACCTTCAAGTACGTCGCCTTCATTGATGTTTTCAAGTAATTCAGCTTTCTTCGAAATACGTTCAGCTTCCAAGAGTTCACGTCTTGAGACCACAACGTTTTTGCGATCGATGTTGATCTTAAGAATTTTAAAGTCGTATGTTCTGCCGATATATTCGTCAAGATTTTTAATGCGCTTGTTATCGATTTGTGAGCCGGGTAGGAATGCTTCCATACCGATGTCAACCATCAAGCCGCCTTTAACTTTGCGTAAAACACGCCCTTTAACGATAGAGCCTTCTTCACAGTGTTCGAGGATATATTCCCATTGACGTGTACGCTCTGCTTTTTCGCGAGAAAGCACGATCTGGCCATTATCATCTTCTGGTTGGTCCAAAAGTACTTCCACTTCGCCATCTAAAACTAGCAAGGATGGGTCGGAAAATTCTTCCATTGGGACTAGGCCTTCGGATTTCAAGCCAACATCTACGACTACGTGATCTTTGGTGATTTCAACAATGCGACCTTTTAAGATTGTTCCCGGCGTATAAAGCGTCTCTTTTCGAGGCTGCTTTCCGACAGTATTATCTAGAAGGCTTTTGAAGGCTTCTGCATCATTTTCCTGAAATTCGACATCATCAACATATTTGTTGTCGTTCCAGGTGTATTGGGGGTTTTTAGACATTTAAAGGTTTCTCCTGATTTTCTATAAAATTTGTTTTGTCTCACTATTTATCGAAGCCATTTTAGTAGTAGAAATTGCAATATATGAGACTATAAAGATGAAGAGTATCAGAACCTGGAGAAAAAATGCAATAAGAACATGCAAATTATTTATGATTGGAGTGGGCTGTTATATTGATGAGCTAAAATCATAGATTTTCACAGTTAATAACTTAATTAAATAGTTAATTTGTTTTATTAAAACTTAATTAAATGTTATAATTATATTGTAATATTAAGATAATTTATAGGTGTTAAAATGACTAATTATAATGATTATCATAATGAAAGCAATCAATACGGCAAGCTTACCCCTGCTCAATCGAGTGAAGTCGAACAGCAAAAACAGATAGTCGAACAAGCAAAAAATGAAGTCGTATCTTATATAGGCGTTGTTAGCCATACAATTAAATTGGAGCGTAAAGCTCAGGTAATTCAAGTAAATCAGATCGGATCAGAGCTCGTACAGTCAATTGATTCAAAAATGGAAGATAAACATCTGAGCCCCGCCCAAAAAAAAATACTATCCAATGTCCAGGAAAATATTGAGGATCTTAAGAAATCCAAGGCAGGTGTTGAGAAGGAAATCAATAATTTTGAAATAGAGAGGGCTAAAGCTCAAATACAAATGAGCAAAGACCTCGGTAAACTGAAAGGGTCTGCTAAAAAAGTCGATTCTCTCAAAACATCCGGTCGTTTGCGCAATACTCTTTTTCGTCAAGATAGGGGAACAAGAGTTGAAAAAGCCAAAATAAAGGCAGGTTCTGCTGTGGAGAAAAAAGAGAAGCAACAAGTAATTGTAACTTCTTTAACAACACAACAAAAAGTATTGTCCAGTAAAATATCTGATCTTCAAGCCCATGAATCAGAACTTATGAAAACATTAGATAAACGGCTTTGTACAGCCAAAGAAGTACATGAGGCAATAGCTAAAGCTGAAAAGCAATACAAAACTCTTGAATCAAATTACGAGGCAAAAAAAGAAGAGTTTGCAAATTCTAAAACAGCTTCAAAATTAAATTCGGGTGATAAAGATGCGATTAAAAGTGAATTAGCATCCCTTAAAAATCAAATTAAAAACTTGAATGCACTTGAGAAAAAAATTGGTAATGAAAAAATAGATAAGGACAACGATTCTAAATTGATAGAAGCCAGTAATAAACAGCTTCAATTCATCGAGTTTCAAATATCTCAAACCTCAAAAAGGGCTCAAGTAGCACTCAATAATGCAAAACCCGCAAAAATGAATGTATTTGACCGCTTGCGAAACACTCTAGATCCGACAAGAATGATGGGACTTCGTTCTGACGGGACAAAAGTCGACATAAAACAAGAACCTGAACCTTTTTTAAGAAATCCAAATTTACAAGCTTTGTATGAAACTTATAGTTCGTTAAAAGAAGAAGAAATTCCTGTTAGCGTTACGACTGAAACAGGAGTCTTTGATGATGCGAAAAAAAAAACAAGGGCATATATTTTTAAGGAAGTAAGAACAAGTGAAATTAGCTTTTTAGGACAGCTTGTAACATATCTTACCAAAATCGAGCATGATCCAAAACTTGGAACCGAATCAGAAGTTTATAAAAATTATACGAATATGGCTCTTGCAACTGTTGAACTATGTAAAAAATTAGAGGTCATTACACAAAGTGATTTAAGTGATGATCAAAAAATTATGGGGTATGTAAACGCGTTCCGCTCACCAGAATTTCTGAGCTATAAAGAGAGTTTGGAGGCTTGTGTAAAACTTATAGAAGATAGTCAAAGCCAAGTCTCTATGTCAGACATTGAAGGGATTGCCCCGGCTCAAAGAATAGTTAAGCATTCAAATCTGACAAATGCTCTATTAGAAGCGATACCTCCAAGCACTCCTGAGTATCAAGAGGTAGTTCAACATAAGCTACGTTACGCGGCAATGACCGGAAAAAATTAAGGTTTTTGGTAAGTTAAACATAAGGGTAATATGAGTCATAATAATGATTACGCAAGTCATGATTCGGGATATGGGAGATTGACACAATTTCAAGCTCAAAATGTGGATGATAAGAAATCGATCATTGAATCATCTAAATCCACAATGAGCAGTTTTATTGGCTCTGTAAGCAATAAATCTCAAGGAAATCAGACAGATCAACAAAAGAAAATCAATGCGGTCGGGTCAACGATTTTAAAAGAAATTTCTGCTCAAAAAGAAGTCAAAGATTTAACCCCTGCCCAAAAACAGATTCTTTCCTCTATAAAAACAAATGTTAGCGAACTTAAAAAAGAAAGCGAAGTTTTAAGCAAAGAAGTCAAATCTACCCAAAAAGTATTAGATAAAGCTCTAGAGGGTATGAACCAAGATCTAAAAGAGCTTAACAAATTATCCAAAAAAGTCGATTCTCTTAAAAGTGCTCAGTTTAGCAGTTTTATTTTTGGGACAAGCACAAAAGCCCGCGTTGCAAAAGCAGAGAAAAAAGCTGAGATTGCATTAAACAAAGTTCAGACAGCTAAAATCCGAGTAAACGAAATAAACAAAAAACAAGCTGCAACCTCTGATAAAATAAAACAAATCCAAACAAATGAGACCAAATTAAAACATGATCTTCAATCGCGAATAACAACAGCCAAAGACATTCATGTGGATATTGGAAAAGCAAAAGCCGAATATCAAAGGCTTAGCGACAAATATGAAGGCAGAAAAGAGGAGTTTGCGAATTTTAAAGAAACAAGCAAAATGAGCGATGTCGATAAAAAAGGGATTAAAGAGCAGCTTTCCAAACTGGAGAGTCATATTCAAAATCTTGAAGTGCTGGAGAAAAAAGCAGGGAAAGAAAAAATTGATAGCGCAGTCGAGGGCAGAACTCAAAAAGAGATTCGAAACGAACTCCAAGCAATCAATCGCGAAATCGCTGCTATATCTACAAAAACAGAATCACTCATAAAACATTCAGAACACAATAAAATGAGCTTTGGGGAAAAAATCGGACATGTAATTTCAAACCTTTTTGTAAGTTCTTCTAAAAGTGATAAACTGAATGAAAATGAGAAAAAAACACTCCAAGCTTATTTCCCGGGTAAGAACATGGAAGAAGCTATGGAATTGTATAAGGAAAAACATATGAGTGCTGCACGCGAACATAAAGCAAGTGGTGAAGATAAGGCTGATCTTACAGAAACAAGCGATCGATCCAAAGTGACGAGATCACGCCCATCTCCAAATCCAAATGCAGCACTAAATGATTACCGTTCCCGATTTCGTGCTTTGAGTACAGAAGACGAAGAAATTTAGCTAACAAGGCATCCTTAAAAAAAAGCCTTAGGACTAACTTATCCATTGACCATTTCAAAAAAATCCATACAATAAGCGATCAATTTAAGGAGATATTAAAGACTATGCATACGCTTGTTATGAAATTTGGGGGCGCTTCTGTTGCCACACCTCAGCATTTTGGCAAAATAGCTGATATTATCCTGGAAAGAGCAAAACAGTTTGAAAAAATCGTAGTTGTCGTAAGTGCCATGGGAGACACCACAAATCATTTGATAGCTCTTGCAAATGAAGTAAATACAGATCCTCCAAGACGGGAATATGATATGCTGGTCACGGTAGGGGAGCGCATTAGCATTGCCCTCTTAGCAATGGCTATTGCAAAAAAAGGTGGAAATGCTGTGAGCTTTACAGGAAGCCAATCAGGGATCATTACATGCGATAGGCATTCTGATGCAAGAATCGTCGATATAAAACCGTATCGCATCTTAAAAGATTTAGATCTTGGAAAAGTGGTGATTGTCGCAGGCTTTCAAGGCGTTAGTTTAAAAGGAGAGATTACAACGCTTGGAAGGGGAGGGTCTGACACAACAGCTGTCGGCTTGGCATGCGCATTAAACGCCTCTCATGTGGAGTTTTTTAAAGATGTACCGGGAATCTTCAACGTTGACCCAAAAAAAAATCAAGATGCTGTATTATTTGAGAAATTATCCTATGACCATGCCTTGGATATCGTTTCCAAAGGTGCCAGAATATTACACCAGCGTTCTTTGTTACTTGCTAAACAAAACGGAATGCCTCTTCATATTTGTTCTTTTAAAGATGATGGAGAAAAAATCGGGACAATAATTCATGAATTAACTACATTACGTCTTACAAAACCAGCTTACGAAGAACATTAACCAAAAAAAACTTTATATAAATGGCTGAAAACATCGGTTTTTTTCCTCAAATTTCAACAGAATTTTGCTCCAGGTCAGCAAACCATGAATTTCATCGCAACAGCATCTTCCACTCCAATCACGCCCATTATACAAACGCTTTAAAAAACATTTTAGAAAATATTTTACCTAAAGATTTTTTTGAAGACACAACCGATGATCCGGTTTCTTTGCAAAAAACTAAAAAAGCTTTGAACGAGCTTTTACCGCTTTTGACATCTTGCGTCTGGTCTGAAAAACCGCTAAAAATGTCTTTTTTCGTTTTATCCAAATATAGATCCAACGCTTTTCGCTTTTTTTTTGAAATGATCAGCCATTGGTTAATCCCTGGAAAACGTTTAAACGTTCTCTTAATTTATGCAGCAGACTTTAATATGCCCCAATTTGGCTCTACCATCTACACTGTTTGCGAGGTGATGATTCAAGTACAAAATAACGAAGAATATGAACAAATTCAAAGGAATTTACCGATCATAGAAACCGAAGTGCGACTTGGAATGCAATCCCAGTTTTATGCTAGGCGTATTTTGGAAGTTAAGGGTCTTTCGGCGGATGAAAAAACAGCTCTCATCCAAGAGCATATAGCCTATCTTGCAGAAAGACTCCCCAAAGAATTTGACCCGGATGTTTTAACAGAAATGCAACACGTTTTAGTGATGTGCAGAGACGATTTCAAGGCAGCAAGAGAATGTAAACTTTTGAGCCGTATAATAAGCGTACATTATCTTTTTAGAAAAAATTTGAAAGAAGCCGTAAGACTTGAGCCCACACACAGGCATTTGAGCCTAAAGATCATTCGAAGCGTTATTGACATAGCGACAAATCCGCGGAAGGTCTTAGGGATTCTGGTTGGAATTAATTTTTTGAAGGATAAGGAGATTTTTGATCAGAAACATCTCATTAATGCTATCAGAACGCATATTCCAAATATTTTGCTTGTAGAAAATTCTTTTTTTGCCAATAGGCGGGGATCAGAAAGCATTTGTACCTTTTATATGGAAGTTGAAAAACCGGATGGCTCTGAATTTACAGGAAAAGAGATCAACCTTCTTCGTCTGGAATTACCGTCCCATCTTAAAGATAGTATCGAGTACTTGATGCATCCTGTCTTCATGCCTCGAAATGAAGAAGAGATTATGCGAAACATCTTATCTTTAAGTAGCCAAATTAAATTCTTGAGGGATATTCCTCAAGGGTATATTTCTTTTGATGAACAAACGCATGCCAACCTCTTCTTTACAATTATTTTGGTACGCGTCTTGAAATCGGAGAACGAATATTCCATCCAGGATATGTTTAAAAAGAAAGAAAGTTTTTTAACGTATATTCACGATAGGTCAAAAAAAGTAGGATGTCTTCGAAAAAAATACCCTAAGGAAGCTACTGTTTTTAGAGTAAAATTTGCAAAAGAGCATTTTTTAAGGAGGGATCATTCCATCAATCTTTATGAGGCAAGACAGGCAGTTGTTTTAGAGCTTTTGAGAATAGTCGGAGATTTCAGAGATTTTAATGGAGGGATCATTTCCAAACAAAAAGAACTGATTTCAACTGTTCAGGAACTACTGGAATCTAATTTTAAATACCATGATCTAACACTTGAAAATTTCTTTTATTCTTTAAATCCCGTCATTATGCGGACGATTTTACAGCCAGAAGTCTTTAAAACACTTTTTGTGATGCTTCTTCGTGAAATCAGTGAGAGTTTTGCAAAAAATGAACATTTCAAACTTCAGATGCTGGTTGAAAATTCGGCAGTTTTTGTTTTGGTTAAAACATCGCTTCGTGCATTAAAGGACTCGCTCCATCGAGCGCTATCTAAACAATCGATTCATTCATCAGAGCTTGCAAATGCCTACATTCAAATGCACGGCATTCATTATATCGGCTATATTTACAAGTCCGACGACCCCGAAAAACAGCAAATTTTTTGCACTGTGATCGAAGATACCCTGAAGTAAGCCAAGCTTTTTTTTTAACCTTTCACGCTCTTAGCAGCCCATGCTATTTATCAATTGGTCAAATAAGCTAAATTCTTACGAGCGACAGTCTTTCAGACTGCCGCTATAGTTCGGACGTGACGACACAACGTTTTACCTCCCTGTTTAATTAATATTTATTAATTATTTACATTTAATTACGTTAATTTGCTATAATAGTAATTGTAATTAATAAAGTTATTACGAGGTAATTATGAATTCTACTCAAAAAACTTCCGGTTTATCAGAAGCAATCTATGAAAATCTGAAAAGTGGTCACTATCATTGTGAAAAAACGAGCCTTTTTGGAGAAAGAAAGATAAAATTTGATGGGATAGAGACCGAATACAATATGAATACATTATTTAAAGAACTCGTAACCGAAGAGCCGACACCTGATAATTTGGAAAAATTGAAGCTTTTTAAACAAATTGATACAAAAACAAGTAATTTTCTCATGGATATTTACTACAAAGTCTTCGGCGGTAGAAGGAAAGAGCTTGATTTAGCAAAAGAGCACGCCTTGGGTAAGTTAGAAACTCAAGTTACGGGGATAAGTGCGAATATTAGGAGCAATAACGGTGAAATAGACGTGTTAATTAAAGAGCTTGCCAAACTGATGGAGAAGAAGGTAAAATACCATCAGTCCGACAAAAATGAAAGTTTGGCAGAGATTACAAAAGCAATCAATAAGTGCGAAACGGAACTAAAAACGTTAAAGGATGCAAATAAATCATTATTGACCCAACAAACTGAGTTAAAAGATTTGGGTATCAAATATAAAACTATTGAATAGTTGTCGTAAAACCTTGCGTCTGATAATGGGAATTTCTTGACCTTGAAGCATTTTCCTTAACAGGATGCGTCTCATCATAGAGCTCATAAATCATTTGATAATCTTGAAATTTTTCATGTACACTATTTCCAAGATTAATCAAAACTAAAGCTTCATTCAAATTACTAAGCTTGCATGTAATCACCACAAAATCATCGCATATTTCATTTGCAATTCTGTGCGGTATAAAGCTTTCAGCTTTAAATCGAAAGAGCAGCTCATCCATATAGGTGGCAACAGGGTCTGTCTCGCAAAAAATTTGGATCTTATGTCCCAAATCAAAATGCTTTTGAATGGTTTCAGTTAATCTCAAAAGCTTTTCTTGAGCGCTTGTGACTTTTAAAAAAGTAATTTTTGGATAATTCATTTAAACCCCGGAAACATAACGCCACATGAAATCACAAATTTTAGGGCGTCATCTACTTTCATATCAATAAAAATCAATTGTTCCCGTTGATAAAGAAAATTAAATCCCATCATGGGGTTTGGGGTTCCTGGCACATAGACGGAAATCAAGCCCAAATGTTCAGTATCAGTTCCTTCCGGAAGTAAATCTTTGGTAACAAATCCTATGCAATAGGTATCCTCTTTAGGGAAGGGGACTAACGCAACTTGTGAAAAAGATGTTTTTTCCGATTTGAACAACGTATGCATAACTTCTTGTAACGAGATATAAATTTTGTTGATAACAGGAATTTTATGGATGATTTTGTCAAAACTTTCAAAAAAGTAATTTGCAAATAGATGTTGCGTAAAGAACCCGATCATTAACGTTGAAAAAATAAGAAAGGCTAAGATAAGTATTTTGCTAAGAAGGTAGATCATTTGGTCGCTTGATAAAATAAAAAACGAATTATTAAGGAGACCTGTTTTTGCAAAAATGTCGTGGACGAATTCAACAAAAGGCTTTGTTAGCAAATTCACAAAAAACATGACAATAATGAGAGTCAGCACAACAGGGAGCAAAATGGCGATGCCTGTTAAAAAACTTTTTTTCATGATTTATCCTCGCCATTTACGATTTTTTTTTCCGATAAAAGAAGCGCTTCTTCTTTGGAAATATTCTTAAAAGGTGTTGCGATAACACCACAGGAAATAATGTATTTAAAAGCATTTTCAATCGGCATATCGAGATAAATTAAATCAGCTTCTTTAAAAATCACTAGAAAACCGGAGGTGGGATTTGGAGTTGTTGGTACAAAAACCGCGATATTTTTACTTTCATCGTTTGGCTTAAAACTTGGCAGATCATCTCTTGTTACAAGCCCTATGGTGTAGGTTGAAGTATTAGGAAAGGGAACCATAACGACTTGTTTAAAGGAATTATTATTGGATGTAAAAATGGTATTAATCACATCCTGGCATGTTTTATAGATGGACCGGATGAGCGGGATACGATTGATCAGGTAGTTCCATGTATTTAAGAGGTAGCTAAAGAAAAAGAGGCGCGCAATAGTTCCAAGAAAGATGGTAAAACCAAAAAGAAGCGCTAAAATGATGATTTGGCTCAATATTTGCTGCACTTGAGATGCATTTAAAAAGAGAAACCCGTTTTGTAATACACTATAATGTGAAAACATCGATTTAATTGCGCCTACAAACGGCTCTGTCAAAAGATTAAAGACAAAGAGGACGATTGCTATTGTTAGAGCAAGCGGTAGTAGGATTATAAGGCCTGTCACAAAATATTTTTTCATTTTTTTTAGTTTCCAAGATTTTTAGAGATTTTTCCCTATGGTTTTTTTATACCTTTTTTTGCAAGCAACGGGTGGATTGGAATATTTGTCGGATCCTTTTTTGCAAGCAGTGGGTGCACATATTTTTTAGCTTCTGTTTTACCAGAGCTTTGGTTTCCCTTACTAAATTTTGCTTTGTTTGGAGCTTTGTTATTTGGAGCTTCCTTATTAAACCTTTCTTTTTGAGGTTTTTCGGTTTCTTTTTCTTGTCGCGGTTTGGGCTTACCCTTATCCTTTTTGGACTTATCTTTTTTAGGTCCTATTTTACCTTTAAAAGAAGTTTCTTTCTGTTTTTTGGTGCTTTTTTTAGACCCTTTGCTATTTCTGTCTTTATCTCTTAAATCCCTCTCTTCTGGTTTTTTTTCTACCGCAACCAAATTCCAAGTGCTTTCTCGCGTAATAAAATTGAGGCTGCTTAACATGACAGTGATCTTGTCGCCAGAAAAGAATGAAGAGCCGGTGCGTCTTCCCTGAAGTTTTTGTTTTGCATCATCATAGATGTAATAATCATCTTCCAAGTCGGAAATATGCAAAAAGCTTTCCAGCATCAATTCAAGCACTTCAAAATAAACGCCAAAATTTTTGATTTTGGTTACGACAGCTTCAAACTGCTTTTCTGGTTCTTTTTCGTAGATCGACTGCAAAAGGCGCAGTTTCTTTAATAGGATGACGCTGCCTTCTGCCTTTGCGCTCACTCTTTCCTGGTCCGAGCATTTTTCAGCTACCAAAGCGATTGCTTCCTGGCTCATATCTTCATGAAACAGGATGCGGTGTACAACCAAGTCAACATATCTTCTGATTGGACTTGTAAAGTGGCAATAATGCGTAAGACCAAGGCCGTAGTGTCCTATATTGTCTGCAGAATAGAGTGCAAGGCGCATTTTGCGGATGTAGCTTGTTGCGAGATATTCGCCGTAGGGTGTCGCTTTTGCTTCTTCAAAGAGTTTTTGAAGTTCATAGGAGGTTGGGATTTCTGAAAGCTGAAAGCCAAAAGCACTTGCAAGAAGGGAAAAATCTTTTAAGTTTTCCTCTGCCGGCACATCGTGGATGCGATAGGTCAATCCTTTTCCTAAATGGCTAAGGTGTGTTGCTACCATTTCGTTTGCTTTTAACATAAATTCTTCTACGAGCTGATGCGTAATGTCATACTCGATATAATCTGTTTTTGTGGGCACGCCCTTTTCGTCGACCAAAACTACAAGTTCCGGGATTGCAAATTCGATGCTTCCTCGCTCATATCTCTTCTTTTTAAGAAGGCCGCAGAGTTCAGTCATAAGATGTAAAGCATCTTTATGGATGCTTTTTTTCTTGCCCTCTAACACAAGCTTTGCTTCCTTGTAGGTAAAGCGTTTTGCGCTTTTGATCACAGATCTTGACATGCGATGTCTTAAAAGATTGCCGGAACTGTCAAAATCCATCAAAATAGAAACTGTCAAACGGTTGACATTTGGCTTTAAGCTGCAAAGATTGTTAGATAGCGCCTGTGGCAACATTGGGACGCAAACGCCAGGAAAATAGGTGGAATTGCATCGTTCCATAGCTTCCAAATCAAGAGCGCTTCCTTTTTTTACATAATGGGAAACATCTGCGATGTGAACGCCCAAATGATATTCACCATTAGCGTCTTTTGTCAAGCTTATGGCATCGTCAAAATCTTTTGCTGTGTCAGGATCTATTGTGAGAGTCACTATATTTCTAAAATCTTCTCTTTGCTTGATGTCGTTTGTCGAAACTTGAGATCCAAAACTAGATGCCTCTTCAATGACAGCCAACGGAAAATCAGAGCGGATTTCATATTCTTCTATGGCAGCTGAGATATCGCAGGAAGGGTCTGAAATGTGCCCGATAAAATGGGAGGCGCTGCAGATGGTTTCTGTGTCTTTTGAGCCCCATTCTTTAACTTCCATAACGACGCGGTCGCCAACTTTTAATGAAAAATCCTCAGGAGGTGTCACTTTGACTCTTTGCTGCATCCCAAGCATCGGGGCATAAGCTAAGATCGTGCCATCAAGCTCCACAGATTTAATGATACCGCCCATGTGTGTGCGCGCTCTTTCCAAAATGGCGACAACTTTTCCCTCCGGGCCTTTTTCAGAGACAATATCGCTCACGACCACTTCGACAATATCGCCATGAACAGCATTTTGTGTCAGATGTTTTGGGATGAATATGTCTATCGGATGCATTTCTTTGTCGTGGGCTTGTAAAAAACCAAAGCCTCTTGGATGCATGTGTAGCAAACCGCGGACTGCATCTGATTTAGATTTTTTTACGACGTAGATTTCCCCTTTAAGTTCAAGAAAGCCATTAGCGGTCAGAGTGTGTAGGACTTTTTTGAAAAGAGGGCGATGAATATCAATGATGGATAATTTGTGTATAAGTTCTGGCAACGCAAGGCCGGGATAATTTTTGCCTCCCATGAATTGCTCTGTGGTTTTAAGAAGATTTTGAAATAATTTTTCTTCTTTTTGAGGCATCTGAAACTCTTTTTCAGCAACTTCTGTTGTTTTTTTCTTTTTTTTCATAGGGAAATTAAGGCTCGATTTGGTAATATTTTCATAAATCCCAAGTCTATCAGAAGATTAAATATTAGTAATTCAAAATCAATAAAGAGAGTAGCGCCCGTGAAGTATAACCATAAAAAAATTGAACCCAAATGGCAAAAACATTGGTTAGAGAACAAAACATATAAAGCAGAGTTTGATCCGGCAAAGCCGAAATATTATGTACTCGATATGTTTCCGTATCCATCAGGTTCTGGTTTGCACGTAGGTCACGTCGAGGGTTATACGGCAACAGATATTATGGCGCGTTACAAACGTCAAAAAGGTTTTAATGTTTTACATCCGATGGGTTGGGATAGTTTTGGACTTCCGGCAGAGCAATATGCGATCAGAACAGGAACGCACCCGGCTGTTTCCACAAAAAGTAATATAGATAATTTTAGAAGGCAGCTTCAATCGCTTGGATTTAGTTATGATTGGGATCGCGAGATTGCGACAAGCGATTCAAGTTACTACAAATGGACGCAATGGATATTTACGAAACTCTATGAAAAAGGCTTAGCCTATGAATCCGAGATGCTGGTTAATTATTGCCCGGCATTAGGAACCGTACTTGCAAATGAAGAGGTCGATAACGGCAAATCCAAGGAGGGTGGACATTTGATTGAAAGGCGCCCTCTTCGCCAATGGGTCTTAAAAATTACAGCCTATGCAGAGCGCTTGATCGATGATCTTGAGCTTGTTGATTGGCCAGAAAGCTTAAAGAAGCTCCAAATCAACTGGATTGGCAAAAGCGAGGGTGCAGACGTAAACTTTCCTATAAAATCCCAAAATGAAACAATCAAAGTCTACACGACAAGACCGGACACTCTTTTTGGCGCAACCTATATGGTTTTAGCTCCAGAACATCCTTTGGTAGAAAAAATTACGATAGAGACTCAAAAACCAACAGTTAAAGAATACCAAAAAAGAGCTGCAGGCAAAAGCGATTTGGATAGAACAGAGCTTAACAAAGAAAAAACAGGTGTTTTTACAGGTTCTTATGCGATAAATCCGGTTACCGGCAAAGAAATTCCTGTCTGGATTTCAGATTATGTGTTGATCAGCTATGGAACGGGAGCTATTATGGCAGTTCCGGCGCACGATGAGCGCGATTTTGAGTTTGCGACTTATTTTAATTTGCCAATCATTCCTGTGTATGAGCCTGAAAGTCACGACTTAAAAGAAGAAGTTTTGAGCGGAAAAGTCTGCTGGACGGAAGATGGAATATGCATTAATAGCGCAAACGATGAAATTTCTTTAAATGGAAAAACCGTTGAAGACGCAACAAAAACCATGATCGACTGGCTTGAAACAAAAGGCTTTGGCAAAAAAGCTATCAACTACAAATTACGCGACTGGCTTTTTTCAAGACAGCGCTATTGGGCTGAACCCTTTCCGATCATGCACTTTGAAGATGGAACTAAAAGGGCATTGGAACTGGACGAATTGCCGCTTTGCCCACCAGAACTTCAAGATTATAAGCCGACAGGCGATGGTAAAAGCCCGCTTGCAAAAGTCAAGTCCTGGGTAGAGATCACAGATCCAAAAACAGGTAAAAAAGCATTTCGAGAAACAAACACCATGCCGCAATGGGCAGGCTCCTGCTGGTATTATTTACGCTTTTTAGATCCGCATAATACTGAAGAAGCCTGGAATAAGGAAATCGAAAAATACTGGATGTCTGTAGACTTGTATGTTGGAGGAGTTGAACATGCAGTGCTTCACCTTATGTATTCGCGCTTTTGGCACAAAGTTCTTTATGATTGCGGTCTTGTAAGTGGACTCGAGCCTTTTCAAAGTTTAAGAAACCAGGGAATTATCGTTGCAAGAAGTTATCTTGATTCAAATAACGCCTATGTTGAGCCTGAAAACGTCATTGAAAAAAATGGGAAATATTTTCATAAGACCACAAATCTTGAGCTTAAAAGCCAGATCGACAAAATGTCAAAATCGAAGTTGAATGGAATCTCTCCAGATGAAATCATCGAAGAGTTCGGAGCTGATTCCCTACGCATGTATGAGATGTTTATGGGACCTCTTGAAAAAGAAAAAATCTGGAACACTGAGGCTGTTACTGGTTGCAAGCGTTTCTTAACAAGATTCTACGATATGGTAACGTCTGATAAAGTTTCAGATGAGGACTCTGCAGAAGCTACGAAACTTGGGAGCAGACTTGTGTATAACGTTACAAAAGATATTGAACTCATGCAGTTTAATACAGCGATTGCAAAGATGATGGAGTTTATGAATGACTTTACCAAGTTAGAAAAATACCCAAAAAGCGTCTTAAAAATGGCAACGCAGTGCTTGATGCCGTTTGGGCCGCATCTTGCAGAAGAAGCTTGGGAAATATTAGGCTTTAAAGAATCCCTTTCAACCATGCCTTATCCAGAAGTTGATGAATCCTGTCTTGAAGAGGCTACTATCACCTATGTTGTACAAGTAAACGGTAAACTTCGAGGGCGGTTTGAGTTGCCAAAAGATCAGCCCCAAGAAATTGTTTTAGAGGCTGCAAAAAACAATCCCATAATTGTAAAGCATTTGGATGGTAAGGACGTGAGCAAGGTCATTTTTGTGCCGAACAAATTATTAAATTTTGTGGTGAATTAATAAAAATGACTAACATAAATAAAATTCTTGTAGTTGGCTCAGGGGTTGCCGGATCTGTCGTTTGTTATTGGTTAAAAAGATTTGGTTTTTCCCCAACCCTGATTGAAAAGTCTGCTTACCAAATTATGAATGAGACAAAATAATACTTAAAATTAATAGGTTATATGACGATAAATGGACAAAATATGATTGATTCATTTCTAAACATTTCAGCTCTATATCCGGCAGAAGAATACAAAATGGGTGAAGAGCTAAAGTTTCCCTTTCGAGGCCAACTGACAACCCTTATAGGAAAAGTAACACAGACAACCGGTGAAATTGTATTTTCTTTTAAGGCACAAAATCAAAATCCGACAAGTGATGAAATTGTAGCTGAAGTTCATTTTCATCCTGTTTATCAATATTCCTTTACGCGCGAAAATACCTCGAGACATCAATACATTGGTACTGGCGTTGAACGTATCATCCTTGAGCTTTTTGTTAAGAGAAAATTTTTTATTAAATGTGTTGATATTATGGAAACATTAAAAGATGTCGATTTAAAAAATAACATAGAGTTTGCGAGAAGAAGCGCTAACGAAAAATTTGCTGAAAACAGCGGACCTACTTTTTGTGAAGCGTTCGCAGATAGTTGCATTATTGCCTGAGTAGAGCTACTTTTTAGTCGGCTTTTTTTAAACTAATCAAAGAAGGTTGGCTGCCACCAGGAATCATTTAATTTTTCTAAAGAAATACCTATCAAACGTAGGGGAGTGTCCACAATGTAATTTTGTTTAAAAAGTATAATAGCGTGTTCATAGATGATTTCAAAATTATGCGTATCATTGTAAAACGTTGCAGACCTCGAGATAGTTCTAAAGTCACTAAAGCGTATTTTCAAGCTAATCCCCCGGGCACGCATCTTGTGTTGGTTTAATCTTAAAACCGCTTTTTTTGTTAACTCATAAAGATGAGGGATCAAATCCGACTCACCTTCTAAATCCTTTTCAAACGTAGTCTCAGCGCCGATTGATTTTGGAACCCGTTCTTCAAAAACAACAGGACGCGAATCCTCTCCCCTTGATTCCTTATAAAAATGATAGCCATACAGACCAAAGTGCTGGAGAAGATAATCAAGAGTTAAAATACTCAAATCACGAATGGTATAAAATCCAAGTTTATTGAGTTTTTCCTTGGTTTTTGTCCCGATTCCAGGAATCGACTCGATCGGAAGAGGCGCTAAAATAACAGCTTCATAACCGTCCGGTACATCATAGATTCCATTTGGTTTTGCAAGAGATGAGGCAATTTTTGCAACAAGCTTGTTTTTTGCAATTCCAATTGAGCATTTAAGACCGGTTTCTTCCGCGATTCTTTTCTTCATGATTTCAGCTAAATTCTTAGCGCCTCCATAATTTTCAGCAATAAGACTCACATCAAGATAAGCTTCATCTACACTGACAATTTCTATAAAATGAGTGTAGGTCTTTAGGAGTTCAAAGATTCTATTCGAATAGGTGCGATAAGAAGCGTATGAGCCTTGGATAAAAATTGCCTGCGGGCAAAGCTTTTTAGCTTGAAACATGGACATTGCAGAGCGAACGCCAAAAGCTCTTGCCTCATAGGAACAAGTTGAAACAACACCTCTTGAATTTGGGTCGCCCCCGACAATCACAGGTTTACCCTTTAATTTGGGGTTTTCAACAATTTCTACAGAGGCAAAAAAAGCATCCATATCGAGATGAAAAATAATACGGCTCATAATACCTCTAATTCTACAGTAAAAAACAATAAATTTGGCAAAAAACAGCGCCAAGTTGGCACGGCTTTTGAATACATTAACTAGAAATAGTTGCATTCAAAGGGGGTTAACTATGGCGCTTAAGAAAAAAATAGAAAGTAAAGGCGTAAAAAAAGCCGATAAAATCGTGGTCGGAGTAAAAAAAATGCCTGTTAAAAAAGTTAAAACTGAAATCAAAGTAACACCACCTTTAGCTAAAACTATAGTGAAAACAAATGTCGTGAAGAAAAGCACACCAAAAGAAGAAATTAAGACTAAAGTTGTTGAAGTGAAACGCGTAGAAAAAGGATCTGCACATGTTAAAGTTCAGACCGCAGAGGGTTGGAAGCGCATGATGAAAAAACGAGGCCTCCTCAAGAAATAAAGGAGCAAAAAGGTAACCGTTACCTTTTTGGTCTCTTATGTTGGAAAAGCTTGCTTCTACTTATAATTCAAGGTTTGTTTTTTCTTAAAAGCTGAAAATAGGCGATACGCTTTTGCATTTCCCTCTCAAATCCACGCTCGACCGGCTCATAAAACATTTCCCTATCCATTTTGTCCGGAAAATAATTTTGCCCTGAAAAACCCTTTTCCGTGTCGTGATCATAGATGTAGTCTTTGCCATAATCAAGCTCTTTCATAAGCTTTGTCGGAGCATTTAAAATAATTTGCGGAGGGGATAGATGAGATGTTTCTTTGGCAATTTCCCGCGCTTTTCCATAGGCTTTATAAACAGCATTGCTTTTTGGGGCGAGCGCTAAATAGATGACAACTTGAGCTAGCGCAAGCTCACCCTCTGGAGATCCAAGCATCTGATAGGCATCTTTTGCTGCGATTGCAAGGTTTAGGGCTTGTGGGTCTGCAAGTCCGATGTCTTCTGTAGCCATTCTGATCAGCCTTCTTGCTAAAAATAAAGGTTCTTCCCCGCCTTCCAAAATTCTTGCAAACCAATAAATGGAAGCATCTGGATCTGAGCCCCTTACAGCCTTATGCAATGCAGAAATGAGGTTATAATGCTGGTCTCCTGATTTATCAAAAAGGGCGGCTCTTTTTTGTATGACCGTTTTGATATCTTCTAATTCAAGGGAGCCTTTACTTTTGATGCTTTCGATATTTTCGATCAAATTCATCAAATAACGCCCATCTCCTTGAGCTTGATTTAGGAGATATTCTCTTGCCTCTTTGTTTAAATTTAACACACCTTTTTTTGTTTCATACCTTGTTAAAAGAATATCGAGAGCTTCTTTGTCCAAAGGATTTAATGTTAATACACGGACTCTTGAAAGAAGGGCTTTATTGAGGTAAAACGATGGGTTTTCTGCAGTAGCACCCACCAAAACAATTGTTCCGTTTTCAACAAACGGTAAAAAAGCATCTTGCTGGGCCTTATTAAATCTATGTATTTCATCTACAAACAAAACCATTTGACGGGAAAAGAGGGATTTGACTGCATCTCCTGAACAATTTTTCTGATGTCTGCAATACCGCTAAAAATAGCACTCATATTTTTGAATTCGAGCGAAAAGGCCTTTGCATAAAGCCTTGCAATCGAAGTTTTTCCGGAGCCTGGCGGACCCCATAATATAATGGAGAGTGGTTTTTTTGAATTGACAATTTTTGTGATGAAGCCGTCTGAACCTACAAGATGATCCTGTCCAATGACTTCTGCAAGGGACGAGGGTCTGAATTGCTCTGCAAGTGGTGAATTCATGTATTAACCTTCTTGTCCATAGTTACGTAAACGATTTCTTTTAAATAGCAAGCTTGGTATAACAAACCAGCAAAAAGAAAAGCAGGCGTCAAAAAAAGGCATGAAGATCAGATCAGAGAGGATAAACGAAAAGGAAAAAGCTACAGGTTTTAAGAAGATATAGAGAAGAATGAGTTCAATCACAGTAGACAAACTAGAAAAAAGATAGGTCATGATGGGCATTGTCATGAGGTTATCATTAAAGAGGTTACGTCTTTGATGGTAAATAAGGGCTGTTGTCAAAGTATAATTTAACGCATGAAGACCAAATCTTGCAGGAGATGAAAAAATATCGATGATAAGGCCTGCAAAAAAGGAGTATTGCAGGGCTTTTGCGTAGGGTTTTTGGTAATAGACCAAAATCAAAAAGGGCGCAAAAAACATGAGGCGATGTAGGGGAGAGAAAAGATAGGAAAAAAGAGTAAAGAAAAGCATGGCAATAAAGGCACATATTAAACTTTTATTCTTTAAACTCATTTCAAAAACACCTTAAAAACTTTCAGTAAGCTCCTTTTGAGGATAACATGGCAGGAATTGTTTTCAGCACAAGTTTAATATCAAGAGCAAGAGACTGATTGTTAATGTATTCTTCATCCAATAGAATTCTTCTTGCATAACTCGTATCGCTTCTTCCAGAAACTTGCCAAAGACCTGTGAGGCCGGGTCTTATCGATAAGACTTTTCCAGCTTTAACGCCATAATATTTGACAATCTCATCTTTAATGACAGGTCTTGGACCAACGACACTCAAATCGCCTTTCAGTACATTCCAAAACTGGGGAAATTCATCAAGAGAGGTTTTTCTTAAAAAAGATCCGATAGGGGTCACTCTTGGGTCATTTTTTAATTTGTAACTTCTTTCCCATTCAGCTTGTAATTCAGGGCTGGTTTTTAGAATTTCTTTTAATCTGACATCGGCGTCTGGGTACATCGTTCTAAATTTGTAACAGTTAAAAATTTTACCGCCTCGTCCAATGCGCTTATGTCCATAAACAATCGGCCCCTTGGAGCTTAATTTAATCGCAAGTGCAATCAATAAAAACACAGGAGAGAGCAAAGTAAGAATTGCCAAGCTGAATGACATATCAAAAATACGCTTAATAGCGCGGTGCTTGATCTGAAACTCAAGGTTTGAGAAAAAGGTATCCAGTTCTTTCTTTTCTTTTGAATTTTGTGGTTGTGTCATAAAAAAATTAAGTTAAAAGTTTAAAGGTTAAATTCAACCTTATAAACTAAAAAAACTTTTTTCTGCAACGTAAATAATTACGTTATTAGTTGGTGATTTGAAACATGCTTTAAGGCCCGAGCATTTTTTTTGGCTGCATGATTTCGTCGAATTCTTTTTCAGTCAAAAATTTAAGCTTAAGACAAGCTTCCTTTAAAGTGGTCTTGTTTTCAGAAGCATATTTTGCAATCGAAGCTGCCTTATCATAGCCAATGACCGGATTTAAGGCTGTGACTAGCATTAACGAATGGTCAAGATTTGACTGAAGCTGTTCCTTATTTGCTTTCAAGCCAACAACGAGATGTTTTGTAAAACTTGTCATGGCAGAACTTAAGAGATTTGAGGATTGGAGAAAATTATAAATGATCAGGGGCTTAAAGACATTCAGTTCAAAATTTCCTTGCGAGCCGGCAATTGTGATCGCCGTATCATTACCGATCACTTTAACAGAAACCATAGTCAGAGCCTCGCACTGCGTCGGATTTATTTTTCCTGGCATTATCGAGGAGCCTGGTTCATTCATAGGAAGATAAAGTTCTGATAGACCGCATCTTGGGCCAGAACCCATCCATCTAATATCATTAGCAATTTTAATAAGGGCAGATGCCAGCGTCTTTAAAGCGCCGCTTCCAAAAACAAGCGGATCATGGGAGCTTAACGCAGCGAATTTATTTTTTGCAGAAACAAAAGGCTGATTTGTCATTTCAACAATTTTTTTGGCCATGCGGTCTGAAAATTCAGGATGTGTATTTAAGCCTGTCCCGACAGCTGTTCCGCCGATTGCAAGCTCATAGAGTTTTTTGAGGCTTGCTTCTATAAAATACAAACAATCATCCAATTCTGCAACATATCCGGAAAATTCCTGGCCCAAAGTAAGGGGAACTGCGTCCATGAGATGAGTTCTTCCGATTTTAATGATCCCTTCAAATTCCTTTTGCTTTTCAAAAAGAGCCTTTCTTAAAAATTTAAGCGATGGAATTAAGTTTTTTGTAAGCTCATCCACTGCGGCAATATGCATCGCGGTCGGGAAGGTATCATTTGATGATTGCGACATGTTCACATCATCATTTGGGTGGATGGGGGATTTGCTTCCTAAAATTCCGCCTGACATTTCGATGGCTCTATTTGAAATGACTTCATTTACATTCATATTCGTTTGCGTGCCGCTGCCTGTTTGCCAGACGCTTAGCGGGAAATGCTCGTCGAGAATTCCTTGGATGACTTCATCTGCTGCCGCTTGGATAAGATTTGCTTTTTCTTTGGAAATTTTTTTTAAGTCAAAGTTGACTTCCGCTGCCGCTTTTTTGATGATGCCAAAAGCTTTGAGTAATGCTTTTGGCATTTTTTCATCGCCGATTTGGAAGTAAATTAATGATCTTGCCGTCTGCGCTCCATAGTAGCTGCCACTCGGAACTTCTATTTCGCCGGTGCTGTCACTTTCTTTACGATTATTTTTTTCCATATTGCTTTATTTATGTTTAAATTATGGGAGAACTCGTGCATAATCCATGCCTGTATGGCGAATCATAAATTCCTGCACTTAAAAAAATATTTTAATCTTCAATACCAAAATATTTTTTTTAGCGTACGAAATTATGATGCGATATACTGGTTTTATCCTATACTTTAATGTAATATTTATTAAACTTAAATTTTAACAACCTCTACTTTCTAATTTCCGGAGTATAATAAAAAATATTCATGTTTAGTACAGATTCAAAAAAATTACGCAAGCAAATTACCGGTCTTTTAACCAATCGTTTTGCTGTCGGTTGCTTGAGCGTTTTATTTTTTCAGCAGGTCATTGAAGCATCTGCCACCCTTTGGCTTGTTTGGTTTATGCAAACAGTCGTTGCAGGCTCTCCCTACATTCCCTACATTATTCTTTATTTGACAACGCTAGCCTTGCATTATATTCCTGCATGCGTTGCCTTCATTTTAAAAACCCAGTGGAAACAAGAGGCTCAACGCTCCTTTATCAACGCCTTTATCTCCGCAAACCGCAATAATATCGGAGAGTGGAACAACAAGGCTTTAAGGGAAGAAAAACTCTCTCTTTTATCGACAGAGGGTCCAGCTGCGCTCCATGCGTTGATCGATTACGTCTGGGATCTTTTTACTTGGGTCTTAAGCGTCTTTTTAAATATTATGTTTTTGTCTGTAGTTGTTGAGCCTTTATTTATACTGGCATACACAACAAGCGTAATTTTAGTTGTCATCATGATGAAACTGCAAAGAAAAACACAGCGCATCCTGACTCAAAAAGCTCTCTCTGCCCGTGTAGATTTATGCCAATCGCTTCTTTCTGCCTGGGATAACGTACTTCTTGGTAATAATTATAATTTCAAATTATGGGACGAAAGAACGACTCAAAGACTCAATCGCTGCCTTCAGAAAAATATAGCATTAGAGCGTTTTGATCAGGTTCTTGCAATTTTTGCAGCATTTGTCACTTCAGTTCCGTCACTTCTTGTTGTCGTTCATTTTGTTTATGAGTACAGCAATGACCCTATTCGCTTATCTTCCTTTATTGTGATTTTGCCCATTTTGTTTATGATCCTGACATACACCTACCAAACAATTTCGCTTGGATTTAGATGGGGTCTTCATAAGGCTAAAATGATGTCGATCTACAAAGCGATCCAAGCCTCTAAAGACTCTCATAATATTTTAGTGCGTAAAATCAAATGGGATAAAATCATGGCAACGCTTTCTAAAGAAGGTGACTTGCAGGAGGATCCGGTAGAGAGTCATGTATCGCTCACAAATCCGCGCTTTATGGAGTCGCACGCGGATCTTTTGAATCAGACATCAAGAAGCGGCAGGCTCACGCTCCGCGGGGAAAATGGAAGCGGAAAATCAACTGCCCTCATGCTGATTAAAAATGCTTTGGCAGGGCGTGCTTTTTTCCTTCCGACGCATAGCCAGCTAAGTTTTTTTACCGAAACGAATATATATTCAACGGGGGAGTCTTTACGAAAGAGACTCTTTGAAATTTTAGAAAAAGTTAATGTCGATGTCCTCCTTTTAGATGAGTGGGACGCAAATCTCGATAAGGAAAACCAAGAGTCGCTTTCTGAATTAATTGACAAAATTGCTGAAAAAAAATGTGTCATCGAGGTTAGGCACCGTTAAAATATAACCTTTAATCAAAAATATAATAATAAAATATAATAGTTAAATATATGCAATACTGCGAATTCATTTATCAAACAAAAAAAAGAATTACAAGAGAAGTTAAAATAGGCTCCGTTGGAGTTGGCGGAAATAATCCGGTCAGAATCCAATCGATGACAACAAGCCCTACAAAAGATGTGGAAGCAACCATAGAGCAAGCAATAAGACTCTATGAGGCAGGATGTGAAATTGTACGAGTCACAGTCCAAGGGATGAAAGAAGCTGATTCTTGTGAAAAAATCAAAGATGGACTAATTAAAAAAGGTTTAGACATACCTTTGGTAGCTGACATTCACTTTTTTCCGCCGGCCGCCATGCGCGTTTTGGATTTTGTGGATAAAGTACGTATCAATCCCGGAAATTATGTCGACAAAAGAGCGTCTTTCAAAATTCTTGAGTATACGGACGCCTCTTATCTTGAAGAACTAAATCGTTTGGAAGACAAATTTACACCCCTTGTAGAAAAATGCAAACGCTTAAAAAAATCCCTTCGTATCGGAACCAATCACGGCTCACTCTCTGACCGCATCATGAACCGCTATGGAGATACTCCGCAAGGCATGGTAGAGTCTGCAATGGAGTTTACGCGTATTTGTCAAAAAAATGATTTTCACGACATCATCTTTTCTATGAAAGCCTCAAACCCGCAAGTGATGATTCAGGCCTATAGATTGCTTCTTGCAGAAATGTACCGTCTAAAAATGGATTATCCGCTTCATCTTGGCGTAACAGAAGCCGGAATGGGAGAAGACGGTCGTGTTAAATCCGCAATGGGGATTGGCGCTTTGCTCTTAGATGGTGTTGGCGATACGATACGTGTTTCTCTAACAGAGGATCCCTGGAAGGAAATAGAGCCTTGCAAGAAAATAATCCAATTTGCAGAAAATTATGTAGGAAAGGGAGTTTCTTCTTTTGAAGAAAAATACCGTCGGGTAGAGTTGCCAAAAAAACGAACAGTCATTTTCCCAAATAATGTCTCCATGCATCGCAATGGAACAGTGATCGTTTCCGTAAATAATTCAGATTTGCAAGCGCCTCAATTTTTTAGCGATATTGGCTGTAAAGAAGACCTTCAGAAACTAAAGATTCAAATCACGACTGTCGATAATATCGTTTTGCGGGATTTACTTTTAAGCGAAAAAGATAAAACAATTTTAAAAAAATTGCATAGCGCAGGTATCGGCATTATGTCCTCTCATGCTATAGAAAACGGCATAAGAACAATGACCCTAAAAGCTGCGAAAGAAGATTTTGATGCAAAACAACAAAAACAGCGCTTTTCCCTACCGTTAATTAATGCAGTCAAAGAGCCCTTGGCGATAGAAATTGCAAACGAAAAAGAATCAGAATGGAATGCTTTAGAAAACTTAAAGCCTTCTTTGATTTTTCTAAAACCAAAAGAAAACAGACTGCACTCCTGTAGAAAATTTTTCGAATGGCTCCAAGAAAAGAATCTTCAGATCCCTGTAATTTTAAATTTTAGCTATGAATGTTCTTTGGAAGATTTGACTTATCAGGCAAGCGCAGAATGCGGAGCTTTATTTTGCGATGGTTTAGGAGAGGGTCTTTACCTTGAAGGAGCCTATTCTACTGATGTTTTAAGAACTTTAAGCTTTAATATTTTACAAGCTGCTCGCATGAGAACATCAAAAACGGATTTTATCTCATGTCCTAGTTGCGGCAGAACTCTTTTTGATTTGCAGGATGTAACAAAACGGATTCAAGCGCGCACAGCCCACCTTCCAGGAGTCAAAATCGCTATCATGGGTTGTATTGTGAATGGTCCTGGCGAAATGGCAGATGCTGATTTTGGCTATGTCGGTTCCAAGCCCGGTAAAATCGATCTATATGTTGGAAAATCTTGCGTTGAGAAGGATATCGACTTTGCAGATGCTGACGATAGACTTGTAGACTTGATCAAAGCTCATGGACGCTGGATCGATCTTGAGGTAGAGTGTTAATTCAAAACCTATAGAGTTCTGTAGATAGCGAGACTCTTGATTTTCATGTTATCAAGAGTATCGTTAGTCACTTTCTTCCATTTTAGATCCGGCACCATTTGCTCAACCTCATAGGCTCTTGTAAAATTGGAAGCTCTCGCAAAATCAAATGCAATTGCCATAAGAGCTCTTGATTTAAGCTCTAAAAATGCGTCCTCATTATCTTTAATCATAAGAGCTATTGTAACCGCTTCTTCACAAAAACCACTAGTGGTTAGTTTTTTAGATATTTTAGCAAGCGTACAGCCTTGAGAATATGTTTTTTCTATAAGCTTTAACCCGAATTCTTTTTCTTTAGCTAAAAATAAAGCAAAAATAATTGAGTCTAAGCCTTTTCGCTTTTTCTTAAAAGCCCTCTTACCCAAATGTCTAATAGCAAAAAAAATAGTTTGAAGGGAGCCAAAGGTAGATTGACATGTTTCAATAGAATGACTTGCTATTTCCAATATGACTTTTGCACGAGGAACATACTCAACAACTCTTTTTGAAAAACGACACGCCGAGGCAATGCAACCGCCTTTTATCAAATATTTTACAATGATAGGTCCTGTTTTGTTGGTTACATTGTGATATAAGGATAAATTTATCGCGGCATTAAAATATTCTTTGCTTGCAAGTTCATATATTAGATTTACCCAAGCTTGTGTTTCCGTTATTCCATGATTGTTTAAGGTTTGTATTTTCCAACGGCAGTAATCAATTTTTGTTTGATGCAAAATTGTTGTGATGTCACGAGGTTCTATTCCCTGATTACGGCTTAAAGAATCTTTTTTATATATAGTTTGGAAGATTTTTAGATGGGCTTTAAATAGATGAGTAATATTTTGAGGAAAGCAATTTATCTCTCTCTCAAGCATTTGTAAAATCGGCTCATCGAGATTTTTTGTTATCAATGCGAGAGATTTGATTTTTTTTGCAAATGCGTCTTCTATTTTAGACAGGGAACTAAGATCGATAAATTCTTTGAATGATTGGATACCTGAACTTAAAAAGGCATGATTATTTTGATCAAGAAAGTTTTTAAGAACAGGAATAATTTTTCGCAGCGGAATCAAAATTTTCCGCTCTTCTTCCAGAATTAGTTGATTCCAAGCCTTATCGACGAGGCAAAAAGCTGTTATTTGGTCTCCATGCAAATATGTATAAACATGTCCGAGGACATTATTTTGAGTCGATTTTATGGCAGGGACAAGCGGTTCTTTTATCGGGGATACAAACATCTGTTTATGCTTTGGTTTAAGCTAATTATTCCTGACTATTTAAAGTTTTTTTCGGCGCAGTAAATAGAAAGACTGAAAGCATAGCAAAACTTAGGATTACCATCAAGCCAGCAGGCATAAATGCAGGTTTTTGAAAGAAACGGAACCCAAAAAAAACAAGAAGGAATGAGCTTAAGATAAGTGTTAACACATGCCCTAAGACACTTTTTTTAAAAATAGCAAAAGAGCAAAAAAATAGAAGTATGCTAAAAACAGCGCCCATCATAAGAGAGGGATAACTTCCTGCCTTTAAATAACCGATGAGGCCCCCTATTAAAACAAATAAAGCGTAAGTTGCTGTGGCAGTGACTTTTAAATTCATTATTTAACCCTAAAATCTAGAATGGTTGTTGCTTAAAGTTGAAACCTTAAATCAAAAAAATATTTTTATACAAGATCTTTTTTTCCTTCTTGTTATTTAATAGATTTTCTATAATCAAGGGCATGATTTTTACACTCTTTTATGACTTTTTTTTATTAATTTTAAGCCTTCTCTATAGCTTCAAATTTATCTATTTTTATTTTGCAAAAAAAAAATACAACAAAAGCTTTAGACAGCGAATCGGACTTGATTTTCCGATAATCGACAAAAAAAACAAACCTTTAATCTGGATTCATGCAGTTTCTGTCGGAGAAACACGGGCAGTGATTGCTCTTGCCAAAATGTTAAAACCAAATTATACGCTTTTAATTTCTTCTATCACAGAAACTGGCCATGCAGAAGCTAAACGCAGCTTAAACTTTGCCGATTATCACGTTTTTTTGCCTTTTGACTTATCGTTCATCATAAAGCCGATTGTTGATCAGATCAAACCTGATTTTGTGATTGTTTCGGAAACAGATCTTTGGTTTCAATTTTTAAATGCCGCTAAAAGAAATGGGGCAAAAACAATCGTTGTCAATGGCAAGATTTCTGAAAAATCAGAAAAACGCTTAAACTTATTTTCCTTTTTTACGAAACGGCTTTATGGTTTGATCGATTTTTTTGCCATTCAAAATAAGCTTTATCAAGAAAGATTTGTTAAAATTGGGGTGCCATTAGAAAAAACAGCTGTTACAGGCAATCTTAAATTCGATGACGAGATCAAGGCTTTAACTCATGAAGATCTTGAAAAATGGAAAGATAGACTAGGTATTATTGCTACAAGTAAAGTCGTTACGATAGGTTCAACGCATCATCCGGAAGAGACAATTATTTTGGATGAACTCGATAAAATTTCACTTGAGTATCCCACCCTAAAAATTCTTCTTGTTCCAAGACATCCGGAGCGTTTTGATGCCATTGAAAAAGAACTTGAGTTACGAAATGCAGATTTTTGCCGTTTTTCGAAGTCTGTTGAATGCCATGCAAAAATTGTTCTGATAGATGCCATGGGGCTTTTACGAAACTGCTATCAAGTAGCGACACTTGCTATTGTTGCAGGGAGTTTTATTGAAAGAATAGGCGGTCATAACCTCTTAGAGCCGTGCATGTATGGGGTTCCTGTGATATTTGGACCCTACATGCATTCGCAGCCAGATCTTTTAGACCTTGTTGTCAAATATCATGCTGGCATTCAAACAGATGCTGATCATTTACATGAGACAATAAGCTCATTTTTAGACAATTCTGAGCGTTGTTTATCTTTTGGCGACAATGGACTGCAATTAATTAATGACGTAAAAGGATCTACATTAAAGACTTTTCAGAGATGTGAGAAGCTGTTTTTGTGATTTCTAAAACTAAGTAGAAATTAATTTATTTTAAAAAAATGAAAATTTTTCTCCAAAACACTTGTGTTTAATTCAGGGCTTTGCTATTGTTTGTCTTTAATAACGATAACCTAATATGTCGCGGGGTGGAGCAGGGGTTAGCTCGTTGGGCTCATAACCCAAAGGTCGGAGGTTCGAATCCTTTCCCCGCTATTTATCGTTAAACCTTAGAGCCTTTAAAAGCTCTAAGGTTTTTTTTTATGGCGGCATAGCTCAGTCGGTAGAGCAACGGAATCATAATCCGTGTGTCGTCGGTTCAAATCCGGCTGCCGCTACATCAGATATACCCTTCCAAGGAAACTTGCGAAGGGTTTTCTTATGTCTTTTTTTTACCTTTATCTACTTGTTTTTTTCTTCAAAATTTCTTTTGGTGTATCCAATGGTGTAATAGATCCCAACAAGCTACGATAAATGCTTGTTATTTATGGAGTGCCTGGTGAGATCATAAGTAATGGGAATTTGCATGGGTTAAGGCATAGAAACATAGAGTAAAATGTAACGAAAGATTTGCAGTTGCTTATTTTCATAACACTCCTAAACAATACGAAATGGGAAGTAAAAACTATAAAACCACAACAATGGAAAAGGTTTATCAAGAAGCTCAGCTTTGGTATGCAGATGTGAATGCACGTTTTATTCGAAAGTATTGGAACGACACATTTCTTCCTGGGATGCAGTTATATGTGGATGGATTATTCAAAGATTTGTTCATTTGAATGAAAATGTTGTCTCTAAAAAATAAAGGATAGTAAACATGACAAGCGAAATTCAAGCAATTCTTGAAAACCACAAAAAATTTACTAATGAAAGAGATTGGGATCAATTCCAAAATCCAAAGAATTTATCTATCGCATTGTCTGTCGAAGCCTCAGAACTTGCAGAAATTTTTATGTGGCTTACAGAAAAGCAATCTACTGTGTTAAATGAGAAACAGCTGCAAGCAGCTTCTGAAGAAATAGCTGATGTATTCATGTATTTGTTGAGAATAGCCGACGTTTTAAGTATTGATATTGTAAAAGCTACGCACGAGAAAATGGACAAAAATATAGAGAAATATTCAATAGAAAAAGGAAGATCTTTAGCAAAAATGCTCAAAGAATAAGGAACTGGAAAATTTTTTAAATGACTTCTAAAAGTGATAATATGTTCAGCTTTTTTCTAAAAAACACATTTAGCATTTTTACAAGATAAATTACCGCACAACATAACGGTAAGTTAAGCATTGTTTAAGCATGTGCAGGGTGAAAGTCAAACTCCAAGCCACAGGCTTTTACTGCGTTGGCAAGCATTACAAAAAAACTTCATTACACTTACCGGATCTCGATAAAATTGTTCTATTTTATCCATACTTATGACGTTTTCAAATTTTCCATTTCCGGGAACCCATTAGCCATTTTAAATAGAGTTGAATTTAACCTTTGGTTTTTTTTGAAACTCTCTTTGCTTTTGCAGTTGACTGATATTTAAATTCAGTTTTTTCATCCATGTTTTGCTTGCGTCGTTTAATTTGAGGCTTTGCTTGTTTTTTAGGCTCTTCAAATTCTACACCCATTTCATAGAGGATGTCAGGGCTAAAATTTGCACCATTCGGCCAGCAAATTGAAAATTTAAATTCATCCGTTTTTACTTTCTTAAAATACTTTATATCTCTTAACGGAAGAATATAAACTCCTCCTTCGGCTATCCAATTTGTAAAATCAACAATTTTTTCTTTTCCATCATCAAATAATATTTTTAGCTTGTGTTCGTTTAAATATTCAACTTCTTTAATACGTATCATAATCTATCTCAAAGGTTTAATTTTTAATGCTTTTTTACCGGTTGCTAAATTATTCCAATTCTTCATGAGTTCATCTTTATGAAGAATAGTCCATGCTGTTACCAAAAATGCTTTTTTAGAAGGAAAATCACCTTGAATCATTTGTCCCGTTTCGATACTAAAAACTGCAACATCGCTTCCGTAAAATGCATGAAAATGCGGTGGGTTATGTTCTCTAATAAACATTTGTATGACAATTCCCTCGAATCTACTAATCTCTGGCATGGTATCTTTTTTACTCCATAAATCTTATGTTAAGAAATGTCAAAATGATTTTTTTCATATGTAAAATCTAAAAAGCCACATAGACGGACTTTATAGGTATCTTTCTGGTAATCTATACGAGGTGTTCATACTATAACAATAAAGCAAATGTTATTTTTTTAGTAATGAAAATCGATTTTTGGTGTAATTTGGTGCAGTTAGCTCTAATAAGCCTTCACATTCTGTAACGAAGGCGGATATAACCTATTTTAATGAGCATTAGAGAGAAATATGCCTAAATTCTCCCATGCAAGAGCATGGTAACACCCTTTAGTATCAGTTAGTTAAGATGCAGAAGTAATTCTTAGCATTCAATCAAATTTTGTTCAATGAACTTTTTGCGTTATTAAAATTTTCCTGTATAATAAACTTTCTCTTAGTGATGAGAACGACCGTAGAAAAAATATCCAGAGCTAGAATAATTGA
>JBEPVN010000010.1:0-37444 GCA_041691015.1 Parachlamydiaceae bacterium | reverse complement strand
AAACAACGTCGTATTAGCAAGGCTTCAGTAAAAGATCGACTCGTTCATCAAATAGTTTATGAGGTGTTGACTACTGTTTTTGATAGAAAGTTTATCTTTCACTCGCTTTCTAGCCGGGTAGGAAAAGGAACCCATATTGGAGTCAAAATGCTGCATCGCATGATCAGAAAAGTCAG
Organism: Parachlamydiaceae bacterium; assembly: GCA_041691015.1. Classification (GTDB taxonomy): domain Bacteria; phylum Chlamydiota; class Chlamydiia; order Chlamydiales; family Parachlamydiaceae; genus JBBSJT01. Next base: position 37,268 of record JBEPVN010000010.1, on the reverse strand, counting down.
TGCTAATGGAAAACAGCCCTGTTATGCGCTGAAAATGGACATTAAACGTTTTTTTGACACAATTAATCACCAGATTCTCAAAACTCTCCTTCGGAAAAGTATCGCAGACGAAGATGTACTGAAAATTATCGATACAATCATTGATAGTTTTAAAGTTAATAGCGGTCCGTCAGGGAGTGTGGGAATTCCTCTAGGAAATGCAACCTCCCAATTATTTGCAAATGTTTATCTTCACGAGCTGGATGATTTCATCAAGCAAGAACTCCGTGAGCGGTATTATCTACGTTATTGTGATGATTTCATTATCTTATCTAATGATCAAAACCATTTAGAATCTTTAATTTTTCCTATTCGAGAATTTCTTATAAAAAAGCTTCAATTAGATCTTCACCCAAAAAAGTTGATTATTAGAAAATTGACTCAAGGAATTGATTTCGTGGGCTATGTTCTTTTTTTTAAGCATACTTTAGTGCGAACACGAACGAAGCAGCGGATGAAAAAACGATTAAAGGAGGCGTATGAAATCTATCTACAAGGAAAAATAGATGAGGTCAGTCTGGATCAAAGGCTGCAGTCCTATTTGGGGATTTTATCTCATGCTAATCAGCATACGTTATCTCAAGCTGTAAAAAATGCTTATTGGGTAAGAAACCAATGTGATTAAAAATATACATGTTAAAAGTAAAATTTAATCACATTGAATAGCCTTGGTTTTTTACTTCCAAAAGTCGTTAAATCAAGGACCAAAAAACAAAAAACAAGAACCTTTATCAAAGGCCAAGTGACCAAGAACCAATGACCTTAGAACTTCCGCAGGGCCGCAACGCCAAAGTTGTCGTCGTCATAGCTGTCGTAGTAGACGAAGAGGCCAGCCGGGGCGAAGCCCCCAACAACCATTTGATAACCTTGAACATTCTCTTGACAGCGTGTATAGGTCCATGGGCTATCGCTAAATAAACGATTTTCAGAACGAGAGTACTCTGCCAAAATACAAGTCGCAGCTTCTAAAGTAGTGAGAACCTGGTAAGGGACCCCAGTTGTTTTAGCAAGCTCATCTATAATAGTTTTTTGCTGACCGTAGCTTTTACTTCTGCTTCCTGGAAGGACATCCTTTGTCATCAGCAGCCAAATAGATTCATCGGCAGGTTTATCTCCTAATTCATCAACAATTGCAGACCAAATGTATCTATAGCCATCAGTGTTACTTGGAAAATATTTTTTTGCAAGCTCTCCAAGTTTTTTTATGGTAAGCTCTTTTGGCATTCTTACCAGTACATGAGTTTCTCTGATGCTTTTTCCAGGAAAAGCCGAACGTCTAAGCTCTTCCGCAATATTCTTCGGTAATGACAGCATTTCTTGTCTCATGTTTACATCTTTTACAAGGTCTGCATCCCATTGAGCCCAATTCTTACTGCTAAAAGCAATTTCTCGATATATTGCAGACTGCCAAAGAATTGGGGTACTTGCATATTCGTTCCATATCCTACTTACACTCCTACTCACTCCAAGTTCATGGAGATTTAAATAAGAAAAAATGTGGTTAACAACCACCTCGGGAGGAATGATTATACAAGGATCTTTAGCTCGAGGATCGATGACTTGACTTTCTTCTCTAGGCCTATTATTAGCAGGAGGGAAGCATCGATTCCAGCAAGCCTTAACGATAAAGCAAACTAACTTAAGAACTCCGCAAGCAACAATAGGAACCCAAAGACATTGAGCGATTTTTTTGAGAGTAGTCTGAATGGGTGATTTAAAAAAGTCTTCTGAAATTTTAGCAGTACGATCTCTAGAAGATAAACATGCCGATCCAATTTCATAAGCAACGGAGGCAATGCCTCCCAGAGGAATTAAATTTAAAGCCCAATCTTTTTTTGTCCAACCATCTGTGATGGAATCGCGAAAAAACGGTCTATTATTGTTGATACTCATATATTGTTGACACTCTAATTATGTTTACTATTCATTAATACTATCATTTATTGGATTTTTTTACTATTTAATTTATATTTTAAATTTTTTTAATTGTATTTATAATGATCTTAGGGCAATGACCAAAAAGGTTGAAATCCTTAACGTGCTTTATAATCCGAATTCTGAGCTGACCCCCATACGACTTAATTTTTGAAAATAATCAACTGAATTTCCTTCAATTTTACTGAAAATAATCTTCCAAAAAATAACTAAATCTCCAATGAGAGTGAGCTCCATGTTTGCAGGCCTTAAACTTGCAACTTCATTGGATTTGTTTGGATCAAAGATAATATCCTGAACATTTAACTTGCTAAGCTTATTACCTATAGCTTCAGTATTATGAGTATCCCACGCATGATTGCAAGGGTATATTATTCCTCCATATGCAAATCCATAAACCGGTGAACCAGACATAAAAACTCCCTAATTTTAAGTTCTTAAATTTTTTAACTTTTAATTTTTTTTGTCAAATGATGACGCTTCTACTTTATTCAAATTTTATTTCCCTGCAAGAATAATTTTTATTTTGACTGGACATTATTTTCTTGAGTTTGATAAAACGTGTTTTAAACATCTTTAAAAGTATTTTGATCATGCAAATTCGACTTTCTTATTATTGTTTTATTTTTTTTATCATGCTTGCTGCCACATTATCTCAGCCGCTTTCGGCTAAAGTTCGTATCCTCACTTTTCATTACAATAAACCAAATTTTGTTGAACTTCAGCACCGCACATTAAAAAAATTCTTAAAAAATAAATATGAACTCATTGTCTTTAATGATGCAAGAAACAAGGAAGAGGAACTTGCTATTAAAAAAGTCTGCGAAAAAAATGGAATTTCCTGCATTCGATATGAACAGCAGTGGCATCAATTAAGCCCTTTAAATGCCGAAATATTTTCCTACATAAATATGCCCTCTGTTCATTCGCACGTTTCATTTACAAACGATGTCAAAAGCATCGGGGATCAGGCAAGTGTTAGACATTGCCATGTGATTCAATATGCTTTGGATAATTTTGGATACAACCATAAAGATATTGTAGTGATTATGGATGGGGACTTTTTTCTTGTGAGACCTTTGAATTTGCAGAAATTAATGCGAAAAAAAGAAATGATTGGAGCTTATCGCTATTTTCCAAATGAAGATGTTGGCTATATGTGGGTTCCATTTGTTGCGATGAATATGCCAAAAATGCCGGACAAAAAGAATTTAAAATTTAATGTCGACCTCATAAAAAATAAAGTCCACGATACAGGGGCGCACTCTTACCATTATCTCAATGCACATCCTGAGTTAAATGTAAAAAAATATTCCTGGCATGGAAGTACGAGCGAACGCGATAAACCGTTAAAAACTCTATTAAAATTAGGCTTCAATGAGGCAGAAATTGAACTTGCCAAAACATTGCCATGGCCAGCTTGCGTGGAATTTCATATAGATCATAACTTTCTACATTTTGGCGCAAGTTCTTTTAAATTAGAGGGACATGATGTAAAAGAAGAATACGTCACAAAATTCCTAAATAAAATTCTGAAATAGACGGTGTAACTATTTAAAGAGCTTTATATGCTTGAAATAAGCGCCTGTGACCAGATGAAAACGCGAATTGTTCCAGTTCCTCAACGCTTAGCCATTCATGATCCAAAACGTGATGTATTTTTTCTGCGGTATAAAGAATTGGGTTTAACCGTACCCTAAATCTTGTATAAGAATGATTCACAGTCCTAAATTCCATTACCTTTTTTAAAGGAAAATCAAAACATTCAGGATCATGTGAATTTGATTCGACAAACGGAAATTCGTAAAGTCCTGACATAATTTCATCTTTTTTTGCGCGCCTTACCAAAAGTTTATTCTCTGCAATAATAATTGAGACATGCCGTATAATTTTTTCAATTTTGACCTTGGCGGATTTGAACGGTAAATCATCTACTTTTCCATGTAAAAATGCTTTGCAACTTGTCTTTAAAGGGCATAAGTGGCACTTTGATTTTTTGGTGCAAATTGTTGCGCCAAGCTCAATTAAAGCCTCCGACACAACCCAAGGGTGTTCATCTGGCAAAATAGCTTCTGCAATATTCCAGATTGCCTTCACCGTTTTTGGCTTAGATATATCCTCTTCGATTGCAAAAAGTCTTGTTAGGACACGAATCACATTGCCATCGACAGCAGCTTTTTTCTTTTGAAAAGCAAAGCTTAATATAGCCCCTACCGTATAGGGTCCAATGCCTTTTATTTTTCTAAGTTCCTCTGCTGAACTTGGAAGCTTTCCCTCATGGTTTTCAAGAACATATCTAGCCCCCTCGTGCAAATTTCGAGCCCTTGAATAATACCCAAGACCCTCCCACGCTTTAATAACAGTATCGGATGAGCTTAAAGCCAATTTTTCAATGGTCGGGAAAATTTTCATCCAGTTTAAAAAATAAGGAATCACAACAGCTACTTGTGTTTGCTGCAACATGATTTCAGAAACCCAGATCGCATAAGGATCTTTGGTTTCACGCCATGGAAGATCTCTTTTTTGATTTAAAAACCATTTCTTTAAATTTTTAACGTCAATTTGCATCTGAGGAAATATCAACGAGTTCATGGTTTGGATTTTGTTTCATCGCATATTGTTTTTCCCAAATTTCTCGAAAGAGAACAACTGGTCTGTCATAGCGGTCTTGAACTATCATGGAGGTGCTTGGTTTTTGGAAAGTATTGATATCTCCTTTAAGCCAGGCACTGCATTGATAAGGCATCGAATTTAAGATGGTCTCAACACCATATTCATTTTTTAGCCGGTATTGCATCACTTCAAATTGTAGCTGTCCGACAGCTGCAAAAATAATATCGCCGCTCATGTCAAAGGGGCGAAGCAGCTGGATTGCACCCTCATCTGTAAGCTGTAAAACACCTTTATCAAATGATTTTCGTTTTCCGACATCTTTTGGAATGACTTTGGCAAAGTTTTCTGGTTGGAATTGAGGCATCGGTTTAAAGTTAAATCCACCCTTCATCGAAATCGAGTCTCCGACTGCAAAAACTCCTGGGTTAATGACCCCAATAACATCGCCAGCATAAGCTACATCTAATGTGGAGCGCTCTCCAGCTACCATGCCATGCGGTCTTGAAAGTCTGACATCCCTTCCCAGTCTATGATGTTTTACTACGATATCGCGGTCAAATTTTCCAGAACAAATGCGTAAAAATGCCATACTGTCCCGATGTCTTTTGTCCATGTTGGCTTGAATCTTAAAAACATAGGCGCTAAATGGGAACTCAACCGTATCTAAAAGACTTGTAGTTCCATCAGACATATCCACAACCCTTCCTTGCGGAAATGGAGCGAGATGAATAAAGGCATCAAAAAAAGGCTCGACTCCAAAATTCGTGAGCGCTGATGCAAAAAACACCGGAGTCATTTCGCCTTTTAAAAACTTATTCTGATCAAATGCGTTTCCTGCAAGATCCAAAAGCTCTAGTTCTTGGTTTAGCTTGTTTAAAGTTTCTTCATTGATTTTGTCTTTAATTTCAGTCTTGGAAAGCCTTAAAATATCGGCTTTTTGAGCGCCTCCGACAGAAGCTTTAGAAAAAATTAAATATTCATCTGTCTGACGATCAAAAACACCTGTAAATTCTTTGCCTGTACCGATAGGCCAATTTAAAGCGCATGATTGAATCCCTAAAACATTCTCTACTTCATGCATCAAATCAAGCGGGTCCAATCCCGGCATATCCATTTTATTAATAAATGTAAGCACAGGAATTTTTCTTAAGCGACAGACTTCAAAAAGTTTTCTTGTTTGTTTTTCAACGCCTTTTGCAGCATCGATCACCATGATCGCGCAGTCTGCTGCTGTCAGTGTGCGATAAGTATCTTCTGAAAAATCTTCATGTCCCGGAGTATCCAGAACATTAATAATGATATCTTTATAGGTAAACTGCATTGCAGAGGATGTAATGGAAATCCCACGCTCCTGCTCCATTGCCATCCAGTCGGAAGTTGCAGCCTTACGCCCTTTTCGTCCGCGCACCATCCCTGCTGTATGGATCATTCCAGAATAGAGGAGAAGTTTTTCTGTAAGTGTGGTTTTTCCGGCATCGGGGTGGCTGATGATTGCAAAAGTGCGTCTTTTTTCAATCATTTCCTTCAAATTTGAATGGTCCATTATTGTTAAATCCTAAAGCTAATTTAGCAGTAATTTAGCAGTCTTTAGATAATTAAGTCCAATGGATAATTATCTGATCGGAATCCAATTTTTTCGAGAACCCAAGGTTTTACCTTTTCTTAACTTAGCATCTTTGTCTTCCAAATGCTTTTCTCTAACTTTATTCGGATCTTTACCGACAACAGCCCATGTTCTTTTTTCAAGATCCGTTCGATTTTCCTGTATGATATTCCATTGTTCAGGAGTAAAATTTTTAGATTCACTAAAAAATTTAATGACATCTTTTTGTGACAAAGCAATAGCTTCCTTTAAATCATCCGTTCTTTTGTCCAAATCATTTCGCATTTCATTCATGCGATCAAACATGCCTTGAATTTCAGTATCAGTAATTGGAATATGGGGACCTTTGGGCATTTCAACTTTTGGCGGAATTATTTCTTTTTTTGGCAACAGCTTAGGCTTCAGCTTTGATTTTCCTGCTTCATCAAAAATATTATGGGGAGGGCGTGGCTCCATTGTCATCCTTAAAAAGTATTATCTTTATAATTTATTTTAACATATCTAACTAAATTTTTGGAATCCAATTGAAATTAAAGTTTCATTAGAGATATACTTCTTTCTAGATTTAGATGTCAGAATTAAACTTGAAGGAATGTTAAATGAGTTATTTGGAAGAATTTAAAATACGTATCAATAGCCGCGAATTTCCTAAATTTTTTCAGCTTTGGGAGGAATATTGCACGAATGATGTCGTAGATGTTGAAGAACTTCTACAACTTTTGCAAATGATAAAAAATTCTGATATGGCAAAGCCTTTTGGAAAAATCGTAGAAACAGTAATTCCTCTTTTAGATACGATAGAAAACCAAAAATCTCGTTACGACGTTTTAAAGTTACTCATAGATCTCCAAACAACAAATACCCCCCTTCTTGCTGACTTAAGCTTAAATTACCTCAAAGAACGCCATGAAAATAATGCCATATTCAACGAAAGAATCAGATTGACTGGACTTCGCGGTAGAGAAAACTTTCAGGGAGCGCTTACAAATCATGAACTTTTAGCCCATATGGAAGTTGGAAATTTTGTCTATCATGTAGGCGGCTGGGGAACTGGTGAAATCATGGAGATTTCAGCTCTTTTAGAGCAAGCGATCATCGAATTTGAAAATGTTAGCGGGCGTAAATCCATTAATTATGTCAACGCCTTTAAAACTTTGACCCCCTTATTAAACGATAATTTCTATGTCAAACGTTTTGCAGATGCAGATGAGCTTGAAAAACAGGCAAGAGAAAATCCAGTAGAAGTCATCAAATTGCTTTTACGCGATTTAGGACCCAAAAATGCAAGTGAAATCAAAGATGAACTTTGCGAACTTGTGATTCCCGAAAATGATTGGACTAAATGGTGGCAGGGGGCTCGTGCGAAGCTTAAAAAAGACCCCCTGATTGAAACACCAGATAACCTAAAATACCCCTTCAAGCTTAGAAAAATTGAAATTTCGCAACAAGAGAGACTCGACAAAGCAATATCTAATAAAAAAGATCCGGAAGAAATTTTATTAACGACTTATAATTTCATGAGAGATCTGCCAAATGCGCGCAAACATGAAAATATTACAAAGACCCTTCAAAACAAACTTGCCCATCTGCTTGAACATGATGAACTTACAAAAACTCTAAAATTACAAATTTTAATTCTATTAGAAACAATGTTTAATCAGGAACGTCAGGAACTCAAATCATCTGATGAAATTAGAACTTTAAATCTTCCAGAAATTGAACAAATCATAAGCGATATTCAAATATTGGCACTAAAAAAACGGGCGCTTGTTCAAATAAGGGAACTTAGAAAAGATTGGGCTGAAATTTTTCTTTCCATGCTCTTTAGCATCCAACAAAGCGCGCTTCGCGATTATCTTCTAACTGAATTAAACCAGGGTGATAGTAAAGAACCTTTAAGCTTAAAGCTCCAAGCATTAAGCGAAAATCCCACAATGCATCCGGAATTTCTTGTTTGGTTTTTTCAAAAATTACTTGGCTCTGAATCTGGCGTTCCATTTGCAGATAAGGAAGGACAACTCAAGTTTTTTGAAGCATTATTAATTCTTTATAGCAATATAGAAAATAAGCCGGAATACCGCGAATTATCCAAAAAAATCTACACCATTTTATCTAACAAGCGCTATGAAAACGTAAGAACTATTCTTGAGGGAACAGATATTGAATTCGTAAAAGAATTCCTGCTTTTAGCGTCCAAGTGTCAATCCTTGACAGATCATGACTTAAAAATTTTAAGATCTCTTGCAGAAGTCGTTCACCCATCGCTATCCCATAAAACACATCTGAAAGCATTAAAACATACAGACGGTCATACCATTTGGACAACTGAATCCGGCTACATGAAAACACAAGAGCGTTTAAAGCAGATTGCCACAAAAGAAATGCTCGAGAATGCAAAAGAAGTTGAAGCTGCAAGGGCCCTTGGCGACTTGCGCGAAAACTCCGAATATAAATTCGCGTGCGAAAAAAGAGCTCGCTTGCAAGGGGAAATGAAAACCTTGTCAGAGCTTCTAAATAAAGCTCGCATTATTACCTCAGAAGACATTTATCCAAACGAAGTAAGCGTTGGCAGCATCATAGATGTGAAAGATCCAAAAGGTCAATTGATCACCTATACAATTTTGGGTCCTTGGGACGTGGATTTGGATAATAATGTCTTGTCTTTCCAATCCAAATTTGCTCAAAGTATGATCGGTGCTAAAGTAAAAGATTCTTTCCAATTTAAAGATGAAGAGTATACAGTCGAAAATATTAAGAGTTTTTTGGATAAATGATGGAAATTGTTATAGCAAGTCACAGCGTGCATAAAATTAGAGAATTTCGCGATATGTTTAAACCATTTAAACATATCGACGTTCTATCTCTTTTAGACTTTCCTCATTATTCCCTTCCGGAAGAAACCGGAACTTCTTTCAAAGAAAATGCCGTTCAAAAAGCTTTGGACGCAAGCGTTGTTCTAAATAAATGGGTTCTTGCTGATGACTCCGGCCTTGTTGTACCCAATCTCAATAGCGAGCCTGGTATTTATTCAAGACGCTATGCAGGTGAGGATGCAACAGACTCTGAAAACAGACAGAAGCTTCTTTTAAAAATGAAAGATTTTGATCATGAAAAGCGTCACTGTTATTTTGAATGCTGCTTGGCTCTTGCAAACCCGGAAGGCCTTCAAAAAGTAGTTTCTGGAACATGTGAGGGAATGATCACTACAGAAGAAAAAGGAAGAAACGGTTTTGGCTATGATTCTCTCTTTCAAAAGACAGGTTATGGCGATACTTTCGCAGAACTTGAAGAATCTGTAAAAAACCGCATCTCTCACAGAAGCAAAGCTTTTAGCAAACTTATCCCAACTTTAGAAACCATAACATAGCATGCATTACATCATCGATGGTTACAATTTGCTTTTTCGCATTTTAACCAAAGGTGAGGATTTAGCATCTCAAAGACAGCACATCATCGAAAGCTTGAACCGAAAAATTCAAGTCATCGGAATCGATGTCTCGATTGTTTTTGACTCCAACTATAACATCACAGAAAGCACAAAATCCCACTATAACCATCTCGAAATTCAATTTACTTCAAAAGGGATCACGGCAGATGATTGGATCATAAATCTAATCAAGAGATCTAAGATTCCAGAACATGCAATTGTTGTAACATCAGACAAAAGACTTAGCGTGCAGATCCGCCAATTATTGGGGAAAACAGAAACCGTTGAAGAGTTTGTGACTCAGTTAAATAAGCGCTACAAAAACAAAATCGAAAGCTTGAAAGCAGTTCCTGAGAAAAATGAAACAAATGCTCTAATTACTCCGTTAATGCCCCTAAGAAGCACGTTAAAGCCAAAAACCGCTTTACCAAAAAACCATGAATTACAGCCCGAACAATGTTTTGAATTTTATTTAAAGCAGTTTGAAGACAACTTTAACAAAATGGCAAAGCCTGAAAAGCCGCAGAAAAAAGTTCCTAAAATCAAGAAGCATGAATTCCCCAAAGAAAAAAAACAAGAAGAGAAGTACCAATCCGATCTAGAGCGCTGGCAAAATGCCTTCGAATCCAATCCATAATTAAAACGGTATAAGCTTTCTAGCCTTTGCGATTCTTTGCTTCCTCCTAAATAACAAATTCCGCATCCAAATTAAGGATCAATTAAGGGGTCAGGCTTGGGCTTGGGGCCTGCATTACCCCTTTTTAACGATGTCGTGCAAAGCCTCAATCCACTTCGGATGATCATTCAGGCTTGTGACATAATCCAAAACCTCGCCTCCATCCTTTTTAAATTCATCCGCATACTCGATGCCGATCTCATAAATTGTCTCCAAACAGTCGGCAACAAAGGATGGACAAAATACAAGAATTTTTTTATTGCCTTTTGCATTTAATTCTCTGATGCGATCAATTGTAAATGGCTCAATCCACGGATCTCTCCCAAGCCTTGACTGGTATGAAATTGAGAATTTAGAAGCATCCATTTTTAATTTATTCGCAATCAAATGAGCCGTTGAATGGCACATGGAAGCATAACAACCTTCGATTTTTTCACATGGTCTTTTACAGCATTCACCATATGAGAGACAAGTTGCGTTCGCTTTAACAAGATGTCGTTTTGGCAAGCCATGAAAGCTGAACAAAAAATGATCATACTTATCTAAATCATATGTTTTAGCAATATCTGAGACTGCCTCGATATACTTGATGTTGGTTGCAAAGTTATTGACTAAAGTAAGCTTTGGGACCACTTCATATTTGGATATGATCTCCAAAACTTTTTGATGAACTGACCCTGTTGTTGCAGACGCATACTGTGGAAATAGCGGAACTACAATCAAATGCTCAGGCTTTAATAATTGAATTCTTGTAAGCGCTTCATCTATGCTTGGATTCTGGTAGCGCATGGCAAGTTCTACAATATAATCATTCCCTAACGATTCCTGCAAAAGTGTTTTTGTTTTTTTACTGTAGTGCATTAAAGGAGAGCCATCGTCTGACCAGATCTCCTTATAGGATTTTGCAGATTGCTTATAGCGTGTTGGTACAATAAGACCCCTGACAAGTAGCTGCCTAAAAATCCAAGGCTTATCGATCACCCTTCCATCTGTTAAAAATTCGATCAAATATTTATAGACATCTTTTGGTTTTGGAGAATCAGGTGTTCCTAAATTAACCAACAAGACAGCTGTTTTCTTCTGCATTATGCTTTTATCCTACTTAAAAGGCCAGATAGGCGTACCGTTTTATTTTTTATTGTCGCTTGTATCACATCGTCGCTTCCATAGATCTGAAGGCTTTTTTTAGCGCGAGTGACGGCTGTATATAAGACTTCTCTTCCGAAACATTCAGCACCATCTGGAAGCAAGACTAATACCTTGTCAAACTCGCTTCCTTGTGATTTATGGACGCTCAAAACATAAGCATATTCATATTGAGGCAAAATCAAAGCCGGTATTTGCCGAAAGCCGTTTGTCTTACATGGAAATAAGGCATAATCACCAAGATTTAATTGGAAAGCATCTTTTTCACTATTATTTGCATGCAAAATTAAAACACCCACTTCCCCATTAAATAAGCCAAGCTTTGCATCATTTCTACAAAGCATTATAGGAATCATAAGAGAATGGTTTTTAAGATTCTTGCCTACCAGATGATCAAAAAAATAATGATTTAAAGCATCGACGCCAAATGCGCCTTTTCTAAGAGGCGATAAAATTCTAAAGCGATTAAAAGAGTTTAAAATTTCATCTGGCGTTAATGTTTTTTTTAATAGCAGGGGAAAATGACGAAATCCCTCTTCAAAAATTAATTCCTGCCTCATTTCACTATTTGACAGCCTTGTGACAGCGCTATTAGATAAAAGCATTTTAAAAACAGTTTCGCTCATTCCCTCATTTATCGCTTTTGCAAATTCAACAATTTCTTCCAATTCAGCTCTTAAACAGACCTTCAGCTCTACGCAATTTTGAGGTATAGCCTGAATCAGGTTCAAAAACATCGAGCCTGCATCAACAGATGGAAGCTGATGCGGATCGCCCAAAAAAACAATTCTTGCTCCTTTCTTTACAGCTTGGAGCAAACGACTCATCATCGCAACATCGATCATGGAGCTTTCATCGACCAGAACAAAATCAGCATTTAATGTTTTAAAAGATTGATTTTTAGATTGTCCAGTTTCCCGTAAGCCAAGTAGTGTATGCAATGTTTTTGCTTGCACACCTGTTAAATTTTTTAGACTGTTTTGTAAGTTGGAAGCAGCTTTACCGGTAGGTGCGGCAATCGCTATTTTAAAATTTGCTTTTTCAACCTCCGAAAGCGATTCTAAGATCACTTGAATGATAAAGCCGGCTGTATAAGTTTTTCCGGTTCCAGGGCCCCCTGAAATAAAAGTCACACTTTTGTTTGCAGCCATCAAAATAGCTTCAGCCTGCTCTTTTAAAAGCGTTTTATCCTGTATTAAACTCTGTAGCTTCAAATCTATTTGCGAAATATTGAGTTTTACGGAAGGCGTGCTTTTGTCAAGATGCATTAAATTTTCAAGAACGCTTGTTTCAAAATTAAAGTAGCGTTGAAAATAGATCGTATTTTCAATTTTGCAAAGATAGCTCGTAGAAAATTTTTCATCTGTTTTTGCAAAAAGGCCGGCATAAAGAACATCACTTGATATTTCTTCAAAACCATTTAAAACAAGTTTTTCCAAAGCCTCCAAATCACCATCTGTAATTTCTGCTTCCTTTAACCATAAACTTTTAACAGAAGGCAAAATTTTACCCTCTTCAAGTTTGACCAAAAGATGTCCGTTTTTTGCCGATTTTGATAAATGCGCGATAAATGCAGCTGCGCTTTCAGATTTTAAGGAATAATTTTTTAAAAGCGTTTCAGCTATCTTGACATCTACTGGATTGATCCCATAATTTTGAATGAGATGATTTAAGAAGTTCCATTTTTGTAAAGCGACTTTACATGCGTTTTTTCCATACAAAGCTTCCCGACCTGTCTTATCTTTAAATAATTTTTGAGCCATTCCAGTCATATAAATACTCTAAAGTGTTCAATCGTTTCATCCCCAACAAGACGGCAAAGAATATGTCCGCCTATAATGTCTTTTAAAACGGGATTATTAAGCGTTTCAAAAAATAATTGAGGTGTGTATAGCGCTGTATTTTGTACAATAAGGTATGGGTCCATATTTTTCCTTACAAGAATTTCAAAGTAGATTTTATTATAGAGGAGTCTTTGTTTAATTCAATCTAAAGAAATTCAAGTGTATGATCTCAATTTAATTTGTTGAAGAAGAAAGGGATTGATAGTTTTTTTAGCAATTCGAATCATGCACGTTCAATCTTTTCAACATTCCACATAAATCGCGGTCATCCTGTCCATCTCGAAAAGCCGTTTAGGAAGGTATTTAAAATGAATTTTATTATAAGAATAGTCTTTTGAATTAATGTAGAATGGCTGGTCACTGGGGGCTACCTTGGCTTTTGCCCTTACCTCAAAAGCTAACATTTGTAGGTTTTCCTCATCTAAAATTTCAGCTATTTTATAGGCAATTTCTGGATTTTTAAAGAAAAAAACAGGTTGTAGATCTAGTATAGAACTTGCCATGGAACAGCTGTTTCCAAAAAATCCAAGCCATTTTTTCATTTCAAATGGTACATGATATAAAAATGTTACAGTTTTATAAGGTTCAGACATATTCTTAATTAACTCAAAAGCACGCTCTTCCTGCCTACTTTTAAGCAAACAACCTATGATATGACTTTCTATATCGGTATAGATCTCATTATATTTTTTTGATATATATCCATTATCTACTTGTATTTCTTTAAACAAATATAGTAGCCTTAATGAGTAATTATAATAACTTTCATTTGCAAGTTGTAATATAACATTAATAAAATAGCCCCGCAACATAGTTGTATAAGGACTTTCTTGATCAATATAAATTTTATATTTTTCTAAAATTCTCCATTTATAATAACCTATAACGTTCGAATCTTCTAAATATTCAAATAATTGATAAAAGGGAGGATCTTTTTTTTGAATACGTAAAATACCACCCATATATTCAGGCTTACATGTATCAGCTTGCAGTTTTTTAATCCTATAAATGTTAATAAACTCAAAAAGAGTCTTTACAAATGGATTTAATTTTTTTTCTAAATCATATTGAAAAGCTTTTATTTCCTCTTCCGAAAACTCCAAAATAAACAAGGATACTCTTTCCATGATGCTAATGAATTCAAGCTCTATTTTAGGGAGTGTATCAATGCAAGTTTCAAGCTCTTTTTTTTGTAAAGTATCAATGCAAGTTGTTTCTTCCTCTATTTCTGGTGGATTAACGATCCGATCTAATTCAATCTGGATGCCACTCAAAAGGTTAGTTTCTCCAGGCATTTTCTCCTTTAAAGATGTTGCAACAAATGTGATAAGGCTATGCAATGAACGAAGTCTTGTTTTTTGAAATTCAAGCATGGCTGAGTTCCAGGCCTTGGAAACACTCATAAAAGTAATCGTTTCATCCCCAACAAGACGGCAAAGAATATGTCCGCTTATAATGTCTTTTAAAACGGGATTATTAAGCGTTTCAAAAGATAATTGAGGTGTGTATAGCGCTGTATTTTGTACAATAGGACTTGGATTCATATTTTTCCTTAATTGAAATGTAGAATTCCTAAATTTGGTTTTTTAGATTCAAGCCCTCTCAAAAATACATAAAAAATACCGCCAAAACAATCCTCAAAATCTCTGGAATCGACAATTTTTAAGAATTTATAAATAGCTTGTTTATAAATTTCTGCCTGAAAAAAATAATCATTTTCTTTCATCGCATTTTTTAAAGCACTTTCATCATAGGCTTCATCCGTATTGCCGAGCCAATTACTTTTCCAATCTATAAAATAATATTTATTCTCATGCATGAACATAAAATCGATAATGCCTTTCATAAATCCGCCTCTATTGTTGTCTGGATAGATAAATTCCTTTTCTCGATATATTTTTGCAGGGTCGATTTCACTGAATTTGATCGATTTTAAAGAACATTTGAAGAGATTAAAAATTATTTGAGCGATCACGTTTTTCCATTCATGAAATTTGGTTCCCGCAAGATAAGGCTCCAGAAAACCATTCAGCTCATCTGCTTGATCAATCAAAGAATATTTTTCAAAAGGGATGGATTCCAAGATCGCATGCAGTAAGATTCCTGTTTTTGCACCTGTCGGCAATGTATGAACTGTTTTTTGTTTGTTTCCAAAATCCCTTGGGAACAACCCTTTATTTTTTTCAAGGTGGCCTTGTCTTGCAAGGCCTGTAAATGAATGCATGAATGTCGGCTTAAAAATTAAATTTAAGCCTTGTGGCTTAATTAAGATGATCTCTTCTTCATTTTCCATATCATTAAAACTAAAAGAAGCATCATTTAGCTTTGAATATGTGATTTTGATATCCTTTTCAAAGCTATTTAAGAAATGAATAAAACTGTCAGATTTTAAATTTTCCAACCCAAATTTATTTAAGAATAGCTCCATGCAAGAGGATTTTGCATTAAATTCTTGCACTTTTTTGGCAGAAAAACAAACAGGAACATAAAGACGGTATTTCGCTCTTGTTAAAGCAACATACAGCTGCCGCATTTTTTCTGCGTTCAGCTCCTCGATAAATTTAAGATAGCTTTCAGACGCGGTATCTTGAATTGGAACAAGCGTCATCAGATCCATTTCCTTAACCGGTATAAAGGTATCCGGGGCCGGGGTTTTACTTATTAATCCAAGTGCAAAAACAATATCAAACTCCAAGCCTTTGCTCGAATGAATTGTCAACACTTGGACAGAATCATTACAAGGATCTTTTAATTTTTTCATTCTTTCATCTGAATCAAAATTTAAAATCTCAAAAGTTCTTAAAAATCGCAAAAGCGCTTCCGGGGTACAGTTTGTCTTACTTTGATGAGAAATTAAAAGTTCTCCAATCTGGATAAGATCCAGATACTGCTCCATGCCGTTTTCATAGGACATGATTCTTTCTGCAACGCTTAAGCCGTTCCAGGAGCTTTTTAAAAAAATCTCAAAAAAACTTAAAAAACCGTTAGTGTAAAGTACTTTTTTGAATGTTAGGAACTGAAAATAAATCTCTTCTTTTTTTAAAGGGTCGTTTACACCCAAGATGTCCAGATGAGAAAAACCAAAAAATAAACCTCCAAGGGCTATTTTTAAGTTACTCTCATCTTTTGGATGCAAAACAGCTGAAATAAGTTCCATGACGCTTAAATAGATCGTTGATTCCGAAAGACTTTTTTGCCTTTGCAAAGAGACATCTATTTTTTGCTCTTTTAAGTAATCAGAGACACGTTTTGCTTGAAAATGATCCTTAACCAAAATAGCCATTTGAGAGGGATTGAAATTTGATTTTTTTAGATGATGAATCTGCTCTGCTATAAATGGAAAATAAAATTTGCTCTCAAATTCTTCCGGTTTAAGTTTTTTCTCTTCATCATCCGCCACAAAAAAATGCAGGCTTCCAAAGGCATCATCAAAGAGTATTTCTTTGTTTCTTGAAGAAAATTTTACCGGCTGATATTCCAAAGCTGTTTTTAATTTGGGAAGTTCTATAAATTGATCAGCTTTTTCAAATAAAGCATTTAAGGCATTTACTAAAGGAGGATGGGATCTGTAATTAGTATCCAAAGACAACCTATTTTCCGGAGGAATCAAAAAACATGCGTTGAGATAGGTATAAATGTCTGCCTGCCGAAAGGCATAGATGGATTGTTTTGGATCGCCGACAAGATAAATGGGACAATGTCCATAAAAAATTTCTCTAAAAATATCCCACTGCAAAGGATCTGTATCTTGAAACTCATCGATGATGCCGGCTTTATATTTTCCTTGGATTCCTTTTAGAAATAGCTTATTTTTTAAAGCCTTTCTCATGAGTTTTAAAAGATCGTCAAACCTGAATTTTTCTTCTTCTGAAATATATGTTTGAATCATTTCTGATGCAAGACTTGCCATACGAGAAAAAATCATTTCATAACTTCCAGCTTCAACGATAATAGGTTGGATTTTTTCTTTTAATAGGGATTTAAAATCCGGATAAAAGAGTTCGTTATCAGATAGGGTCTTTATCTTCACTTTTATAAGAGCCTCATCCAAGGCATCTAAAAAATAGATTCCATCTTCTATCAAAGTATCAAAATCTTCTTTAGTCACTTCTTCTTTTTCAAAAAGAGAAGCAAAAAAGCTCAAAGCTTCGATACCTCTTACATGGTTGAACTTTTTATAATTTGAAGATTGAAGATCAAAATCAGCGATGATTTTATCTTTTTCAAATTTTAAATTTTTTATATTTTCTTTAAAGCGCGCATGGAGCTCATCAAACGATGCGGTATTTGCAATATTGAAACCTGCTGTCGTCCACTTCAACAAAGCTTTTTCCAAATTTTCAATTTTAGACTTATGTCTTTTTAAAAGAATATTGAGTTGGTTTTTGCTAAAGAGATTTGGCTTAAGACCCGTTCTAAAGAAATTGCGGATAATTTTTATGACTTCAGTATTAGTAAGCGTTGCCTCGTCGTTCATTACATTTAAGCAAATATCGCTTTCTAAAAACTGCTGGTCAAGCATTTTGAAACAGAAGGAATGTATGGTAAAAATTTGGGCCTGATCAAATGTAAAAAGGGCCGTCTTTAATCTGTCTTTTACTCTATATTGAAAATCCTCATCTTTTTCAAAAATGCCCTCCAAATATTCAGGGGTTGTTTCTGTTTGTCCGGACTCTAAAATTTTGAGGGTTGTTTCAATGTTTTGCCGGATGCGGTTTTTTAAGTCCTTGGTTGCAGCTTTTGTGAAAGTAACGACAAGGATCTGATCTAAACCACAAGGATTATCTCCTTCAATAAGAAGCCTTGTCACAATATTTTCAATCGAAAAAGTTTTTCCGGTTCCGGCAGACGCCTCTAAAAGATAGCTCTCATGAATATTTAAATTTTTATCCAATACATTAAAACTTTTCATTTAAGGATACCACTTTTCATAGAGCTCTAAATAGAGATTTTGGCTTTTAGCTTTCCAGCACTCATCAAAACTTGCGCAGTAGGGAAGCTCTTCATTTTGCCTTATCCAATGCAAATAATCATTGTATAAGGGATTGAAATCATTGCTTAAGCTTGTGTTCATTTTTTTAGCTAATTGCTCCTTATCGCTGTGAACAAAATCAAAAACCCATTCAGGAATAAGGGGAGACGCATTTTCTAAAGCTTCAAAATAATAATCCAAATAATTTTCCAAATGCTCAAACGGATTGTCAAAGAAAGCTTCTTTTAATTTTCCGCATTTTGCAAAAATCAAATTTTTTTCCGCCACTTTATGAGTCTCCATCAAGCATGAAAAAACTATAAACTCAGGCCACGCTTTGATAACATCGACTTTATCATCTTTAACGTGAAGAATAAGTCCTTGCTTACACACATGAGGTAAATTCCCAACGATCTTGACCCTAAACTTATTTTTATAATTAAAACATAAGGGCGGAAGAAATAAGCTCCCATTTTCGCTTCTCTCTAACTCTAAACATCCCTCAAAAAAATCCACATTGAAAACATCTTCTGTTTTGATAGAATGCTTTGCCAAATGATTTTCCAAAAGGGAAATTTCTGTTTGGATTTTTTGAACTGCCAAATCTTTAAAAAGGCCAGAAGGCAATGTGCCATTTTTTTCAACCAACTCCAAAAGATCTTTCACAGCTGTTTTTAGAGAAGCTTTTTTTATTTTCGACAAATCCAAATGAGAGAGTGTAAAATCCTCATCTGACTTAAAGTCCAAATCAAAGTTTTTTAAATAAATACCAAGCGTCTTATTAAAATAGGTTTTTAAGGGATTTTTCGCCAAATTGGAGAGTTCTTTTAACTCCAATATAAGTTCTGGAATTTCATTTTTTTCGTCTGATTTGCTTACAAGCATTTTAAAATCAGGAAAAAACTGATGCTTGTCTTTTCTTCTTTCATAATTTTTTACTGCAAGGCTGTAACTTATCGTACAGTAGCTTTTGAACCCTGTATTTTTTTCGAAATACTTTCTATCAAAGGCATTAAAAGGATGTATTTTAACCGCGACATCTGAAAATTTGGCTTTCCCAAGCAAATATCCCTCATCCATATAATTCAATAGCTCTTGGATGACAAGAGATCCGACAGGGAATTTTGAATGATTTTGAAAATTACCGACATAGCTCATCATAAAATATTTTCTTGCAGAAAGAAGTGCTTCTAAAAATAAATACCTATCGTAGTCTGTTTTTGAAGGACGATAATCTGTTTCATATTTTAAGCTTAAGTCGAGGGAGTTTTTAGAATCTGTTCTTGGAAATGAATCTTCATTCATGCCGATCAGGGCAATCAATTTTGCAGGGACTGCCCGCATAGGAAGCATGGAGCAAAATTTAACCGAATTTAAATGAGCTTCTCTAAAATCCAAAGTTTCTTTAGTAAAAATACGCATCAGATGTTCTTTAACGGTATAAAACGAAAAAATATCTGTTTTAAATTTGTCTGATGCCTTTCTAAAAGCATCGAATTGATCAAGCAGTAAAAGCTCTTCATTTTTTATATCATAAGCTGTCTCATCGATATTAAAATAAGCTTTGACAAGGCACTCCAAATAATCCGCCCAATCCTGCAACGTCATTTTGCCTTGTACAAGAACAACGAGATCCTGCTTTAAAGAAGAAATGAGTGCGCTTACACGTCCCAAAAGGTCTGCATCTGTCGGCTGTATTTCCAAAACCGGCATTCTTTCAAAGCGGGAATTTATGAGGTCATCCTCATGGGCAGAAACGACAAGGGATGAAAGAAGACGATCGAGGCAATAGCTCAGAGTCCCATGTTCACTATCTTCAATGATTTTTTCATTGCAATGCTCAAATTCTAGCAATTCGTTTCGTTCATTTGAATCATAGCCCCATTTTAAATTTGCTGAACGAAACCAGCCCTGAATCTTCTCTAAATCATCAAAGGTCAAATTTTGCGCTTTTTGAAAATAAGCCCCTGTCAATAGATCCATTAAGGAATCGATATCAAAGCGGCTCGTGCTTAGCGAAATTAAATGTAAAAATTCCTGAACCGCCAAATTTTCACACGGCATGTTCAAATCCATAATATGAAAATCGAGCAGGCTATCTTTTGATCCAAAAACAATTTTAATAAAGGGCTCATAATCCATAATGTTTGGGGCCATGACAATCACATCGTTTAAATCAAGGGAGGGGTCCTGATCAAACTTATGAAGCAAATTATCATATAAAATTTGAACTTCCCTAAAAGCTGAGCTTGCAATACTTACTTCAATCGAGGAATCGTCTTGATCAAAAACTATTCTTTCATCGAGAATTGGATTTCTAAGAAGACTTAAGTCCGCCTGAATTGCTTTTAACAAGCTAAATTCCCCATCTTCAAATTCAAAATCGTCATAAATAAATTCGTCATATTGAGGAAGATCCAAAACGCCTTGTGATATCACATAGGATGAATCGCTTAACGCATCGCTAAGTTCGATCAATTTTGCCATTTCGCGGCCGATTTTACCAAAATTGGCAAGCAGCGGGTTTTGGTCCCTTAAGTATTCATCTAATTCAAGAGAAGCAAAAGCCTTCTCGTTTTTTAAAAATCTTTTTAAGTAGTAATGCTCCTTATCAGACTTGATGTCGCTCCAAAAAGCTTGGCAGGGTGAAAGAAAGTAGGCGTTCATAGGAGTTTGAAGAGATATCTTAAACAAGCAATCGAAGTGAACTTTTGATAAAAAACTGATTGAGAATAAATGGACTTGAAAATTTTCGCTATTTTTCACCGATTCATTTAAAGAACTATTTTTAAATTCCTGAATCAAATAAGGCCATTTATGTTTTAAAAAAATTGTTTTCCAAAGCTCGATTTGAAAACCTTCTATTTTTACGCTTTTTTCAAAATCTGCCACCATTTCACCGCCAAATGTCCCATAACGGATAAATAAACCGGCTAATTTTTCTGATAGTGTAAAAAGACGTCTTTCTGTTTTCTTTGAAAAGGGGCTGTTTCCTTTAATTTTAAGGTAATGGAATAAATCGTTCCATTTTTCATCCCTAGCTTCAATGATTTTTTTTATTTCCACTTCAATCATTAAGGCAAGCTCTAACTCTGAGGGGAGCTTTCTTTTTGAAATTAATTTTTCAATGCCCTCATCGACATGGGCAATCTCAACTCCAAAACTTAGCTGTAAATCTTCATCTTTTGCCATCTCAAGCATAAGCCACGACTTAATTGCAGGGCTTGGCACAATCACCAATCTTTTTATAAAAGGATTTTTACAATCTTTTAAAAAAAGAGAGCTTTTCATCTGCTGATAGAGCTTTTCGATACGATTGCTAAAAAAAATTTCCACTTAGATGTTCCCTCTCCCAGGATGACAGTGTATGAACCTTCTAAAAAAAAGGTTGTGCTGAAAAGTTATAATAACCATACTATAATATATCTTTTACGAGGTTAAATTACATGATTATAAATATTATTCGAAAATGGTCTTCTTTTACATATTTAAATATTACGCAGTTCTTAGGTGCGTTAAATGATAATATTTACAAACTTCTCATCGTTTATTTTTTAATTACTCTTGAAGGAATTGAAAACAGTCATACCATTTTAGCCATGACGGGCGCAATCTTTGTGCTTCCTTTTCTTCTATTTTCAGCGCCATCTGGCACTCTTGCGGATCGTTATAGCAAACGCAACATTATCATTCTAACAAAAGTTTTTGAATTAGTCATCATGATAGGTGCAGTTTTTGCTTTTGCCTACGAAAATAAAATGGGTGCCTATATCGTTTTATTTTTGCTCGCAGCTCAAAGCGCTTTTTTTGGCCCTTCCAAATATGGCATATTACCAGAACTTGTCCCAACTGATAAAATTTCAAAAGCAAACGGTCTGATGACCTCCTTTACTTTTTTAGCAATTATTTTAGGAACTTTTTTAGCATCCTTTGTTCTGGACATAACAGGAAGAGACTTTTTTATAGCCTCGCTTTTTTGTGCTTTTATTGCGCTAATTGGCCTCCTTACAAGCTTATGCATCGAATATACGCCTCCAGCTGGATCTGACAAGCAGCTTAACCCAAAATTTTTATCGGATATTTTCTCCTCCTTAAAAATCGCAAGTCAGGAACCATCGCTTCTTGCAGCTTGTGTCGGATCTGCCTTCTTCTTGTTTTTGGGAGCATTTGTGCAGCTTAATATGATTCCTTTTGCTGTACAATCCCTTGGATTAACGGACGTGCAGGGAGGATATCTCTTTTTAATTACAGCAGTCGGCATTGGAACTGGCTGCATGGTCGCTGGTAAAGTTTCTGGTAAAATGGTGGAACTTGGGTTAGTTCCAATAGCTGGAGCTGGTGTTGTCGTTTGCGCATATTCGCTCGATTTAGCATCTCACCATCTCTACGCAGTAATCCCTTTGGTTGGTCTGCTGGGCTTTTTTGGTGGTATGTTTGAAATCCCGCTCGATTCTTATATACAAGTTAAAAGCCCGAACAAATTCAGGGGTCAAATTGTCGGAGCTACAAATTTTTTAAGCTTTTTTGGCGTTCTCTTAGCGTCCGGTCTTCTTTATTTACTGTCCGAAGTATTACATTTAAAAGCGCATAAAGGCTTTGATGTCATAGGTACGATCACTTTATGTGTCACAATTGTTCTTACGTACCAATTTTTTGATTACATTTCCAGATTCATTTGCATGATTTTATCAAGACTTCATTTTAGAATCACATTTTCCGGCCAAAATAATATCCCGGAATCTCCTGCGATCTATATATGCTACCATACAGCCTGGAATGATACGCTTCTTATGTTGGGCTCACAAAGACGGCGCATGCGCTTTTTTGTGGAGCATGAACAAACCCATACAAAATGGCTAACACGACTTTACCATATGCTACGCATCGTGCGTATCCCGGCCATTGAACCTCTGGAAAACAGCCAGATATGTTTGACAGTCATTAAGAATATGTTAAAAAAAGGCATTTCCGTTTGTATTTTCGTTGAAAACCCCAACATCAAAGAAGAAGTTGAAAAATTAAAACATTCTTATTCCTTTTGCGATGTTTTAGAAGAAACAAAAGCCCCTATGATCCCTGTGATCATCGAAAAAGGTACAAAACTTAAAGAGTCCCGCTTCTTTACAAGGCTCATGGAAAAAATACATGTTCCTGCCTCTGTCAGTTTTGGCGAGCAGATCAATGGCCCTGATTGTCCTTTAGAGTTTCACGTGGAACATAATACGGCTCTATCACAGCTTGAATCAAATCAGCTCGATCTTGTAGAACCTTAACAAATCTATATTTCTGTCACTGCTACCGCTCAAGTTTTGTAGCGTAGGCTTTTAGCCTTAAGTTTGTTTGCAAGGGCTTTACCCCATGTTCGTTTTTGAGGGTTTAAGACCTTCGGTCTATTTAAAAAAGCGGTTTGATCTTAGCTTGAAGCGTATGCGGAAGCGACGTGCAAGTGATTAGCCCCATGTCATAGGGGTCCTTGCTTAATCCTTGCTGTCTCTGAACAAAAAAAAACCCCTTAAAACCGCAAGGCTTTAAGAGGCTTTTAATTAAGAGGACATGAACTAGAACGCGTAAATTGCTTCTACTTCAATTTTTGAATAATGGTGGCGTCCACCAATAGACTTCTTGATCTCTTTTGAGCATTCCAAGATCGTATCAATAGAAAGATTATCAGTTAGAGCATACAAGAATTCTATCATAACACCCTTGTAGTTTGTGTTTCCACGGCCATTTTCTGTGAAGCTATTGTTTAACACATTACCGACACCAATACCAGAGGCATCTTCATCCGGCATTGCGGTAGCTCCAACCCATTCGTATTGGATGCTTAAGGCAAAATCGCCCTCATGCACAACTTCGCCCACTACAAAACCAACGTACCATCCCCAAGGTTGACCTTTAATGCTTGATCTTACCTTATTGCCAACGCACTTATCGCATTTGTCGCTTGGTAAATGAATGCGAACGCCTGAATGGTTTTTTAAAACCGCACCATAAAGTTTTGCCGGCGTATTAAAAATACACTTATCCAAATGATATGCCGCAGTCCACTGGGAAATCAGGAAGTTGTTACCGCGTGCATGTCTTATCGAGCAGCGTGTTTTACCATTTTTTCTCCAATCGATAAAACTGTATTTCAAATCAATTTTTGAATCCATGATATCCAAGAAACCGACTTCAGTTACCCATGCAAGGTGATTAACCCTTTCATCTACAACAAACCCGGCTGCGTTCCAGTACCAATCGCCAACATACTCTAATTTATCAGAATATTTCAAAGTTAGACCATCAAAGCGGCTTAAGAACTGGATACGTGAATCAAACACGTTGTAAAGGTTACGACGACCAAGTTCAACATCAAATCTAGCATCGTGGCATTCATAAACATTGTAGCCCATGTAAGCCTTCTTTAAGCAAACGCTGTTGTCGCTGCCGCTTCCCTTTAATGCTCCAGGGTTGCATTTGCAACTTCTATCGTTGCCATCGACACCTGCTGAATTATCAAAATCCAAGTGAGCTACAGCCCAAGTTCTATCGCAAATGTAATCAAATCTTAAGTTGAATTCGATATCAAAGTCATTTCTTGAAACAGGAACCTCAGGATCACCTTTAACAGCATCCGCTCCACGAAGCAATCTATACTGGCAATTTTGGTTGATTCCTTTTTCATTCATATGACGCCATTCAGTACGCACATCGCCGCTGATTGTCAAGCCGCAATCGTCTTCATCTTCATCATCGCCTTCTTCATCTTCTGCTCTTTTAGCTTTTAGATAGTCTCTTACAGCATCCCAATCTCTTTGGTTTAACTGTTGCTGATAATTTGAACGGTCTTGTCCGCCTTCATCTCTATCGGTATCGTGTCCGCCGGTGTCTCCATCGCGACCGCCATGCGCTGCTAAAGGCGCTGTTGCAAATCCCATTGCCACAATAATTGGCATCAGGTATTTGAATAATTTCATATTAGTTCTCCGTTTTTCGTGCGTAAGTGCCTTGAAGCGATTCTATTGTTTTTTTACAAACAAAAGATGCCAAGTTAAGTGTATATGCTAAATTTTTATAGATTATAATCTTTTAAGTCAATGATTATTGCTGATTTTTTAAAGCTCTGAAATGTTTCTAAAAGACATTTTTTGAAAACAAAAACAGAATTATTTTTTTATTCGCAATTAAATTAAACACTATACTCATAAGGATGATTATAGATTCCCCAAGTTAAGTCCCGTCTAGAGCCGTTCAACCATTGATCCCAGGAGCGCATGGGGTGACCTATCGTCCCATCCAAGTTCACCCTCCAAAATTCAAGGTCTCCGGTTCCCGGATTTACAACAAATCCAAAATAATCTTTTACCCAGTTCGTATCTGCCACAATAATAGGTTCTTGAATGGCAAGTCCAAGCTCACGGCACGCCTTAATGATTTCCAAATGATAATTAACCTCTGATGAAGTATTAAATGAAATCAAGCAAATGATTGCTTTACAAACATCCTGCAACCTTGTTGCAGGCAAAATTTTAATATCCTGAACAGTATCGTAAACAGCGTCTAAAATTTCGTTAAACTCACCTTCATCAAAATTTTTAGGTTTCGGTAAAAGTTTAAAAATATTTTGGACATTCATCTTTAATTGGTGAGTCTCAGTAAAGGGCAGCATCGCATATAACTTCATGTCAATGTCGCTTTCTGAAAAAAGAGGTCTTCCCTCATAGATCAAGCTTCTATCGCGATCTAACTGATCTTTTAAATGCGCTCTAAACTCAATTGGAGAAAGCGTCTTATAAATCGGTTTTAAAGTGCCTCTTATATAGTTTTTATAACTTAAAGGAACATGCCCCAATAGCTGATTAATAAAGTATTCCATCATCTCATCATTTAGCACCATTTGCCGGATAAAACGCTCCATCGGCGCAATGACCAAATCCCTGACATAAGTGTAGGTAAAACCCTCTGTAAGCCATGTGCGCTTAAATGACTCAAATCCAGGCTTTAACAAAAACGCATGAGTTGGAGAATGGATCAGCATCGATTTATTGGGCTGATTGATGTATTCATCTTTAATTTTTTGGGGCAGCTGCTTCATGCTGTCTGCTAAGAATACCAAAAGCTCTGTTGGGCTCTCAACCCATCTTGAGACTTCATTTGGTTTATTTTCCATCTTATAATAGCTGCGGATCAATGTTCCCATATTGCCTCCGGAAACATAAGCCCACGGTTTTTTCTCAATTTTGTCCAAGTTATGCAAAGGATCCTTAATAACCCTTGCATGATGAGCTTCTGCCATGCGCGCAAAAGCCGACTCTAAAAATTCATCGCTTCTGATCTTCAATACTATGGCAGTTACAATTTCTGAAAATTCTGTCTCGAGCCCTTCTAGCTCACTTGAGAGTTTGATCTCTGATTCAGTAGACGTAAAGAAACTAACTAGCGCATCGATAAACTCTTCTGCGGTATATATTAGGGTCCATTGAGCAGTGTTTCCTCTTCCATGCTTAAAGAGCAATCTAAAGCCTGCCGGACTATCATCATATTGGCTTGCAGCGACATCTTGCATACCGGCATCATAAACTTCCTGAAAATATTGAGGAAAAAAATACATGTAAATGTCTATTAGCAAATCGAACAAACTGGCAAGGCGTTTTGCTTTCGCATGAAGTTTATTGCGCATTTCTTCTAAAAAATGAAACTCATGGATCTTGCCCTGATATTCAGCTTTCAGCCACGAACCTTCCTTTTCAGAAGCTGTCCTAAGGCGTGTTTCTAAATATTTAACATGTCCATAGGCTTGTTCATATTCATCTTGAAAATCATGAACTTTTTGGTTGCTTTCCTCAAGTTTTACTTTTAAAATTTCAAATAATGATTCACCGATCCCTCCTTTTTCAGAAGGTTTGAACCCAAGACTTGAATATAAGTTCCACGTGGTAAACCCGGCTTTATTTTCAGCAAATGATGCAAGTGTAAATTCCCACGACTTAAGAAGAGCATTGTCCACAATGATTTTAAAAGCGGTTTTTGCAATTTCAAATTCTTTTAAAAATTTATCCGCAAGTTGAGCTTTGCTATTATTTATCGGAATATTTGTTTGAGCAATTTCAAATATCATCCCTTCCCGACCTGCAAGCTTTTCCTTGACTTCATAGTTAATGATGTCATCTTCTGTTAATTTAAAGCGTATCAGTAAAATGGCGCGAATAATTTCTTCAATATTTGTAACTATATGCAGCTGTCCTGATTTCAACTTTTCAATTGCTTGTAAAGTGAGCTCTTTTGTCAGTTCAATTTTGTTTTTAAGTTTAAAATCTTCTGGGAAATAAGAAACGGACTCCAGTGCTTGAATCAAACCCGGTGAATACCAGATCTCGTTTTTTTCTGCACTTTCATCATTTGAGAAAAATAGAGGTTTTTTTAAATCTCCGATTCCCCAGTTAAAACTTAAAGGCACTGAATATTCAACGCCTCCATAAGTTCTTTTTAAACGTCCAGTCCCCAAAAGCTCCACAATATCCCTTAAAAATTGCTTTGGCTGCTCATCATGGACGGTGATAGCAGGAGCTGTCCCAAAACAAGAACCGACGCTTTGCCTTAAATAACACATTAAGGCTGAAAACGCAGCTTTTTTTGCATGCGCGTCAGTAATTATTTGATCGCTCTTTAGCCCAAGAGTATTTCGAATGATCTCTTCTGCGATCTTATTTTGATAAGGGGCATTTACCGATTTTAAAAGCGAGAGCAGTTCCTTGTCCTTACCCAAACTCATCAAAACTTTTAAAATAAGTTCTTGCCTTGGAGCATCATACTCACGGCCGGGCCCATTTGAATAAAGATTTTTTTTGGATATTTCGATGTTCTCTTTTATTACGTCTGTTAAAACATCGCCTTTTTCATTAATAAACAAATTTGCAAGAGCTCTCGTTCTTAAAACATTTCTTAACGAAGTGCTTTCTTGAATTCTTGTAGCATCAGCGCGTCTTGAAATTTCTCCATATTCTTCTTCCAAAATGCTTATAGTTTTTTTTTCTTTTAATACAGTATTAAAAAGACGCGGATAAAAGGTTTCATCCGTAAATGGAACTTTAACTTTAGAAATAATCTCTTTTATTTTTTCAATATTCACAACAGACTGCCTTATGCTATTATATGGTATTTATAACATGAGTCGCTGATGAAAAACAAGTCACTAAAAAAATGAAATGATCTCTAGATTTCAAACCATTTCATAGCAGCCTTTTGGCATTATCGCAGAAATTAGCAATCCCCATATCTCTAATGCCAGTAACCCCCCATACATAGAAACGAGATGACCATAAAAAGATCATCGATCAGACAACCTTTTGAATAGTTCGGCATATTCCTTAAAAACGTATTTTTTTGCCTCGTCAAATTTGCTGTTTACTGGCTTAACAGATTGAATAGTAACTCCTGAATTTGAATCTACAACAATTTGAAATAAACAATCATCATCAAGCCCGGCTGCCTGTAAAATCGACTTATCTATGATAATAGCTTTACTATTTCCGTGTTGAACTAAATGTTTAACTTGCATAAAGTACCTCCCGTATATACAAATGTTACCACATAGAAGTATGTGTGTATATACACTTGTTATTACGGGTAATTATCTAAAGTAATGCCAATCCTTTCATAAAATTTATACCTCAATAAAAAACTAAATAATACAAATTATTTGTAATTGAATTAGAATCCTCTTTCCACTAACTTTATCGTTATTTTAATCGAAACGTATGGAATTAATTAAATGCGCAAATACTTATATCTGTTTTTTATTTTATTATCTTCATTCTTGGCAGCAGATGATCCTATCACAGACTATCTCACATCTGAAAACGACACATTGGCACTAGTTGATGGTATTGTCAACGCCTACAATGGCAAGCTCGTCCAAATAGACAAGGACATCGAAATTTCCGGATCCGATCCAATTGAACTTATTCGTTATTACGATAGCGGTCACCACTTTAGGGGACCACTCGGGTATGGCATAGGGATATCACAGCCTCTTCTTCTAACTTACAATTTTATTACAGAAAAGGCATTTGTCGAACAAAGATCAGGGAGTTTTCTTCCCTTCAAAGCAGTGAGAAAAAAAGAGAATTATATTGGAAGAATAGATCCTAAATTTTTAAAATCAAGTTATACAAATTGCTGTGAAGGACTCATCAGGGGTGAAACCGATATTTCTGCAATGAATATAAATGGCTCTCTTGGAGCGTTTGTTGTTGATCTTGGGAACGGAACTAAAAGACATTACACTTTTATCGGAATGGACGAAGAAAACACACGGCACTACCGATTGGTTAGAGAAGAAAGGGCAAATGGTAATATTCGACATATAGAATATATTGATATTCCAAGATCCGGCGCTCCAAAGCGCATTTGGACAACCAACGGGGATAATTCATTAATTCTTAACTGGATAAATTTTTACTATGACAAAAATATAAGAACAATTGTTTCAAGTAACGGCGAAAATGTTCATTATCTCTTGGAATCTAAAGAAATCAAAGCCAAAAAGAGTCGTTTAAATTATGAGACATATATTTGCAACCTCATTAAAAAGGTTTCTGGAAAAAATATTTTAACAACTGAATATGATACATTATCAAGAACTCGTTGCGAAGAATCCATCTATAGTATCAATAATATTACAAGACCTAACGGAAGATCTTTAAAGATTGATTATGATAAAAAAGAAAGAGTTGCAAAACTAACATTAAAAGGTATTGATAGACCTCTTTACACCTTTAATTACCAAAAAAATACTACCATTGTAACAGATGCTCTTAATCACACAAAACGTTTTGAATTTAATAATAGGAGACTTGTAAAACTTGCAGAGCCACATCGAACCCAAGAATACATCTGGAATGACAATGGACAATTAATTTCTCATATTTTCAAAGATTCAAATCAAAATATCATCAGCACAAAAGAATATGCATATGATGCTCAAGGAAATATTTTAGAAGCGAAAGTAAACGGAAATATCTGCTATTGCGGCTCGTACGAACAATGTATTGTTCGTAAAGTCTATTCCCAGGATGGAAGAAATAATCTTATTTCAGAAAATTTCAATAATCTCAAGGAAATCACTTATGATTATGTTCCAAATACAAATCTCCTAGCCCGCAAGCTTACCTATGCTGACAATGACTTTCAAGAAAGAGAGTTTTATGAGTATGACAAAAACGCAATCATGATTAAAAAAATCGTCGATGATGGCAATGCGTTAGAATGCAATAATTTAATGAATGTGACCTATAGACACATTACAGAAATCGAACCACAACTAAATCCTGAGTTGCCTGGAATGACCCATCCACACTGTATTAAAGAATGGTATGTAGACCCAAATTCAAATGAACAACGTCTATTAAAGATGGTGGAAAAAATTTATACTCAGGGGGATCTTCTTTTAGCGGAAAGAACCTATGATTCGAACGGTAATTACTGTTACAGCAACTATTTTGAATATAATGATAAAAAACAACTCACCGGAGAAATCAATCCATATAATCATGTGACACTTTATCAATATGACGAAAATGGAAATAAAACATATGAACAAAAGGTGGATTCCGGCAAAAAAACTCAATTTTTTTACGATGCAGCAAATCGCCTAATCAAAGAAATTGAAAATCATACCAATGGGCGCGTTTTAACGACATCTCACGCTTATGATGCTATGAGCTACAAATCAGCACCACAAATCATTTAGGCCAAACAACATTCTTTGAATACGATGGAGCAGGAAGAGAGATCACAAACATAAATCCTCTCGCCCATTATGAAAGAAAAGAATATGACATATTTGGCAATATCACAAAAGTCATTGACAGGGAAGGATTCGTAACAACAACCACCCATAATCTCTTTGGTAAGCCTCTTGAAATTAATTACCCTGATGGTTCAAGAAAACGCTTTGCCTATAATCTTCAAGGCCACTTAGTTCAAGAGTTGGAAAGGGATAATCGTTTAACAATATATGAGGTTGATTATAGAGGTAATGTCAAAATTGAAAAAACTTATGCCGCTGATGGAACGTTTCTAAAACAAATTAAAAGACAGTTTAAAGGTGCAAATCTCATTTCTGAAACAGACGCTTTGGGGAATACAACATCTTATAGATACGATGGAGCCGGCAGAAAAATCGAAATGGTTCAAGGCGAAATACTCACCCGATATGTGTACGATAATCTTGGATTTCTTTCAAAAACCATTCACTCCGATTATGTGGATGTAAAAGTACATGATTATCTCGGACAGCTGATTGATGAAAGAACTGAAGACCTATCCGGAGCTGTTTTTAGCAAGTCTGAAATGTCTTATGATATGCATGGCAACATCGTTTCTCTAAAAACATACAAAAATGCAAATGATTTTGCTGAGACGAAAACAATTTATAATTCAGAAAATTTACCCATCGCTGTCATCGATGCTTTAGGTAATCAAACTTCCATCATCTATCATTACAGCGACCATCTTGAAAAAGAAACAATTGATCCTCTCGGCAGAAAGCAAATTGGGATGTATGACCAAATCAATCGTATGTTTGCATGTCATAAATTCAATGCAAATAATCAACCGCTATCAAAAACAGCTTTTGCTTATGATAAACGTGGCTTTAGGACTATTGAAAAAAATACGAATGTTTTAGAGCATGAAGATTGCGGTGATTTCACAGTTGTTACGACATATGATAATGTCGGTCAAAAAACTTCTGAAACAGAGCAGAACGACAAGAGAACAACCTATACCTATAACAACCACAAACTTCATCAAATCATAAAACCAGACGGAGTTATTTTAACCCACGCTTATGATAACTTCTGCAGGCTTAAAGAACTAATTTCATCTGATGGCACGATTCATTATCGCTACATCTATGACTTAAATGACAATCTCCTAAAAACTGAAGATCTTATTCAAAACACATCTACAACGCGTTCATACGATAGTTTAAATCGATTGATTCTGGAAAAACAGGCAACAGATAACCTTATTTCATATACGTACGATAATTCAGACCGTCTTAAAAGCATGCAATTTCAACAGGAGAAAATCATATATCTCTACTCTCCTACGAACTTAACCCATGCAAGTAGATATCATAATGAAAAGCTCCTCTATGAATTTAAACAAGAGATGGACTCAGATGATAATCCCACACGACAAGAGCTACCAAATAATGTAAATTTATGCTATCAGTGGGATGCTTTAGGAAGATGTGCGAGCATTTCTTCAAAAGTTTTTCAGCAGTCTTTTACATATAACTCTGTCGGAAATATCACAGAGACACTAGTGTCAGATCCGTTAGGTACGTATAAAACAGATTTTTCCTACGATGACTTAAACCAAATCACCCTTGAAAATGGAATTTTCGAAAATATTTATGTCTTTGACTCCTTAAATAACCGAAAAAGTAAAAATAATGCTCTCTCTACTACAGACCATTTAAACAGACTCCTCAATGACTCACAAAATCTTTACAGCGTAGACAAAAACGGCAACCGCATCTCAAAAAATGATATACAATATACCTACGATGCTTTGGGCCGTTTAATAAAAGTTTCTCTACCGGAAGATACAATCACCTACACATACGATTCTTTTTCAAGACGGATGCAACAAAGTAACAATACCGAAACAGTTCAATATCTTTATCAATTCGATACAGAAATCGGATCATTAGTTGATGGAAAAATCCAAGAATTTAGAGCCATTCATGGACAGTTCGCTCCTTTTGCAATTGAACTAAACGATGAAGTCTTCAGCCCTATCAGAAACCATAGAGGCGATATTTGTATTTTGTTAGATAGTGAATTAGTACCTGTTTCTATTTATCGCTACGATGCTTTTGGACAATTTATATATCACGGAAAATTAAAATCCCCTTGGCTTTTTTCCGGTCAAAGATATGATGAAACAACGCATCTTTATCATTTTCTCCATCGCGATTATGATCCCAATACGGCAAGTTTTTTAGCTTCTGATCCGTCAGGCTTTAAAGACGGTCCCAATCTTTATGCCTATGTTCACAACAACCCCATGGTCTATGTTGACCCATATGGGCTTTGGAGAGAATCTTTAAGGCAATTTTCACACAGCTTTAGTAGAGGTGCAATTGATGATACGTCATGGGGCGCTTCAAGCTTGCTCCTCGGTGAACATGATACCACATCCCTAAATTCAAAACTGGGTTATTATAGCGGAACGGCAGCTTCGCTTGGAGTGGGTCTGTTATATGGATCTACAGAGGCAAAAGTAGCCGTGTACGGAGGAAAATTACTCAATTACGGTTATAGAATTGCCAAGACTGCGTTTACAACTACTAAAGTTCTCAGGCAAACGAATACAATTGTCAAAGCAGCAGGTCATGTACCTGTCACAAAAATAGCTCAAAAATCCCTTAACATGAGTGCTTCTACAGCAAAAGAAGCTACTGGCACGATTGCTACAAAAGGGCGTGGTCATCTTTTTGCTGATATAAGTGCACAGGGTGAGCATACTGTTTTTAAAAGAAATTCTGTAACAAATAAAATAACAAACTATGAAACTTATATTCCTCAAACGAATCCACGGAATCCTAAACCTTGGGAGTTTGTCAAAAGATATGATGCTGTATCGAAATCTGAGACATTAGAAGGTCATTTTAATAAAGTTTTAAATAGGAATATACTTGAACCTCATGTTCATGACCCTCATTGTCCCGGCGGGGTTCGTTTTCCTATGGAGTGGGAAAAGTTAAAAAGATAGTTTTTTTTAACTGAAATCGTTTATACATTTTAATTCTAAACCCTTATATTGGAAATCTATGTTAGATAATAATTTGCTTTGGTTAATTGATTGGTACGCTCATCAATATGGTAATAATCTGCCGCATCAAGTAGGAATTAAGATTAAAAATATAGATAATCCCGGATGGAGTATAACAATTAATATTCAGGATATAGACTTAAAAGATAAAGAATTTCAAGAGATCCGTGTGGATCGTACAGAAAATGATTGGTTTTTTTGTAAGATTGAAAATGGATTTTTCCAAGTTTATTGTGGAACCTTTAATTTTGATGAAGCACTCCAAACTTTCAGAGATTGGGTGGAAAAAAAACACACACTAATTGAGAATTTTAAATTAGATGATAGTTTGTTTTGGATAGTAAATTGGTATGATAGTCAATGTGATGGTGATTGGGAGCATTCGTCTGGAATTAAGATTGAAACAATAGTTAATACAAATTGGAATGTTGTAATTAATATTGAGGAAACAGAATTAGAAGATAAACATTTTGAGGATATTTCTATAAAGCGAACAGAAAATGACTGGTTTAACTGTAGAGTTGAAAATGGTTCTTTTCGCGGAAATTGCAGCACTTTTAATTTAATTGAATTACTTCAAATGTTTAGAAGTTGGGCACAAAGCTAATAACACATCAAACCTATCTCTCTTGTACACGACCCCTATTGGTACGTCCCTAAAAATTTATGACATTATCACTTGGCCAGTTTATTAAGTTAATATCCATATGCTTGATTGATGAATGGTGCTTCCATTCCTTAATAGAATGCTGTAACAGCATCACTGATGAATGCCATAATTTTCGTTTTCGCTCTCTTCAAGGTTCCACATACTCACGGTGAATTTCTCGAATTTGGAAGCTTGAAATCACCTTGGACTTTTTCCGCAATGCGCTATGATGAAACCCTCCACCTTTATCACTTCCTTCATCGCGACTATGACTCCTCGACAGGAACTTTTTTAACAACCGACCCTGCCGGCTTTAAAGACGGTCCCAATCTTTATGCCTATGTTCACAATAACCCATTAACCTATGTCGATCCTTATGGACTATTTGCCACCTCTCTTTACAATTCCATGACTGATCAAGTCTCAAATGTTTTCCGTAGTCCTAGATTTCAAGGAGCGTGTCAGATGCTTGCGGGAGCTGCAGAAATGAGTGCAGGCGGTTTAATAGCATATGGAACCGGTGCACTGGCAGCACCGGTTGGCCTTTCGGTTGCTGTACATGGCTCGGATCATTTTGCCACAGGTTTAAATACTTTTATCAGCGGAAGATACAACAATACAATTACCTCACAAATGTTAGAAAAAACAGGTTTATCTACAGTAACAGCAAATACAATTGATAACACAATAAGCATCATTGGTACCATGGGTGCCGCTGCACTTCACAAATCTACGCAACAATTCCTCTCACCTCAACATAAAGTTCCGCTCACAGCTTTAGCACAAACTACTCCTGCAACAAGTTCTTATAGTGGACACTCACTCAAAAACAAACTTATTGCTCAAGAAATTTCAGGTGGTCATGCATTCGAAAAACATGTACTGAATCAAGGGGAATTTCGTGGATGGATTCGTACTAAAAATCAACTTGCAAAACATATTGAAAACGTTTTAAATAATCCTTCCGCAGTGAGGCAACTTGTTCGTAATCGAACAGCTTATTGGCATCAAGAAACTGGAACACTTGTTATTCGAAGTCCAAGAGCTTATGATGGAGGAACTGTTTATCAACCTAAAAAAGGTTACGAACATTTTTTTAAGGATATTGATTAATGGAAAAAATAATAGAAACAAATTGGGATGAAATATGGCCCATATCAAATATACTAAATGAAGTATGCAATGGATTTGAGATTCCTAATTTTGAAATTGCTTTAGGTTTTGATTATGAGACTATTTACGCTTTATTAAGAAAGCTAAAAAATTATAGGGTAAATGAAACTGAATTCCTAGATCCAGTAATTTTGAAACTAAATGAATTCGAAGTAGAAATTATTAAAGTTTGTTATCGAGCCGCTCTTAAGGAAATTGAAGAATGGGAATTTCCAATTCGTATTGGTATTTCAATTGATGAAGCAAATACTTTAAAAAATAAATTTTTAAGGTAAATGTATTGCTCGACCAAAAACTATTTACCAAATTCTAAGGAAATTATAAGAATTATTTATGTAGTGCGCCTTGATAATCTAAAAGTTTTACATTAACAACTCCGTCTGTTTTCATAAGATCGATTCGATGTTCCTTTGTACCGATAGTTCCAGCTTCTGCATGTTTTGAATTTACTTTCATAGTTTCATTGATGGTTAAAATAAAAAACTTAGGCTCCATTAAAATTACCACCATATCGATAAAAAACTCGATTGGCACACACAATGTACGTAAAATATTTTTTTGTGCATGTATTCCTATTTCATATAAAGCAAGAGTAGCATTGTTATTAAATTTTCCTGTAAATGGAGCGATTGCTAATCTATATAAACCATTTAATATTGGTTCCACAATCCCTGCAATTCGAAACACTAAGGTTAATAATGTAGAAACAACATGAACGGAAATACTTGGAGTGATCAACCAAGCAGTTTTATTTGTATTTTTATCCAAATAATTATACATTTCTCTTTGAATCTTATAATTAAATTTATAAGAAACTGTAGACGAACAGAGGTATAAGCAATTTGTAAGCATTTTAAATCCTTTGTGATGGTTCTATGTCTTCATAATATTTTAAGTCTTGAGTATAATCTTTCGCCGCATATGCGACAAAACCTGCAATTGTATTACGGTTTTTTTCTTCAAATTCAATTCCTAAGTGCCTTAAATGATATTGTGCCCAAGTAAAGCAATTATGAGCTCTAAATCCAAAATACCCGCATCCGAGCTTACTAAACTCGAATCTTTCTCCTTCTACCATAGTTTTTTCAGCTTCGATATGGGATAACATTTCTTGTACTTTTTTACTTGAGATCATCCATATTTCACTTCTTGTTTCATATCGTAGCGCTGAGGGAGAAATAATACCCGATTCTATTTGTGGTAAAAAGTGAGCAAGACGGTATTTCATTTCCGGATAGAAAACAGCTCAAAGATTACCTCACTCAGATTGAAGAAGCTAAAAAACGCGACCACAAAGTATTGGGCCCAAAACTTGACCTATTTTCTTTAAAAGAAGAAGCGCCAGGTATGCCTTTTATCC
>JBEPVN010000009.1:0-37909 GCA_041691015.1 Parachlamydiaceae bacterium | reverse complement strand
AATTTATAGAATTGTCAAGAAATATCTAGATTTTTGTGAGCAGTATCTAACCCTCAATTTTTTTAAGATCTGTTTGATTGATATTTCCAACTATACGACTTGCAATCACTTCTGGAATCATATTCTCTCCTGAATAAAATTTGGTAAAAACTGCAAATTAAATGCAAAATATAAATTTGTCAATAATTCAAATGGGTTTATAAAGCTTGGACCCCTTTTGAGAATTAAATATAGGGGCCAAAAGCTTGACAGATTCTCACTTCTTACGAAAAATCCCCTTGCGGTATTAAAAACTTGTTTTAGAGCAACTCTTCCTGATCACGATTTAAGATGTTAGCGCTCAAGATAAAGATCGAATAGACAATACCGCTTGCAAGCGATATAAGAAATGGGTTTGTAAAACCTGACAAAAGCCAAATAATAAAAAGACTAAAAAAAGAAAGATGGACTTTGGAAAAGGGCTTTAAAAGAAACTGATATGCGATCATCAGCACTGGAATTAGTAATAGGATAATGCCGACAACTCCAAACTGCATCAAAAAAGCCACCCATTGTACTTCATACGAATGCAAAATTCCAGTATCTCGGATAAAATCCTTAACATATCCGCCAAGACCTGCTCCAAAGTAGGGAGCTTTGAAAAACTGTTCCATTAAAGCATCGATCTGTTGTTTTCGTGTCAGATCGGAATAATAGTTATCATTACTAAAAAAGCGCCTTTCAACCATCTGTAAAAAGTTATCCGGACCAATCACTACAATAAATCCCAAAACCAAAAATAAGCAAATGCTTAAACCTTTCAAAAAGTTTTTTCCGCTAAGAGTCAACCAATAAAGAACACCGCTACAGCAAGCGACAGCCATTAAAAACCTGGAAAAGCTAAAGACAATCGAAATTGCTGAAATCACACAATAAGCATACTTGAAACGATTCGTAAATTGCAGATTTAATTTGTCCGAATGTAAAACAAAAAGGATAAAAAAAGGCGTCACAATGTCTACTGAGGTTTGAAACCTTGAAAATCCGGATGCCATTTCCATACTCATAAAACGCATGTCGATTGCATCCATAAAACTAAAAAGATCGATCACTTGAAAAATGTGCAATAAAATAAGCAGCAGCTTTACGCACGAATAAGCAAAGTTTGCTAAAATCATTGTCCGGATGATTTTTTCTTCTGTAATAAAAGATTCGCTGACAGCATATAGCGTCATCACAACAAAAGACAAAGTAACGATAAACATTTTAAATTGATCAAAGGAAGAATGACTTGAGATCGGATCATCCATCAAACCAAAAAAAAGCCAAGTCATCAAAAAACAGCACATCAAGCTTGTACACAAGAGAATTTTTAATTGGTAGACTGTTGCCCTCTGTTTGATCAAAATATAAAGGGAAAAAAATAAGATGCTTCCTAAAAAAGATAAGCTTTTTGGAGTCATGATTCCGTGGTTGCCATCAGACGGCATCATGAGGCCGACTAGGATCATCGCAAAATAAGGGAAGAGAAAAAGCTGATTTTTAAGCTTTTGTATATGTATGGTCAATTCCATGATTTTTTTTATCTAGCAGTTTGATCTCTTTAAGGTTTGAACATGACAAAAAAGTTAAAGAAATTTCGGAGGAATCCGCTTCTATAAAACCCATGCCTTATGGCATGCGTTCTTTTTTTGGCCCAAGAGAAATGAATGAGTCGGATATAGTCTTCTACAAGTTTTTTTTGAGCATCATTGAATTGATCTTTGTATCTTTCTAGAAATACTTCAGCTTGAGCTATCCTCTTTAACATTTCATCTTTTCCAAGAATTTTTTTAAAAGCATTCTTATAAAATTGGAATGTCCCAAATTGTTGTGCGCCAAGAGTATTTCGCCCATGTTGCCTGTAGTATATGAGCGATTCATCCACAAGACCAATTTTGCCAAAAGTGGATGCAACAAGCCCAATCCACCAATCATGCATCAGGGATTCCTTTGGGATCGGAAAGCTCAAAAGATTTAATTTACGATTCATCATAATAGTGCAGCCGGTCACAACATTTTGAATTAAAAACCTACCTGTATCGTGGTATTGATGCGCTTTTAAATTGGAATACTTCCAAAAGGAATCACCTAAAACCGCGCAATTTTTATCCACGACTTTTAAGTCGCTATGAACAAGAAGAGGTATATTTTTTCCATGAATCATTTCAAGGCGCTTCATTTCATTAAATGTTTTAGCGATTTTATCGTTCATCCAGATATCATCCTGGTCTGAGAACATGATGTAATTTGCTTTTGCATGCTCCATCAAAAATGAAAAATTTTCTTTGGCTCCCAAATTTTTTTCGGAACAAATAATAAAAATTTTATCCGGATATTTACTTGCAAATTCTTGGCAGATGTTTCTTGTTCCATCCTTGGAATGATCATCGCATATGATCAGGCGAAAATCTTGATGGGATTGGTTAAGAATGGATTGAATTTGTTCATTCAAATACTTCTCGCCGTTGTAGGTTGCCATTAAAACATCAATTGTGTCTTTATTCATTTGTAATTATATCCCAATTTTTTCCAAGGAAAATCCCGTCTCGCTCGTTTAAGTGTCCATCTCTTGTGCTCTTATCTGTCACATAAATTGGGTATTTTAAAACGATTGAATCTGAAATAATTTTTTTCTGATTATGAAGACTGCAATCTATCTTAATAAAATAATCTCCTTCATGGAAAATGCCGGAATCTATTTGGAGAGTTAATTTGTGTTTGCCCGGCATTATATAGCGATGATGGTTTTGCACATCGTCTGTTGTATGCGTTCTTGCAATCAGCTGATTGCGCTGATTGAAGATGCCGACGCCCAAAATCAAATCCTGCGATGCTTTTAGTACTTCATATTCAATTTCAAGTTTTGTTTTGTCGCCCTGATAGAAAAATTCTTTTGTTTGATTGGAAGATGTCAAAGAAGCGCTGTAAAATCTAATATGCTCATCCCCCTCATTTCCCTTCCAAGACAAGGTTTGCATGCTATAGGTGCTCATGTAGGAATTAACACAGGATTCTATCGAGCCTTCTGTTTTAACTTCTCCATTTACAAGGTAAAATCCTTTATTACAGATGGAAAGAATCGAGCCGACATCATGGCTGACAAAGATGACAGTCCTGCCATGGTTTCCCATTTCACCGATTTTTTTTAAACATTTTTGCTGAAAAAGAGCATCCCCAACAGCTAGAACCTCATCGACAATTAAAAGATCCGGATCGAGATTGGCTGCAACTGCAAAGCCAAGCCTTGTAATCATTCCGCTAGAATAGCGCTTTACAGGAACGTCTAAAAATTTGCCGACTTCAGAAAATTCCACGATTTCATCAAATTTTCTTTGAATTTCAACACCCCTCATACCGAGTATGGCGCCATTTAGAAAAATATTTTCACGGCCTGTAAGTTCTGGGTGAAAGCCGGTTCCAACTTCCAAAAGACTGGCAACTCTTCCGCGGATTTTAATTTTTCCGCTTGTCGGAGCCACTATTCTCGATAAAATTTTTAATAGGGTCGATTTGCCGGCGCCGTTTCTTCCAATAATCCCGATGCGGTCGCCTTCTTTAATTTGGATATTTACATTTTTTAAAGCCCAAAAATCTGTGGTCGATTCTTTTTTACTTTTAAAACTCTTAATTGGATTTTTCAGAGCGCGTAAAACATTTAAAGTTCCCCTTGCCATTGTCTCAACAAGGGTTGAATATCCTTTTTCTGATTTGGAAGAGATAGAATATTTTTTTGATAAATTTTCTGTTTCAATGATGTTTTTCATAATTTATATACTATCTGCAAAAATGCGTTCTTTTTTTCGGAAATAAAAATAGCCTGTGACAGAAATCACAAGAGTTACAACAAAAGAGCTAATCACTGAATAATTAAAGTTTGGGGAAGCTTCTCCAAAAAATGACCAGCGAAAACCATCAATAATGCCAACCAAAGGATTCAAAATAATAAGCCAGCTCCATTTTTCAGGAATCAGGCTGCTTGAATACCCGACAGGAGAGATAAAAATACCAAATTGGACAAGAAAAGGTACAATAAATCGTACATCCCGATATTGGACTGTGATAGCAGATAACCAAAGAGCTACCCCTGAGCTTAAAACCACAAGCTGTAAAATGAAAACAGGCAAAGCAAGCAACGTAAGACCGCTAAAAGTCCCCATAAAAAGCATGAGAATTAAAAATAGTACAAATCCTATCGCAAAATCCAAAA
Organism: Parachlamydiaceae bacterium; assembly: GCA_041691015.1. Classification (GTDB taxonomy): domain Bacteria; phylum Chlamydiota; class Chlamydiia; order Chlamydiales; family Parachlamydiaceae; genus JBBSJT01. The sequence continues at coordinate 33,681 of JBEPVN010000009.1, read as the reverse complement.
AATGGACTCCAAGTTGTGCCAAAGGGATAATCATGCGCGGAAAGTACGTTTTTGTAATCAAGCTTGCATTTGTTAATAATGAATGGCTTGTATCAATCACGGATCCGGAAAAAAATTGCCACGGAAGCATCCCTGCAAGAACAAAAAGCGAATAGTTAATATTTCCAGATTGCAGGTGAGCGATGCGGTTAAAAAGAAGCGTGAACACAATCATGTTCAAAAGAGGACGGACAACAGCCCAGGCGACTCCAAAAAAAGCTTGTTTATAACGGACAATGATATCTCTCCAGCTAAGGAAGTAAAATAACTCCCTATTTTTAATCAAGCTTTTGAAATACCCTTTTTGGATTTTATCTCCCTCTATTGTCACGACAGATTGAGTTTCTCTTGTATTCATATTTTTCCATACTGCTTTTCAATCCAGGAGCGGTAAGCGCCGGACTGGATATTATCGACCCATTCAAGATTTTGAAGATACCATTCAATTGTTTTTTTAATGCCTTCATCAAATGTAATTTCGGGTTTCCAGCCAATCTCCCTCTTTATTTTAGAGCAATCAATGGCATAGCGAAAATCATGTCCCGGACGATCTTTTACAAAATGAATGAGTTTTTTAAGTTCTTCTTTATTAGTGACTTCCAAATCATTTAAAACTTCTATAATGCAATGGATCACATCGATATTTCGAAGTTCCGCTTCTCCGCCAATATTATACGTTTCGCCTTTTTTACCAAAATTCAAAAGCATCCAAAGAGCTTTTGCATGGTCTTCAACATAAAGCCAATCGCGCACGTTAGTTCCGTTTCCATAAACCGGAAGCTGTTTTTCATTCAAACAGTTTAAGATAATAAGAGGAATAAGTTTTTCTGGAAAATGATACGGCCCGTAGTTATTACTGCAATTGGAAACACATGTCGAGAGCTTATAAGTTTCTGCATAAGCACGTACAAGATGATCAGAAGATGCTTTTGAAGCAGAATAAGGCGAGTTTGGGCTATAGGGCGTCTCTTCAGTAAAAAAGCCTGTTTCCCCAAGGCAGCCATACACTTCATCTGTCGATACATGATGAAAATGGATCGATGGATGACGTCGTACAACTTCAAGCAAATGAAAAGTTCCCATGATGTTTGTTTCTAAGAAACTTTGAGGCCCCAAAATACTTCTGTCCACATGGCTTTCTGCTGCAAAATGAATGATCGTGTCAATTTCATGTTCCAAACAAAGATGCTCTACCAAAGCTTCATTAGAAATATCGCCCTGGACAAATAAATAGCGCGGATCATCTGCAACTTGGCTCAAATTTTCAAGATTACCGGCGTATGTTAATAAATCGTAGTTGACTATCAACCCTTTAAATTCAAACAAAGTGTCCAACACAAATCTTATAAAAGCAGAACCGATAAAGCCGGCACCACCTGTCACCAAAATGTTTTTGACGTTTCGTATCGATTCCATTTAAAACCCTCTAGATAATGTGCGTTAAGTATTGGCCGTAAGGACTTTTTCCTAGTTTTTCACCAAGAACTTTTAGTTGGTCTTTATTAATAAAATTTTGACGGTAAGCAATTTCTTCTAAAGCTGCAATATAAAGCCCTTGTCTTTCTTCGATCACTTGAACAAATTGACTTGCCTGCATGAGGCCCTCATACGTTCCGGCATCCAACCATGTAAAGCCTCTTCCCATGATATTAATATAAACTTCGTCACGTTTTAAATATTCTTTATTAACATCGGTGATTTCAAGTTCTCCACGAGGAGATGGCTTTAGATTTTTAGCAATTTCGATCACTTGGTTATCATAAAAGTAAAGGCCTGTTACTGCAATATTCGATTTTGGATATTTTGGTTTTTCTTCCAAGGATAAGACTTTTCCGGAGGCGTCCATTTCGGCAACGCCATAGCTTTCTGGAGCTTTTACCTCATATCCAAAAAGAGTCGCTCCCGTTTTTCTTTGACGCGCATTTTCAAGCAAAGGGGCAAGATGGTTACCATAAAAAATATTATCGCCCAAAATCAAACAAACTGAATCGTCGCCAATGAATTTTTCACCGATAATAAAAGCTTCTGCAAGTCCGTTTGGTTTTTCCTGGACGGCAAATTCAAAACGCAAGCCAAAGTTAGAACCATCGCCCAAAAGTCTTTTAAAAAGAAATTGTTCTTCCGGTGTTGTGATAATCAAAATATCTTGAATATTTGCAAGCATCAAAACAGATAAAGGATAGTATATCAGGGGTTTATTGTAGATAGGCAATAATTGTTTCGAGACGCCTAAAGTGAGTGGATGCAATCTCGTTCCGCTTCCGCCTGCCAATACAATTCCTTTCATACGACCTCTCATGTTTTTTTGGCAAAACTTTAATCCCTAAAAGGTAATTTTGTCAACCTTCAATTTATTTGATGGCGTGCGGATTCGCTACTTTTAAAACTCTCAACAATTGTTTTTATCTTGTTATTTTATAGTTAAATTGAATAAAATAAAGCCTGACACATGATCTTTTAATTTTTAACACTTCACCGAAATTTACATGATTTATGCTGAATAAAATAAAATGCCTCCTGATTTTTATACTGCTGCTTACACTTCCTGGCTGCCGCAAATCCATCTATGAGTTCCACCTGATTCCGGACCCGATTCCGGAAGTAATTTTTGAAAAGAAAGAAATCGGCGTAGCCCTTGTGCTTGGCGGCGGAGGATCCCGAGGGATGTTCCACGTGGGAGTTTTGGAAGTTTTACAGGAAGCTCAAATCCCTATTGATTTAATTGTCGGTTGCAGCGCAGGAGCTGTAGTCGGAGCTTTATATGCCGATAACCCAGATGGCAGGCATATCAAGGAACTTCTTGTTCCGTTAAAACGAAAGGATCTTCTCGAAATAAATATTTTTGGTTGCCGCTACGGACTTTGCAGAGGACGCGGTTTGACAAGTTTTCTAAAAAATAATTTGGAAGCTAAAAATTTTGAGGATCTGAAAATTCCTTTTCTTGTCGTAGCGACTGATCTTGAAAGAGGAATTGTAGTTAGTTTAGGAAGCGGTCCCATTATCCCATCTGTGCATGCTTCCTGCGCAGTGCCCTTCTTTTTTGAGCCGGTAAAACTTTACGGAAGAGTGCTTGTTGATGGCGGCGTCCTCGATCCAAATCCTGTAAAAGCAGCTAAAGTCTATTTACCAAAAATGATTATTGCCGTTGATTTATCAGAACTTTTGCCGGTAACTAAACCAACGCAATTATTCAGTGTCGCCTCAAGATCTGCAGAGATTATCCATTTAAACCAAAGCAGGCTTTGCTTGGATGGAGCAGATATCATCATAAGACCATCGCTTCATCCGATCGGGATGTTTGATGATACTTGTTCAGAAAAACTTTATGAAAATGGCAAAAAAGCTGCAAAAGCTGCTTTGCCAAATATCTTGGAACTTTATGAAAAGCGTGTGCATTCATGTGAGCCCGAAAGGGAACATTAATCAAATTTGGTCTGAGCTTGAAGCACTTGGTTTACACATTCTTTACAGCAGTGAAGATAATGACATAAAACTCATTTATGCAAATTTAAATCATGTTGATTTAGATAACTGGAAACATGTGGACGTGACTTTGATCACACCCTTTATATTGCCAGAAATTGATTGGAAACAGCAATTTAGAGATCATGGTTTGGATTATCGCGATGGTTACGTTCATGTGGACTTAAAACAGTTCAATTGCAAAAATCCAAAATTCAATCCGATAAAAATTGAACCGGGTCCCGGATTTGGCGATCTTTCACATCCTACAACAAAACTTGTCCTTAATATGATGAGCGCACATGTTGCAAAAAGAGATGTTTTGGATATAGGTTCAGGGAGCGGTATTTTATCTTTTGCAGCAGTTTCCATGGGTGCAAAATCTGTTTTTGGCATAGATATTGATGATGATGCCATTTCTCATTCTATTTTGAATAGAAAGCTAAATGAAATGGAAAACCTGATCAATTTTGAAAAATCTTTTTATCCGGCACCCACGCAAAACTCCTTGGTCGTCCTCATGAATATGATCCAGCAAGAACAAATGGACGCTTGGGAATCTCTAAAACATATCCATGGAATAGTCTTGGATTGCTTTACTTCCGGAATATTAAAAAAAGATAGGGCGCGCTATCTCTCTTGGACCAAAAAGCTTAATTGGAAGCTTATTCTCGAGGAAGAAGAAGCTGGCTGGCTTGGCTTTCACTTCAAAAAATCAGGCTCAAGTATACTCTAAAGTCAGCCTAAGCTTTTTTACCCGATTTTTCCTTTAGCGCGGCTATGAAATTCCTTGACTTTGCTACTTTTTAGATTGGATGCTTTCTTTGACCCATTTTCAAGGGTTATTTTCGATCAACCACAAGCTGACGCTTTTAAGGCAATAAATCCATTAAAAAAACATAAAAAATGTCCGAACTATAGTGGCACTTCGTGCCCACCTTAAAGCTTGGACCCGAATTTATTTAAAACGTTTTTTGAATGTTGGGCCTCGGCAAGATATTTTAAGTTAAAATTAAAATTTTGATTGAATTATATGGGAAAATTTAGGAAAGTGAAACACTTACAACTAAAAATGTTAGGGTATTCCAGTGAATTCAAATTTAAATTATTCGTTATTTCTTCTGTTTTTGCTTTTTTCTTTTTCATTGCAAGCTATCGAAAATGGGACTGAAAAGCAAACAAAAGGTCCCATTATGTTAATCATTGGAACAAGACCTGAAGCTGTCAAAGTCATTCCCGTCTATTATGCTTTAAAAAGCGCGAATATTCCTGTTTTGATATGCTCCACAGGACAGCACGCGGAGCTTTTGGATGAGATGTTCACGCTCTTTAATGTAACGCCTGATTTTAATTTAAAGATCATGAAGCCAGGACAGGATTTATTTTATGTGACAGAACAGGTTTTAGCAAAGACGCGGGAAGTATTTGAGAAAATAAAGCCATCTCTTGTTGTAGTTCAAGGAGATACGACAACTGCAATGAGCGCAAGCCTTGCTGCATTTTATTTAAGAATACCTGTAGCACATATTGAAGCTGGTCTTAGAACCCATAATATCTACGCGCCTTTTCCAGAAGAAATGAATCGATTGATCATAAGCCGTATTGCCTCGTTAAATTTTGCCCCGACAAAACTTGCTGTCTCCAAATTACGCCAGGAAGGAATACAAGATGAGACGATATTTTTAACCGGAAATCCTGTCGTAGACGCTCTTTATTTCATTAAAAATAAAATCAAAAATAATGAAATTTCCCCTTCTGAAAAGATTTTGAATCTAGTAAAAGAATTGAAAGATAAAAATAGAAAAATCATTTTGCTGACAGCGCATAGAAGAGAAAACTTTGGAGAAGGACTGACACGTATTTTTACAGCAATAAAAACAGCGATCAATGAAAATCCGGACCTTTATTTCATTTATCCTATGCATCCAAATCCGAAAATCAAAAAAACTTTTGATGAAATCTTTACAGTTAATCAAAAGCAAATTATAGAGCTCCAACCGCTTCCATACCAAGATCTCATTTATCTATTGGACACTGTAGATGGTGTTGCAACTGATTCCGGAGGCATTCAGGAAGAGGCTATCAGTTTGAATAAAACCACTTTGATCTTACGCAACGAAACAGACCGCCCGGAAGGTCTTAAAACGAAACTTGCAGTACTTGTCGGGGATGATCAAGATAAAATAATTAAAGGAATACATCATATTGTTGATCGACCAAAAAACAATGATAACAGCTCAATATCTCCTTATGGAGATGGTTCGGCATCTCTTCAAATCAAAGACATTATACAAAAATTTTATAACAACAATTAACAAAAGAGCAGTTTTCAAGTGAAAATTAAATTATTTATATTTATTATTTTAAGCCTATTTTTGATTGAGGCAAAGGGCTTTTCTAATGAAAATTCCGGAAAAGTAAAAATACTTGTAGGTTCTCCCATAAGGCAAAAACCGGCTATTTTACATGAGTTTTTAGAATCTTTTAAAAATTTGGAAAAACAAGACTATACTTTGGATTATTTCTTTATCGATGATAATGTGCTTGTCGAATCAAGTAATGAATTAAAAGATTTTTCAGAAAAGTGCGGCTCAAACTGCCTGATTATCAAACCGGAAAAAACCGTAAATGATTGTCAATATGTATGTAACGACGTCACGCATTTTTGGAAAGATGAGCTGATCTGGAAGGTTGCTGCCTTTAAAGACCAAATGATTGAGCATGCATTAAAAAATAATTACGACTACATATTTTTAATTGATTCAGATATTGTTCTTCATCCAAAAACAATCAGCCAGTTAAAAAAAGCAAATAAAGACATTTTGTCCAATATTTTTTGGACTGCATGGAGTCCAGGATGCATGGAGCAGCCCCAAGTTTGGTTATATGATGAATATATACAACACCCCATGATGCCTGGTGTTACACTCTCAGATGAACAAAAAGCAGTAGCGGTATACGCTTTTTATGCAAAATTAAGAGAACCTGGAACTTATGAAGTGGGAGGGCTTGGAGCGTGTACATTGATCAGCAAAAATGCTATGCAAAAAGGTGTTAATTTCAAAAAAATCTCCAATCTTACTTTTTGGGGCGAGGACAGGCACTTTTGCATTCGCGCATGTGCAATTGGCCTATCGCTTCATGTAGACACGCACTATCCTGCCTATCATATCTATAGGGAAGCGAATCTAAGCGGGGTGCCGGATTTTATTAAAAGCTGTCAGTCATCAATTGAAAAAACCCCCAAACTGACTCTTTCAATGATTGTTCACAATGAAGGTGACCGCTATCTAAAACCTGTTTTAGAACATGCTAAAAAATACATCACAAACGCTGTCATCATAGATGATGCCAGCACAGACAATACAATAGAGGTTTGCAAAAAAGCGTTAGAGGGTATACCCTTAACGCTTATTGAAAACAAAAAATCACTTTTTTCAAATGAAGTGAATTTAAGAAAACTCCAATTTGAAGAAACGATCAAAACAAATCCTGATTGGATACTTGTTTTGGATGCCGATGAAATTTTTGAAGACAAATTTAAAGATGAAGTCAAAGAATTGATCGCAAACGAAAATGCCGATGCCTATTATTTTCGGTTATATGACTTTTGGGATGAAAACAATTATCGCGAAGATCAATACTGGTCAGCTCACATGAGCTATCGCCCTTTTTTAATCCGATATAAACCAGAAATTCAATACACTTGGAAAGAAACAGCCCAACATTGCGGACGACTTCCTTTAAATATTAATGAATATCCGGTTAGCATCTCTCATTTAAGATTAAAGCATTATGGGTGGGCACGAGAAGATGATCGCAAATCCAAATATGAGCGCTATCAAACATTAGATCCTGATGCCAAATATGGCTGGAAAGAGCAATATGAATCAATTTTAGATAAAACCCCCCACCTTGTCAAATGGGAAGAATAATGTACGGCATTAAATACCGTACTTAAAACTTTAAACTTTTTTAAGAGTTTCTAGCCCAATTCTTGTGTCGCCAAATAGAATCCATGGACCTTTCAACTTATTACCATCAATTTTATAAAGCTGTGTTCCAAAAGGTGTAATTCCAGTTACTTCTTCGGTATAAACAAAAGATAGATAGCAGCCTTTTCTTACTCCAGTACCTATGATCGTTGGGAAATCGGTATATGTCCAAACAATCGTATAGACTGTACCTGTTCCAACAGTAGCAGGAGCACTTGTAATCACTGCAGTACCTGTATAATTTGCATTTAAAGTCGGATCAAACCCGCTAACTGTGTAATTACCTGAAATACCTGCAAAAAGGCAAATAGGGAATAATAATAATGATGCTAAAAGGCTTTTTAAATTCATAAATAAATTCCTTGCTAAATTTTTAATTAAGGGACTGTTTTCGCACAATATGTTAATTTAAAATTTTAAATCAATTTTTTTTTAATAATTTTTATAAGCTCTATATAACAAACTCTGACCACTCTAAAACGGCGCAAGCTTTTTTTCAACTTAAAAGCTTATACCGTTATTTTGGCTGGACAATGACCAGAACCTGCGCTGATATTGTATTTGCCGCACTTACTGATACAATATAATAAGTGTAAACAGTATTTTTTCTGACATGGCAATCCCGAAATTCAAGCGGACGCTTATTTGCAGAAACTGTTCCGATAAGATTTGTTAAAGCCGCGTCGCGATAGATGCGATAGCCTACAGGAAGCTCTCCAGTTAACGGAGGTTGCCATGTCAAGACATTGGAAATTTTACGTTTTGATAATAATTTACAGATGGACTGAAAACCCTTCACATCTGTTGGAGGTAAAAGACCAATCCCGATGATTTCAGAAACAACAGCGGTTGGCCCCCCATTATTGCTCATAAATCTGCTCGAAAAAACTTTTGCAGTCGAAGTCCCGGCAGAATTTGTCACTGTCAAAGTCACAGTAAAAAAATTGGCCGATGTATAGACATGAGTTACTATCGGTGTGTTTGTGACGACCGTGTTACCATCTCCAAAATCCCAGGAATAAGTTGCTATTGTTCCAATTGGTGAAATGGAACCTGATGCATCAAATGTGGTCGCTGTGTTAACAGAACCTTGCAAAGTTGTAAATCTTGCAACAGGAGCTTGATCTGGAGACATGACAAGATCTTGAACATCCCCAGGAACTGCCGCAAAAGAGGCTCCTGCAGTGTTTGTTGCAACATCAATTGGAGTTACATCATCTGTTGCTTCATTGATCACATAGACTTTTTTACTATCCGGTGTCGAGACGACCCAAAAAGGCTCTGATCCGGGAACTACGGGAATTGTTGTTGTTATAGTGTTTGTTGCAATATCTACAACCGTAATCGTAGAGTTATTGATATTGGCAACATACAACGTTTGCCCGTTTGGGAGTATGGATGAACCGTAAGGACCAGAACCTGCTGGAAATACAATCGTGCCTGTCACAGTATTTGTGGCAACATTCACAATCGATATTGTGTTGCTGAATAAATTTGCGACATATGCTGTAGTCCCATCCGGAGTGATCGAAATCATGCCAGGCGATGCACCAGTAAAGAAGCTTGTAACAATAGTGTTAGTTGCCGTGTCGATTGCGGTCACATTTCCAAAAAGAAAATCACTGACATAAACAGTCTTACCATCTGGTGTAATGGATAGGGGTCCTAAATTGAGCTCAACAAAAATATTAGTGACAACAGTATTTGTTGTTGTATCAATAACAGTAACAAAGCCAGATGAGTTATTAGAAACATACACACGCGTTCCATCAGGACTGACAATAATATCAAAAGCACCAAGGCCTACAGATGTCGGTATTGTATCTATAATTGTATTGGTTGCAACATCAATGACGCTGATGTTAGTAACATCCGAATTGGCGGCATAAATTCTTGTACCATCTGGTGTAATGATTGCTGAAAGCGAATCTGCCGGCAGAGGAATAATTCCGTCAATTGTATTTGTTCCTGTATCAAAAAGCGTTATGGCATCCATGTTGGTAACGGAAATAATTCCATTCCAAGAATTCTGTGTATAGGTATAAAAATCTGATCGTGTAAGAGGAGAGGTCAAGCTAAGAGCTGTTACCCTGACATCGACAGTGCCGGGAGTTCCAGGAGGAACTATTGCAGAAATTGTTGTATCTGTCAATACATTGAATGTAACTGCCGGTCTGAATCCAAAATCAACTGCTGTTGTACCTGTAAAACCGCTTCCTGTAATGATCACTACATTTCCGCCGCTAATTGGGCCCTCTGATGGGCTCAATGAATTAACAATAGGTGCAGCGTTTACACAAGTTACAGCAACTAATGCTAAAAATAAAAGGATCGATTTTAAGAATTTCAAAATTTTGCTCCTAATCCAAGGCCAGTTTTTACTCCGCCGAAATCAATATGACGGCTAAAATGTATCGGTTGATATAGATAATCAACAAAAAAATCGAGGAAGTAACAATCGCAGAATTGGTAGATTAAACCACTCTTAACAACAACGCCAATAGCTACTTTGGAGCGTTTATCTTTCCCGCAGCAGGAATTTTCAGAAAGGTTTGCGCGCGATAAGCTAGGTCCAAGTCCTACATAAACATCTGCTAGGGAGCAAAAATTATAATTGTATTTCAACCCAAAGCTTCCATTAATGATTTCAATTCTTGATTTACAGCATTCGTTTTGACAAGAGCGCTTGGAAAAATAGTCAAGATCCACAAAAGCATCAAATCCGCAAAAGCTTTTTGTAGCTTCAATTCCAAACGTTGGGCCTACATTTCCGTAGACTTCTCTAAACCTAGCTGAAGAGTGAAAAAACGCAGAAGATCTGATTTCAATGGAATTTTCATTAACTGCTAAAAGAAATCCAGAAGTTAGCATCAAAATTGATAAAAAGCTTAAAAAAAATTTGTGCATCAAAAAAACCCTTTTGAATTAATCTTCACCTATCTATTAATAGACAAAAACTAATTCATCCCTGTTGAATTGTCAATATATTTTTTTATTTTGGAACTTATGATTTATTTTTTTTAGTATCCCAGTAGCTAAGCCACTGGGATAAAAGGACACAGGATATTAAAAATTGATACCCAAGCCTAAGCCTGTTTTAAGGCCGCCTACATCAATGCATTTATTCCAACGTGCAGGTAGATAGTGATAATCTGCAAAAATATTCACATAATAAAAACTGCCAATCTCAATAATCACACCGCTTTTTGCGACAACGCCAAAGCCAATTTTGGTTGATTTATAATGACAGTCATCCATTTCTTGTTTAAGATTAATGCATGTAACGCTTGGACCAATTCCAATATAGGGTTTTAAAAAGGAAGATAAATCAATAGAGTATCTTAAACCGAGGCTTCCATTAAAGAGCTCTATCTTAGAGCGTCCATAATCATGCCTTGGGCTATGTTTGGAAAAATAATCCAAATTTGTAAAAAGATCAAAACAGAAGAATTTATTTGTAGCTTCCAGCCCAAAACTTGGTCCTACTTTGCCATAGACCTCTTCAAAAGTACTAGATCTATGAAAATATGCGGACGACCTCAATTCAACCGAATTAGTTAAGTCAGCCGTTGCTATTGCAGAATTTAGAGTTAATAAAGTTAATAATGTTAAAAATATTATTTTCATATAAAACCTCCATTAAAAGTTGATCAAACATCGATCGTAATTTCATACAGAACAAATGTCAACCTTTTAAAGTATTTAAAATAAAGACTTTATGTATTTTTTAAGACTGGGAGATTTTTTTTCGGAAAATGTACATCTTGGAGTTATTTTGGAAGCCTTCTCTAATAAATTCCATTTCATAGCCAAGCTTTTCATAAAATAAAGGCGCTTCAAAATCCATGGTGCTGACTGTTGCAAATAATGAACCATTTTTCAAACCGACTTTCTCTGCATCCAGCACTAATTTCCTTCCAAGTCCTTGACCTCTAAGCTCTTCTCTAACATAAAGCATATCGATATGAAGACAGCCATAATAGGTGTAGAAAGTGATTCCTCCAAGAACTTCACCTGCCTTATTTTTGATAAAAATCCCAAAAAATTTTAAAGGATCCATTTTCTTTTTAAGATAGGCATCCCTACTTTTTCCAGCAGATAGGATTAAAACATCATTGGCATTTACAACGTCTTGATATTCAAAACGATATTTATTTTCTTCAACCATTTAAAAATCACCTTTTAAAAAAGGCCTCATCTTGGCCTGTGAACCTGTCCTAAACTTTCAAGCAAATAAAGATAGGATGTAAAACGAAGTTCGGAAATTGTTCCGGCTTCCAAAGCTTCTAAAACAGCGCAACTTTTTTCATGAGTGTGCGAGCAGTCAGGGAATTTACAACCTCGACCCATTTCATGAATTTCTGGAAAATAGGCTTCTACCTCATCTTTTTGTAAATTCCATAGCCCAAAACTTTTGATTCCCGGTGTGTCGATACAAAAACCGCCAAATTCCAAAGGTAATAACTGAGCCATCGTTGTCGTATGGGAGCCTTTTCTTGTTTTATCGACAACATCCCCGACACGTAAATCAGAGCCTATCATGGCATTGATCAAAGAAGATTTACCGACACCGGATTGTCCGGAAAATACGGAAGCTTTGTCCTTCATGACCATCTTTAATTGATCAAGTCCAATTCCATTTTCAGCGCTGACTGCAATGACACGAATGTTTGCAGATTCGTATGCTTCAACAAATTTTAAATAAAGTTCCTTTTCAAATGCTCTTATTTCTTCAGAGAAGGCTTCATCGTCTAAAAGATCGATTTTATTGACAACGATGATCGGCACCATTCCGCCTTTTTCTGTTGCGATAATGTATCTATCCACAATAAATGTTTTTAGAGGGGGGTGAACTACTGAAACTGTAATGAAAACCTGATCTATATTTGCAGCGATAAGCTGCTCTTTTCGTCTAAGCAAATTATCCGCTCTTGAAAGGACAGAATGCCTCTCATCAACATGAATAATCACCCCTTCGTTTTCATTTGTCTTTTCAAAAAAAACAAAGTCGCCGACAGCGACTAAATTTTTCTCGGCGCCTTGTGTTTTTTTAAGAACGCCTTTTAAAGAACAGGTAAATATATTTGCGCCTTCCTGAACTAGCATGCCTTGGGACATAATGGATAAGACGCGACCCTTAAGTAATCCCTCATAATTTTCAGGCGCTGCTTGTTTTTGAAGCATTTTTTGATCGGTTTTTTTGTATTTAGAGCGATCTTTTGCCTTAGCGCTTTTTCTGTCTTGCTTACTGGATTTTCTCTCTTCATAAGAAAATAAATTGTCGTAAATATGATCATCGTTACTCTCACGCATGCTTACTTTCCCAAAGCATACATTAAAATGCCGGCAGCGACACTTACATTAAGGGACTCCATGTCTGAAGAAATAGGAATTGTCACTCTTTCGCATTTTTTTTCAGCCTGGGGTGAAACACCATGCGTTTCATTGCTCAAAACAAGCAGGATTTTCTCTTTTGGCTTTATCTCATCTAAGGGGGTGCCTTTGATATCTCCTGCAAATGCCTGCAAACCATTTTCATCGATCAATTTTTCAAGATCCTTCCAAGAGCCTCTTACAATCGGCAACCTAAAAGTAGCTCCTCTTGCAGCGCTTAATGCTTTATCGTTGTAGGGATCAGTAGAATCTTCGACAATAAAAGCCCCGTCAAATTTTAGAGCTAGGGCTGTACGTAAAATATTTCCTAAATTGCCGGGATCAGAAACGCGATCTAATGCTACAATTTTTTTTAAGCCATTTAAGTTATTTGTTACCGGCATTTTAACTTCTGCAAGTATCCCCTCCGGGTTTTGCAGTCCGGACGCCTTCTGCATCACTTTTTCATTAACTATGTAGATATTTTCAGCTTTCAACCCCTTCGGGATATAGGTTTCATCATAGACAAGTAATGTTTTTACCGGCACATGAGAGCTTACTTCCTTAATTAACTTTAACCCTGAAATAACGACTGTCTGATGTTCATTTCTGTAGTCATGATTTTGTCTTAGATGCACGATATGTTTGATGATGTCGTTTTGTAAACTTGTTATTTCCCTGATTTCCATATATTTTCACCAAATTTTTGATTTTTTTAAAAGTTCCATAACATCGCTGCTATCATTTAAGTCATGTATAATACTTAATCGCAAAGCTTCGTCCAATAAAGCTCCCATTTTTTTTCCTTCAGCAATACCATGTTCTTTTAATAAAGCGCCATTGATAAGAGCTGATTTTTTTTCCATCCGTTCGATGTGATTTTTTAAGGTATTTTTTTTGTCCTGATGTTTTTTTAAGAACATTTCCCGTTCAGAAATACTTAAATGCGCAGCTTTAGTCTTTAAGACAAGTTCACTGTCCTGATTTGCATAAAAATAGCATAAATCCACAAGATCCATTTTCTCTAGCTCAAAAATTAAATTTTTATACCGGTGATAAAAAGCTGCAAGCTTGGCTTCTTCACCGCTTAATTTTAAATATTTGCACAAATCAAGAACGTCATTTAATTTAAATTCGGGAAAAAGCTGCAATAAATAAATAATTACAGGAGTATTTTTTGGAAAATATTTATAGCACTCTACTTGATGTTTAATCGTGTTGAGATGAGTTTTTTCCAAGCTTTCAAAAATAACTTGCAAAAGACCGAGCCGATGCAAATCAATCATTGCTTTTTCAAAATTATCTGATTCGCTCATCTTATTAAATTCTTGGGCAATACGCTCCATGGCAACTGCCGGAAACAAAGTATTGGCATTTTCCCGTATCCCATCTTCTGTTTCCGGATCTATATGAAATCCAAATTTTGCAGAAAACCTGACAGCTCGTATCATCCGGAGACGGTCTTCAAAAAAACGCTCAAATGGACTTCCTATAGTGCGGATGACTCCCTTGTTTATATCCTCTCTTCCACCGACATAATCATAAATGCAGTCTTCCAAAGGATCAAAAAATAAGCCGTTGATTGTAAAATCACGACGGATCGCATCTTCTCTTGCGCTTGAAAGCTCTATCGATTCCGGCTTTCTCCCATCCAAATAATTAACATCTTTTCGAAATGTCGAAACTTCAAAAGCATGGCCGTCTACTACAACAATGATAACGCCAAAGGCTAAACCGACAGGAATTGTATGCGAAAATAGATCGAGTATCTTTTCTGGGGGGGCATTTGTTGCAATGTCAATGTCAGATGATGGATGACCCATGAGAAAATCTCTGACATAGCCGCCTGCAAAGTAAGCAATATAGCCTTCTCTCACTAATTTTTTTACTATTAAAATAGCTTTTTCTTTTAATTCCATAACAAATTTATAACTGTTTTTATGCTTTTTTGTCATTCAATATAAAACACCGCGTCAGGCGACATAAAATGCCAAACTCTGTTCAATCCAAAATGGTGCAAGCGTTTTTCAACGCTGGCCCCAATTTAAGTTTACGCCTTTAGCGAGATCTTCTGTAACTAACAATACTCCAAATTTGCTAATAATTCCTTGTATTGATCTTTTTGTCTTAAATTTGTACAATTTCGATATGCAATCAAAAATTAGAGTTTTAAGCGATCAGACAATTAATCAAATAGCAGCAGGCGAAGTGATCGAAAATCCGGCCTCTGTTGTAAAAGAAATTGTTGAAAATGCAATCGATGCAAAATCATCCGAAATTACTGTTGAAATTGCTGCCGGGGGCAGAAACCTGATCCGGATCACAGATAATGGTTTTGGAATGTCTGCAGACGATGCGGTCTTATGCTTGGAAAGACACGCCACATCCAAAATCAAAAACGTTGATGACATCCAAACAATTATGACAATGGGATTTCGAGGAGAAGCTATCCCGTCCATTGCTTCCATCTCAAAATTTTCCCTTTTGACCTGTCCGCAAGATGAAGACAATGGAACGCTTGTCCAAGTAGAGGGAGGGCGTCTTTTAAAATGCAGTAAAGCGGCAAGATCTCCTGGAACCACAATTGAAATCAGATCGTTATTTTTTAATGTTCCGGTAAGAAAAAAATTCCAAAGATCCCCAAATTATGACACGAATGAAATTTTAAAAACCTTAAGCATTATAGCCCTTGGAAATCCATCCATCAAGTTTGAGCTGATCAGCAATGAAAAGCAAATCCTATCTACTGCTGCCGCATCAAATGAAAATCTAATGAACGCTTTAAAAAACCGTATTCATTCCATATTAGGCATCGATTTTGCAGAATCATTGTGTCCGCTGGAATACTCCTTAAACGGCTATCATATTCACGGATTTATTGGACTGCCTTCAGTTACTCGTCAAAATAGAACAGGTCAATATCTTTTTATCAATCAAAGAGCAGTTCAAAACCCTCTTATATCTTTTTCTGTACGGGATGGTTATGGAACGACCCTTCCATCTAACAGACATCCCGTTTATGTCCTTCATGTTACCATACCAGGAGATGTTGTCGATGTAAACGTCCATCCCCAAAAACGGGAAGTGCGTTTAAGACAGGAGGTTTTGATCAAGGAACTTGTGATAAAATCGGTAGAAAAAGCGCTGCAAAATTCCGGGTATAGCGTACAAGAAGAAATGGAAACAGCTTCTTACTTTGCAGGCTATCCTGTCATTAATCCGCAATTTTCAATGACAGAAAAAGAACATTCTAATTATAAAGACGTAAAAACCGATGAGCCTGTTCTTCATCCTGCGTTCAAACCCTTTGAGCGCAATTTCAAATCGGTAGATGTTCAAAACGATTTTAAGCTTTTTATCACTGATGACTTTAAAAAAACATTAACGATCCTAGCTACCATTCCTCATTTTATTTTAATAAATCCCGAAGAATTAAGCCAAAAATATGATGTGCCGCAAAAAAAAGATTCCATACTTTGCCTTGCAGATCAAAAACTCGGGCTTTCAAGAATTCTTTTTGAGAAACTACAAAAAAACAAATCAGTGGAAAGCGAACTTTTATTGATTCCTGAGACTTTTGAAACAACCCCTTTGGATGAGGCCTTAATACTTAAAGAAATGGAATTTTTAAATAAAACGGGCATAGAAATCCATCAAAGCGGTAAGAAGATATTTACTGTCAACGCGATCCCTGTTTTTTTAAAAAAAATAGATATTAAAACGTTTTTGATCGACTTAATATATCAGCTTAAAGAAAATTGTCATGGCGACATCATCCAAAAGGAAAAAGAAAAAAGATTGGCTCATTTTGCAAGCAGATCAGCACTCGCCAAAAACATCCCTTTAAAGATGGATGAGGCAAAAATTTTGATCGATCAGTTACTGGAATGCGACATGCCTTTTCAATGCCCTCTTGGAAAACAAATATTTGGCTTTATAACAAAAGATGATTTAAAAAATTTATTTTAACAAAAGAGCTTCCCTATGTCATATTTAGACCGCTTAAATCATTTACAGCAATCATTAAAAGCACATTCCATAGAAGCATTTTTAGTTGAAGACACGACCAATCTTTTTTATTTGACCGGCATTGAAATGTCTGCCGGAAAACTTCTTGTCACAGCAAAAAGTAGCCTGCTTATTGTAGACAATAGATATTTTGAAATTTGTAAAATGAAAGCACCGTGCCCTGTTTTCTTAAGCGATAAGGAACCGTTAAGCCATATTTTTTTAAATCCCGAATACAATTATATTAAAGCACTTGGAATTGATTCTGAAACGACATATCATAAAAATTTCACAGAAATGGAAACTCTTTTTCATAATTTAAAAGAGCAGACAAGCGGTAGATGTAACATCAAATTAGTTCCCTTGGAAAATCTTGTCAAAAATTTCCGAATGATCAAAGACTCAAACGAAATTGCGAGTTTAAAAAAAGCAGGGGTTTTGGGCTCCCTTGGTTTCGATTATGTTTGCAGCCTGTTAAAGCTTGGAATCACAGAAATTGAAGTTGCGAGAGAACTTGAAATTTTCTGGAAGAAAAACGGTGGAAAATCCATTGCTTTTGAGCCAATTATCGCATTTGGGAGCAATACCTCAATGCCGCATTACAGAAGCGGTGAAAAAAAACTTGAAATGGGAGACCCCGTTTTAATCGATATCGGAGTAAATTATCAAAATTACCAATCAGATATGACCAGGATGGCTTATTTTGGAACACCTCCAGAACAAATCAGCATCATTTATCCAATTGTTGAGCGCGCTCAAAAACTAGCCATTGAAATTTGCAAGCCAGGAACGCTTATTAAGGATATCGACGCTAAAGCCCGCGAATTTATCGCAGAACAAGGCTATGGTGAAAATTTTACACATGGAATTGGCCATGGCGTTGGTTTGGAGGTGCATGAACTTCCAAATATGCGCTATCAATCTCATTTGAGCAGCTTAAAACTAGTGCCTGGTATGGTTATTACAGTTGAGCCCGGTATTTATCTTCCAAAAGTTGGCGGCGTCAGAATTGAGGACACTCTACTTATCACTAAGGAGGGTAACGAGAGCTTGACAAACAGGTCGACAGATCCGGTAATCATCACTTAAAAACTATTATGCAATTTTTAGAACAAGCGGATTTCATTTTTTTAATCGATGTAAGCGGTTCCATGAGAGCACCAGAAAAGTGGTCCTCATTGAATCTGCTTGTGACTTCGCTTTGGAAAAATACTCATAATCAAAAAAACGATCTTTGCTTTTTTAACGACTCGCCAAGTTGGTTTAAGCAAGTTTCTACAGAAGAGAAAATCTTAGAGCTTTTTCATACCCATTTTCCAGAAGGTAACACCAATACAGATCTTGCTTTAAAGCAAGCTTTAAACAAGCATTTTTATAGACAAAAGTCCAATAGCAGTCAAAAAACAAAAATTCTCCTCTTTACCGACGGAACACCTGATAATGAAAGCCACGTTCTTAAAAGACTTAAAGAAATCGCTCTAAAGTTAAAGAAAATGGAAAAGACAGATTCAAAACTTATAATCTCTGTATTTCAGATAGGTGATGATGATAAAATGAACATTTTCTTCAAGTCGCTAGCGGACAAATTCCCAACGCTTGTATCCATAGCGACAGATTAAAAAAACCTGAAGTTCATTCAAAAAAAGAATTAATCAATTATGCTTAAGTGCGCACATTTTTATGCCAGATCCTTCCATTCGAGTGTGTAAATTTGCGTAATTAAGATTTACTCTTCGTTGTATTTCCTGTAATGTAAATTTTTAAAAAAGGAACTTCACTTGAGATACTTCATTGATTATCCTATTTTTTAGATATAATTTTGAATAGCTAAACTAAAAAGGCATTTTAATGAAAGCACAAGTATTACTCTTGTTCCTCACTTTAATTACATGCGGATGTGCAAAGCATCAAAAAACTGATAATGGACAGGTGTCTTCCATTATCGCATCAAAGATTGATAAACATGTTGAATGGTATCAAGGTTGTCCTAATGATCAAATAAATTACACAATTCAATGTTTGCTCGGAAATCAGCTCACTCCAGAAGCTGCTATACAAATTGCTCTTCTCAAAAATCCCAAAGTACAATCTATTTTTGAAGAGCTTGGAATTGCTTATGCAGATCTAGTTGAAGCAGGACTTCTCTCTAATCCAGATTTTTCTATCGAGGTAAGGTATCCTCAAAAAAAAAATCTAATCACCAATATTGAATACTTGGTTACCGCTTCTTTTCTAGATATTTTCTTAATACCGCTTCGCACAAAGCTAGCGGCAGCAGAATTTGAGCAGGCAAAACGCAGAGTAACAAATGAGATTTTGGATTTAGCTTTTGAGGTTAGACAAACTTATTTTGAACTTTTAGGAGAACAGCAAAAGCTTAAATATATTAAACCAATTGTTGAGTTAACAAGCATTCATGGTGAAATAGTTTCAAGACAAACAATAATTGGAAATGTGAATCGACTTGATTTTCAACAAGCCCAAGCAAAATTCTTAAAAGCTAAATTGGAAATTGCTCGGGAACAATCAACAATTATTCGTTTAAGTGAAAAATTAAATAGACTTCTTGGTCTTAGTGATGATGTTTGTCTTAATTTACCCGAAATCCCTCAAGATATTGACTATGAGGGATATGATATTTGTGCTTTAGAATCTATAGCAATAGCTGAGAGAATGGATTTACAAGAAGCACGATTTGAAGTCATTCGTTTACGTCGAATGGTAGGACTCAAGGACTTGTGGACATATACAAATCTCAAGGCGGGGGTTGCAGGAGAGAGAGATCCAGACGGATTGAATTTAATGGGTTTTGGATTATCGGGAGAAATTCCGATTTTTAACTTCGGACAGGCAGCTCGCATGCGTATTTTTGCTCAACTTCGACAAGCCCAAGATCGTTATAAAACTTTAGAAATACGTATCCTTTCAGAAGTTAGAGAGGCGCATAAACTCTTAATGAATTATTTAGGAATGATTAATGACTATCGGATTAGAATAATTCCTTTGCAAAATGTAATTACGAATTCATCAGAAGAATTATACAATGTCATGGGTCTTGGCATTGATCGTCTTATTGAAAATAAGCGACAAGAGCTTAAAGCTAATCGAAACTATTTTGACATAATTAAAGATTATTGGGTAGCAAGAGTTCAACTTGACAAAGCCTTAGGGGGTTATTTATTTCGCTTATTATCACAAGATAGCTACATAGAAGGAGCTATAGAATGAAAATTTATTTTATGTTTTTAGGAGTTCTTGCTACTTGCGCACTCTATGGTCAGATGAATCAAGATAAGATTTATCCTAACTCTACGGCAGAACAATCTTCAAAGGAAAAATTAAGATATAAATCTGTCATTACTCCAAATGTTGGCTCTCTTGCATGGACAATGGATGGTGATGTAAAGGTCTTTCATCTTATCGCTGAACCGATTCGTAGGGAGTTTGCTCCGGGCTTTTGGGTTAATTGTT
Source organism: Parachlamydiaceae bacterium (assembly GCA_041691015.1). Classification (GTDB taxonomy): domain Bacteria; phylum Chlamydiota; class Chlamydiia; order Chlamydiales; family Parachlamydiaceae; genus JBBSJT01. The sequence goes on along the minus strand of JBEPVN010000009.1, from coordinate 13,333 downwards.
GGGGTTATAATGGTTCAAGTCCGGGTCCAACAATTGAAGCTGTTGAAGGAGATCGAGTTAGAATTTTTGTAACTAATAAGTTAAATGAACCCACTTCAGTTCATTGGCACGGGATCATTTTACCAAATGGCATGGATGGAGTTGCGGGCCTAAATCAAATGGCTATTGGGCCCGGAGAAACATTCAAATACGAATTTAATCTTAAGCAGAATGGGACATTTATGTATCATCCTCATGCTGATGAGATGACCCAAATTGCTCTTGGAATGGAAGGTTTTTTTATCATTCATCCACGAGATGAAGAGGATCCTTCAATTGACCGTGATTTTGCTATTTTTTTGCATGAATGGCGTATTCCTATGGGAGCTAAAACCCCTATACCATTTGAAATGCTTAATTTTAATCTCTTCACGTTCAATAGTGTTTTATATCCTAACATAGAGTCATTAGTTGTTAAAACAGGTGATCGTGTACGCATACGCTTTGGAAATTTGATGATGAACAGCCACCCGATTCATTTGCATGGTCATGAATTTTTAGTGACGAGAAGAGGAGCTAAAAAACTTCCCTCATCTGCCCAATATAGCGAAGTTACAGTTCTCGTATCTCCAGGGGAAACGAGAGATATTGAGCTTATAGCAGATAATCCGGGCGACTGGGCGGTTCATTGTCATATATCGCATCACACGATGAATCAAATACAACATGACATGCCAAACTTAATAGGGATTGATAAACAAGGGATTGAGGAGCGTCTAAAACAATTCTATCCAAACTTTATGGGTCTTATGAATATTAATGGCATGAGCGATATGTTTGAAATGTATGGTTCAAATAAGATGACGGGTATTGAAACGAAAATTCCACCTAACCTTTCACCAATAGGAAGTCCTGGGCCTTTTGGTGTTATTGAAATGGGAGGCATGTTTACGATTTTCAAAGTCAGGGATAATTTAATAAATTATGTTGATCCAGGTTGGTATCAGCATCCTCCAGGAACTATTGCTGAAGTGATTAATATGGACAGTTTGCAGATGACGCATCAAGATCCAAACATGAATGAAATGCAAACGCAAAATGCACTTCATAGTCGGAATAATATAAGCTGGTTTAGTCAAGAAGAGGAAAAAAATGAGCATCATGATAAAGAAAATAGTAATTGGATGCGCAGTAAACCAGAAGATAGTATGGGTGGACACATGCACGGAGAGCACCAGAAAAGTGGTCTTCATTGAATCTGCTTGTGACTTCGCTTCTAAGATAAGCACTTATAAATGCAAAATAACTTTTTTTAGTCTGTTGCTTAAGGGAAACACTTCTTGATTAAATTCTTTAAATTTTCTACAATCATAAACACTGGTTTCGTGGGGCGTTAGCTCAATTGGTAGAGCGCAACGATGGCATTGTTGAGGTCAACGGTTCGATTCCGTTACGCTCCATATAACCTTTGCTTGTCTTTTGTTTAGCACTTTAAAAAAAGGTTTCTTATGTCTTTTTTTGATACAATCGCAACTCTTCCAGAAGATCCTATCTTTAGCCTGCAAACCTCTTTTCAACTGGATAACCGCAAAAAAAAAGTGAACCTCGGTATTGGCGCCTATAAAGATGCTGCAGGAAATTCCATTATTTTAACTGCTGTTCAAAAAGCTGAAAAAATCATTTTAAAAGAATCTCAAAATAAAGATTACTTGCCTATTGCAGGAGATATTGATTATATTCACGAAACCGCCAAGCTTATTTTCGGTGAAAATTGCACAAAACTCAAAGATGCTTCCATTTTTGGCGCGCAAACAGTCGGCGGAACAGCTGCTCTTAGAGTGGGAGGCGAATTTTTATCGCAGCACAAAAATAAAACTATTTACATACCAAATCTAACGTGGGCAAATCATAAGCTTGTTTTTCAACGAGCTTCTTTAAAAGTTGACGTTTATCCCTACTATAACGAGCTCACGCACGAACTTAGATTTGTTGAAATGTGCAATAAAATCAAACAAATGCAAGCAGGTGATGTGATTGTTCTGCATGGAACATCCCACAATCCAACCGGGATCAATCCGACAATGGACCAATGGAAAGAGCTTTCCTCATTAATCAAAACAAAACAGCTGCTTCCTTTTTTTGACATCGCTTATCAAGGATTTGGAGAGGGATTAGAGGAAGATGCAGCCCCGATTAGATATTTTACAGATATTGATCAGCATCATTTGCTTTGTGCCTATACCTATGCCAAAAATATGGGATTATACGGAGAAAGAGTTGGCGCCTTATTTGCTGTCACACAAAATAAGGAAATCACTGCTAAAACAGCTTCCCATATCAAACAAATCATACGCAGCATGTATTCAAATCCTCCAATTCATGGCTCAAGTATCGTAAAAACCGTATTGCAAAATGAAGAACTTAAAAAAGAATGGATCCATGAGCTTATCAGCATGAAAGAGCGCGTTAATGAAATGAGAAAAGCATTTGTAACAGGACTTCTCTCAAAAGGCAGAGATACCCATTTCCAATTTTTAACAACAAAACAAACAGGACTTTTTGCCTATACAGGGCTAAACCACGATCAAATTCATCGTTTGAGACAAGATTTTGGAATCTATATTCCAGAAGGCAGGATCAATCTTGCAGGCCTAAATTCAAACAACATGGATTATGTGATCGAATCAATTTTATCCGTATGAGAAGAGAAAGAGCCAAGCCCTACTTTTTAATTTTAATGGCATTAGCTTTAAGTTTAAGCCTGTCTCCTCTTGCCTCTGAAAAAATACGCGCATATTTTGTTGAATCACTTACACCGGTTTTTGAAAAAGGCACATCCTTAAAACTCTACTTTTCAGAATGGTTTAGTCCAAAGGTCCAAATTTCATCCCCCCTCTCAAATATTTCAAGCATCACGATAAATGAAGAAATCAAACGACTCGAGCTTGAAAATAAACTGCTTTACGCAAACTTCATCCAATTATTAGATCTTGTAGACAATACGCAAAACGCACTTTTATCATCTCAAGCAGTAGCTGCGCGTGTTATTTTCAGATCGCCAAACTCATGGTTCAGCTCTCTTTGGATCAATGTTGGAGATGAAGATAATGCCGTGCTAAAATTTAAAGGTATCGGAAAAAACAGCCCCGTACTTGTTGGAAATTCCATCATCGGTGTCATCGACTATCTTGGAAAGAAACAATCGCGCGTCAGATTGATCACAGATTCTGCTCTAAAGCCTTCTGTTCGTGCGTTAAGACGTGAAAATGATGAAGTGCATTACCTTGCAAAAGGAGAGCTTAGAGGTGCCGGAAAACCTCTTTTTAGATCAAATGGCAATCTTTTGCTCGGGATTGGGTTCAATTATGATTTTTCGGATGAAAAGGGAGCTGCTCGAGATCTTCGCACAGGTGAAATTTCTGATAACAAAACAAATCATAAAGCCCTTCCGCTCTTAAAAGTAAATGACCTTTTAGTGACCACAGGAATGGATGGTGTTTTTCCGCCGGATCTAAATGTTGCCAAAATCACAAAAATCTACCCTTTAAAAGAAGGGGACTATTATTATGAGCTTGAAGCAGAACCTGCATGCGGAAAGCTCGATGATTTATCTCTTGTATTTGTGTTACCGCCTGTCGGTTTTGATTTTAACGATAAACCCCCTCTTATTGGACATTAAATGATTAAACCAATTCAGCTAAAAAGCGGAAGAAAAATTGGTCCCGGACATCCAAGTTATATCATTGCAGAAATCGGCAGCAATCACGACGGCTCTTTGGAAAAAGCGATGAAACTGATAAGCCTTGCTAAAAGTGCAGGGGCCGATGCCGCAAAATTTCAATCTTTTCAAGCGCATACATTAACTAATGCCATCACATGGGAAAATCAAGTTTGGAAAAAAGAGCCGGCATTTGAAATACTTAAAAATCTTGAACTGCCTTTAGAGTGGCATCAGGCTTTAAGTGATCATGCAAAAAAAGAAAAAATTGATTTCCTTTCAACGCCATTTGACTTGGAAAGATTAAAACTTTTAAATGATTTGGATATTCCATTTATAAAAATAGCCTCCGGCGATCTGACAAACAAGCAGCTTTTATTGGAAGCTGCCCGTCTTGCAAAACCTGTCGTCATCTCAACTGGAGCTGCAAATCTTGAAGAAGTGAGGAACGCCCTTAAAATATTACAAGAGGCAGGCTCAAAAGAAATAGCTATTCTGCAATGCGTCTCCTGCTATCCAACAAACTTTTCAGACGCTAATATTTTGGCGATGAAAACCATGCAAGAAATTTTTAAAGTCCCTGTCGGCTATTCAGACCATGCGCGAGGATATATTGTACCCCTTGGAGCAATCGCGCTTGGAGCTTCCATTATCGAAAAACATTTTACAGACGACAAAACTTTAATAGGCCCAGACCACCCGCATTCATTAAACGCGGATGAATTTAAAGAGCTTGTAAAATCGATAAGGGATATGGAAAAAGCTTTGGGATCCGGTATAAAAATGCCTTGTAACGATGAAATGGAAGAGAGGGTCATGGCAAGGCGTGCACTATACGCTGCAAAATCAATACCAAAAGGCAGTAAAATAACGCAAGAGGACATAAAAATTGTGCGGCATGCTTTTAGTGAAGGGATACCTGCAACAGAATTTGATCTTGCAATCGGCTCTACAACATTATCAGAAATCAAACAGCATGAACTCATCACTTGGGATAAGTTATCAAAATGAACCGCGGCATTAACGTTTTAATCACAAGCATTTCTAAAAAAGTTCCTTTAATTAAAGCTGTAAAAGAATCCCTTAAATCATTTGATGAAAAAAGCGTTTGCTTTGGAACAGACATAAATGAGAATTGCATAGGAAAGTATTTTGTCGACAAATTTTTAAATCTGCCGGAAATTGAGCGCTTGACAAAAGAAGATATCTTATCTTTTTGCAAAGAACACAAAATCAATACGATCATTCCGACAAGAGATGGTGAGCTTATCTTTTGGGCTAAATCTCAAGAATTTCTTTTGAGTCATGGGATACATGTCATGATTTCACCTTTAAGCTCTTTAGAAACATGCCTTAACAAGGAAGCTTTCTATAATTTCATGAACAATCATGGTCTTAATGTGCCGCACACCACGCAAGATATTTTTATAATTGATTCTAAAGCAATTGTCGTTAAAGAAAATCTTGGCGCAGGCTCAATTGGCACAAAACTCAATGTAAAAAAAGATGAGGCTCTTAAATACAGTTTTACTTTGAAAAATCCAATTTTTCAGCCCTATATTGAAGGCGATGAATTTACTGTTGATATTTATATTGCAGCAAGCGGTAACATAAAGGGCTGTATTGCAAGAAAACGTCTTTTGGTTGTTAATGGAGAGTCTCAAATCACCGAGACTTTAAAAAATGATGCTCTGGAGAATTTATGCAAAGAATCGGCTCTTAAATTAAACTTAAGAGGTCACATTCATTTTCAAGTCATCGAAAAAAACGATAAGACATACTGGATCCTCGAATGCAATCCTCGTTTTGGAGGAGCCTCCACATTAAGCATAAGGGCTGGTTTAGACAGTTTTCGCTGGTTTTTTCATGAAACCTTAAATGAAAACCTTCCTGAATTTGAACGATCACAAAAGGAAATCAAACTGATACGCCATGCAGAAGACAGTTTTAGTTTTTGATTTAGACGATACTCTTTATGATGAATTAAGTTATGTTCTTAGTGGATTTTCAGCTGTCTCCAAATTTTTAAAAGAAACTAAAGGCCTTTCTGCAAAAACTACCTTCTCCACAATGAAAAATCTTCTTGAAACAGAGGGTAGAGGCCATATCTTTGACAACCTTTTGAAAAAATATGGTATTTATACTAAAACTCTTTTAAAACAATGCATCCATATTTACCGCCATCACATTCCCAAAATTGAACTTGATAGAGATGCTGTCGAAATGTTCAAACGTTATAAAAAAAGCCCCATTTATTTAGTAACAGACGGGCACAAAATTGTTCAGGATCTCAAAATAAAAGCTCTAAAACTTGATAAAAAAATGAAATATTGCTATTTGACAAATAGATTCGGGATAAAAAACCAAAAACCCTCTCCTCATTGTTTTTTGCTGATCTGTAAAAAAGAAAAGGTTTTACCAGAACAAGTGATCTATATTGCAGATAACCCGAGCAAAGACTTTATTGGTATAAAACCCCTTTCCTTTCAAACAGTCAGAATATTGAGGGGGCGCTACAAAGATATTACGCTTGATGCAAAACATGAAGCTGACCGTACTATTAAAAGCCTAAATGAGATTTAAATCATGAAGAAAGAAGACGGCTATGAATTAAAGGCCATTGAAAAAAAAGACATGGAAAAAATTCGCGTTGCAAGAAACCAACAAATCGATGTTTTGAGGCAGAAAAAAGAAATTTCCAGGGAAGAGCAAGAGCTCTATTTTGACAATGTCATTTCACCCAATTTGCTCAAAAAAAATCCGGAAATGATTTTATTTAGCTTTTTTAAAAATGAAATTTGGATAGGGTACGGAGGTTTGGTCCACCTTGACTTTGAGCATAAGCGCTCAGAAATTTCATTTTTAGTCGAATCAAGCCGCGCTAACAATGCTAAAACATACAAAGCGGACTTTTCTCATTTTTTAACTCTTATCTCTGATTTTGCATTTAATGATTTAGGTCTTCATCGCATTTTTACAGAAACGTATGAGTTTAGACATGAACATATCAAAATATTGGAAGATTTTGGCTTTAAATATGAAGGAACGCTAAGAGAACATCTATTTGTAAATAATTCTCCTTGCGACTCACATCTCCACGGTCTTTTAGCACACGAGTCACCATCATGAACAAAGTTTTTATCAGCGGAGGAGCTGGTGTCATTGGCACTGCATTAGTTACTAATCTCTTAAAGAGCGGAGCTGAAATTTTTGTCGGCGATCTAAAACCTTGCAAAAAAGAGTGGCTTGGAAAAGTTAAATACCGTGAAGGCGATTTGAATTTCATGACTTTTGAGGAACTCAATGATTTTAAACCCGATCTTTTTTTTCATTTGGCAGCAACTTTTGAGCGCTCAGAAGAAACTAAAAGTTTTTTTGAAGAAAATTATCATCATAACATAGCGCTTTCCCACCATCTCTTAAAGCTATCTAAAGACGTTAAATCGATCAAAAAAATTATTTTTGCCTCAAGCTACTTAATTTATGATCCAAAACTCTATCTTGCAGATAAGCCATTTGATGAAGAGAAACTACTTTCTGAAAATTCTGAAATCAATCCAAGAAATATTTGCGGATCAGCAAAATTGTTTTTTGAATCAGAACTTAAAATGACAAAAAACTTTGAAGAATTTGAATTTGTCGCAGCGCGCATCTTCCGCGTTTATGGCAGAGGCTCAAGGGACATTATTTCACGTTTTATCAGGTCTCTAATCAAAAAAGAAACACTCTCTGTATATAGACCAGAAGGTAGATTCGACTATATTTTTGCAGACGATGTCGCATTCGGTCTTTTGAGACTTGGGCTTTCAGATTATAATGGGATTGTCAATTTAGGTTTTGGAAAGTCAAAATCGATTCATGATGTCTTAAAAGTTTTAAAACAGCATTTTCCTAATATGAAAACAGAAGTTGCTTCATCGGATATCCCTTTTGAGGCCTCCGTTGCAGACATGAGCCACTTCAAAGAAATCACAGGATGGACGCCAGAAACTACCCTTGAAGAAGGCATCAAGCAATTGATCGCGTTTGAAAGAAACATTATTGGGTAGCTCTAAAATGGCGCAAATATAGTCTATGTTTCCAAGAAAATTCCCGCTGGAAAAATCACAAGCATTAAAAATAAAAATTTAATTGAGTATATTGTAAATCTACTTTATAAGAAATACCTTTAAATCAAACCATAAAGGAGATCTTATGAACGATCATTGTTACTCATACCACGTTGGCTGCTGGAATATCGGTGTCCCTTTTGATTACCGCAATGTCTTATTAAGAACAGGTGCTACAACTGATGACTTAGCTCTTCGTAAAGAATATTCAGATCTAAAGCCTATTTACGATCAAGCTGTATTAAATTTTGAAGAAAGAAAAAAATCTAATGTTGGCGTGCCTTTGACCCATCGCGACGAGCCAAGATGTCAAGTTTCAGAGGAACAAAATGCAATTATTGGAAGCAGCCGCATCACAAAAATTAAAAAAATCTGTAAAGAGATGTTTGAAAAATGTGATCTCATATTACTTCAAGAAGTGGAATCAGATATTGCATTAATTAAAGATCTTATGCCGGAAAACTTTGATCTGGTCTATGCAAAAGACATCGATAAAAACAAAGTTTGCATTGATACTGTTGTTTTATGGAACAACAAAAAATTTAGCAAAATAGTCCCGCTAGGTACAGAAACAACCCTTGAAAAATCTACAGTTGTATATCTTCTTGATATAACTATCAAAAAAATTATAGGGGTTGCATCCCTGCATGCAAGAGGATTTAATATTGCAGAGCCACAACAAGGTTTGAAAGATACAGACAGTGCCATATTTAGCGATGTGGGTATTACAGATATGCTCGAAAGATTTAAAAGATATCCCATAATGGCTGATATGACAATTATTGGCGGCGACTTCAATAGTGAATATACGCCAAAATACTTAAGAGAAGGCTCAAGAGACTATACACTTGCAACACGACGCTTTAAATTACTCGAAGAACAAGGGCTTGAACACGTAGAAAATAATATACCTACAAGCTTCAATAAGGATTTAAAAGGGTTTGCTAAGTACGAGGATGGTTTAGTGACGCTAGATCATTTGTTTATTGGAAGCAAAGACAGATCCATTAGAGTTTCTGGTATGCATAACGATCAATTTTCATATCCTTTAGAAAATTTAACTCACAATCCAAGCGACCATAGACCCCTCATATTTACAATCTTTTGCAAAACAGTGTAAGTAAGTGCACGACTGGCATTAGCAGAAGGCCGTCAAAATAAAGACAGGGTCCTTAGGTCATACAGGGTCCTTAGATCAGGCTTGACAGTATGACAGTTTTTTTTAACCCTCAATACTTATACCTTAAGGGTTAAAAAAAACTGTCATACTGTCAAGCTAGGACCCCTATATGACCCCTCAATGTAAAAATCCCTTAATATTTAAAGTTTTCTATAATCCAAGCTTCCAAGTTCAATAATTTTTAAAGCTTCATCCCTTCCAAAAATATGCGTGATCTCAACTTTTGCAGCTGTCTCATTTGGCACATCCTTGTAAGTTAAAAAATAATGCCTTAAACGTTCTATAAAGCCATGAGGACAATCTTTAATATCTTTCATTTCACCATACACGAGGTCATCTTCTAAAACAGCTATCAGCTTATCATCGACCTCATTTCCGTCCAAAAGACGAAATCCACCGATCGGAATTGCTCTTACAAGTATATCTCCATGTACGATAACTTTTTCTGTAAGCACGCAAACATCCAAAGGATCTCCATCTCCAATAAGATCTTTTCTGCCAGTTTTTTCCATGCAATAATTTGCAACATTTTGACCTGCATAGGTCCTTGGAAGAAATCCATAGAGGGATGGACAAAGGCTCGAGTATTTTTGAGGTCGGTCTATTCTCAAAATACCTGTTGCCTTGTCCAGTTCATACTTAACAGTATCTGTCGGTACAATCTCAATATAGCAATTGACCAAATGCGGAGATTTAGCACCAAGCTCAAGACCGTGCCAGGGATGCGCTCTATAAAGCATTTTTTCTTCGCCTTTACCTTGATTGTTTTTTGACATCATTTAAACCCTTATAAATATACTTGAACGTTATTATTTCTCAAATTCATTACGCCTGAATCATCTGGACAAATCATATTCTTTTGTAAAGTCAGCTGTTTCAATCTGGGCATTGAGAAAATATTAATCGGTAAAGTTTCAATTTCATTATTTTCAAGATACAAATACTCCAATGAAACAAGACTATCAATATTAGAAGGTAGCGTCCTTATACAATTATTATTAAGATCTAATATTTCCAAGCTTTTTAATCCTTCAATTTCTGAAGGGATTTCTTCTATAAAGTTATTCATAAGATTCAATTGCACTAAACTCGGTAAATTACATAAGGGTGCAGGTATTGCTGCAAGTTTGTTATCCATAAGCGTAAGCGTCTTTAATTGATTTAAAGAACTGATACTATTTGGCAAACGAATTCCTGGATTATTGCTGAGATATAACAATTCTAAATTCTTTAAATATCCGACCTCTTCTGGTAGCGCTTTTAATTTATTTTTATCTAATACAAGCATTTTAAGTCCTGTCAAATACCCGATTTCTTTTGGAAGCGACCCTAAACCTTGACTTGAAAGGTCTAATGTGCAGATTTTTTCGAGTTTTTTTTCATTTAACAAACACCATTTTGAAAATAGGGTAACTTTTTCTGTGGGTTCCATACGGGGTCAGCTCAGAATTCGGATTATAAAGCACGTTAAGGATTTTGCAGCCTCTGTAAAGATCTGAATTCGTCTTTTTCCATCACCTTGCTCTGTTGCCAAACATAATCGCCTGTCAAATTTATGTGTTCCCAACCAAGTGGAGATAAATGTTTGAGTAGGTTCTCATTGACTGTTTGACCAGTATCTTTCAAGTGCTGAATTATTCGCTCTAAATATACAGTGTTCCATAGAACGATTGCAGCTATCACAAGATTAAGACCAGAAGCTCGATAACGCTGATTTTCAAAGCTGCGATCGCGCATTTCGCCAAGTCGATTGAAAAAGACAGCACGCGCTAATGTGTTTTTAGCCTCTCCCTTGTTTAGTCCAGCGTTTACGCGACGACGTAATTCAACATTTTGTAACCAGTCCAGTGTAAAGAGAGTGCGTTCAACCCGCCCAAGCTCTCTTAGAGCCATTGCTAGACCATTCTGACGTGGATAACTTCCGAGTTTACGCAATATTAAGGATGCTGTAACAGTCCCTTGTTTAATGGAAGCTGCCAGACGTAAAATTTCATCCCAATGACTCTTGATGTGTTTTACGTTGATCGCATCACCAATCATGCAATTAATTGATGCATACTCCTTTTTACTGTCCACGATGAATAATCGCTTGTCGGCTAAATCACGAATGCGGGGTGCAAAGCGAAAACCAAGGAGATGCATAAGCGCAAAGACATGGTCTGTAAAACCTGATGTGTCGGTGTAGTGTTCCTCAATTCTTATATCGGACTCGTGATACAATAGCCCATCAAGCACGTAGGTAGCATCACGCACTCCAACGTTAATGACCTTTGTATGAAAAGGAGCATATTGATCGGAAATGTGAGTATAAAATTGCACGCCTGGATCGCTCCCATATTTTGGATTAATGTTTCCTCTATCCCCAGAGTGTCCAGCGGTTTTAAAACGTTGACCATCAGATGAGGATGTCGTTCCTTCGCCCCAATTTGACGCAAATGGATGATAGAATTGAGAATTGGTCAGTTCAGCCAAGGCTGCTGAATAGGTCTCATCTCGGATGTGCCAAGCTTGCAACCAAGAAAGCTTGGCATAGGTTGTGCCCGGACAAGAATCTGTCATTTTTCTTAAGCCAAGATTGATCGCATCAGCCAAAATAGCCGTTAACAACAAGTGTTTATCATTTGCCGTTTCATTATTCTTTATGTGCCTGAAATGTTTTGTAAATCCTATCCATCCATCAACTTCTATGAGCAATTCTGTGATCTTCACCCGAGGTAACAAGCTATAAACTTGTTGCGTCAACGCTTCGGCTTCAATTGGCACTGAATTTGTAAGCGGTGTGATTTTTAATCCTGATGCCGTAAAGATAGCATCTGGTAATTCATTGGTTTTTGCTAAGCGGTTGACGGTTTCCAGCTGCTCTTCAAGTAAAAGTAAACGATCTTGCAAATACTGCGAACAGTCATTTGTCACAGCTATTGGAGACTCCTTGGCTTCTTTCAATAAAGCAAATTTTTCTGTGGGCAATAAATATTCTTCAAAATCTTTAAACTGACGCGATCCCTGCACCCAAATATCACCTGAACGTAATGCATTTTTGAGTTCTGATAAAACACACAACTCATAAAAACATCGATCTAGTCCATCATCAGAAAAGACAAATTTTTTCCAACGCTTGCGTACAAAGCCTGTAGGTGCTTCTTTGGGGATTTTACGCGATTGATTGGCATTCATTGCCTTAATAATTTCCACGGCTTCAAGAAGTTCTCTCAAAGCGGGATTTGCCTTCAGTTGTAAATTATCCAATAAGGCAGGTGCATAGCGACGAATTTGAGAATAACCATTCTTGATATGTTCCAAGTAATCAAAATCTTCAGAAGGTGCAAGCTTTTGTGTATCAGTCAGGCTTTGCGTAAATGTATCCCATGGTATCACGTTTTCAATCGCGACAAATGGGTCAGAGCCTTTCTGTTTGGCCTCAATCAAAGCATTGCCTATTCGATAGTAAAGCCTTAACTTTTCATTAATCGACTTGCCTGACTGTTGAAATAGCTTCTCTTGGTTGCGTTGTGAGCGGGCAAACAAGCTGCCGATAATTCGATCATGCATTTCAATTATTTCGTCAATAATTGTGGCGTGTGCCTCTATAATTAGAGCAATAATCGTGGCATACCGCCTATTTGGCTCAAATTTACTTAGGTCGTGAGCGGTCATTTGGCGGCCTTCCCGAGCAAGTTTTAATAGACGATTTTGATGGATCATCTTATCAAGCCCAACAGGTAAATCTAAATTGCGTATCGCCTTCAGACGCTCTATATGCTCCTGTATATGGCGTGCTTTTGCCGCACCAGGCGATTCTCTAAGCCAAGCTAATGTTGTAAATTTAGAATCTTCTTTTAACGCCAGGAGGGCATTCAAACGCTGCAAATGTTCTTTTGTCAAATGCTCAGTTAATGAGAAATAAATACGTCGCGATGCATTGGTTATTGCCTCGGCACAGATCCGCTCGATGACATTGATGCTTGGCAAAAGAATTCTTTGAGACCGAAACGATTGAACCAATGCCGAGGCCAATACAATGCCTTTATCTGTTTGCCATGCGAGATCTGCTAAGCTGTTTACAAATGACTGATAAGACTCCATTGAGAATGTTTGAAAGCCAAATATGGTTTGCAGTTCAGCCAAATGTTCACGCCGAGTCTGATCCCGTTTGCCATATTCATCCCATACATTGGTAGTCATTTTCAACTGATCGGCAACAACATTTAGCAGAGGAGGAAATGGCTTCTCGTTAATGCTTAAGATGATACCTGGATAGCGCATATAGCAAAGCTGAATAGCAAAACCCATGTGATTGGCTGCACCACGGTGTTGTCGGATGATGGAAAGATCTGACTCACTAAATGT
>JBEPVN010000008.1:0-38339 GCA_041691015.1 Parachlamydiaceae bacterium | reverse complement strand
CTCTGGATATTTTTTCTACGGTCGTTCTCATCACTAAGAGAAGGCTTATTATACAAGAAAATTTTAATAACGCAAGAAGTTCATTAGAGTTTACCACAAGATATTTAGTTTAACAATTTTTATCTTCCAAATTTCCAGATCTTAAAAGCCCATTATCTTGTTTATAATAATGCACGATTTGCTTAAAATGGACCTTTAATCTTTAATATTAGGAATCAACTATGCGAGAATCCATTTTTCTTTCTTCAATCCGTTCATTTTTTGTCTCATTTTCTGCAATCATCGGACTTTTTTTCGGGATTATTCCGGTACTTCTTATCTTCACTATTGGCTCCCTATCAACTGCAAACACTTCAAAAACAGAAACCATTTACACCCCGGAAATTGCAGCAAACGCAAAAGGCATTCGCGAAAAGCTCTCAAGCACAAATCCCGTCATTTTAAAACTCAATATTGCAGGCGTCATCGGAACAGAAAGATTTAATATGAACACGTTCAGAACGCAGCTTATGGAATCAAGAGAGGGTATTTTTGAAAAAGCACCGGTCGTTGCATTGCTTCTGCATATCGAATCGCCTGGGGGCACTGTCATTGATGCGGACGGTATTTACAGGGCAATTAAAGCTTATAAGGCGCAATACAGCGTGCCGGTATATGCCTATGTCGATGGTTTATGCGCTTCTGGAGGCATGTACATAGCTGCTGCTGCTGACAAAATTTTTGCAAGCGATGTCAGCTTGATTGGCAGCATCGGAGTCATTTCTCCTGCGGCTTTTAATTTCACAAAAACAATGGAAAAGCTTGGCATTGAAGCGTTGACCCTGTCTGCTGGCATTGGTAAAGATGATTTAAATCCCTACCGCCCTTGGAGAGAAGATGAGGGACGGGATTATCAAAATATTATTAATATTTACTACAACCATTTTGTAGACATTGTGACTTCAAACAGAACAAGCCTTGATAAAACCAAACTGATTGAAAAATATGGCGCTAATGTATTTTCCGCAAAAAAAGCAGAAAAATATGGCTTTATCGATGGAGCTGGCATAAGCTTGAACGAAACCATTGCTCTCTTAAAAGAGGCAGCTCCAATTGACGGGGATCAATACCAGGTCATCCAGTTAGAGAAAAAAAACTGGCTTACAGATATTTTTTCAAAACATTCTGCCCTATTAAACGGGAAGATCAAGCATCAGCTCGATTTGGGATCACATTTAAGCCCTGAAATCAGAAATCAATTTTTATATCTTTACCATCCGGGACTCTAATGGACAAAATTTTTATTCTCGACGCCTCCGGTTATATTTACAGATCCTATTTTGCCATAAAAAACATGACAAATTCCAAGGGAGAGTCCACAAATGCCCTTTTTGGATTTATCCGGTCTATTTTAAAGCTGATCAAGGATTTTGAACCCACCCATCTAATTTCTGTTTTTGATGGACCAAATAACGGAAAATTAAGAAAGGAAATGTATCCAGAATATAAAGCGCACAGATCCGCTATGCCGCCTGATTTGCTTTATCAGATTGAATGGGCGGAAAAATTTTGTAATTTAATTGGCATCCCCTCATTAAAAATATCTGGCGTTGAAGCAGATGACACCATGGGAACTATCGCCAAATGGGCAGAAATTACAAGTTCTGTTGTTTACCTTTGCACAAGCGATAAAGACATGTGCCAACTGATCAATGATAAAATTTTAATTTTGAATACGCATAAAGAAAACTTGATTTTAGGCGAAAAGGAAATCGTCCAAAATTATGGAGTCCGCCCAAATCAAATTGCTGACTGGCTCTCCATCACGGGAGACGCCTCAGACAATATTCCGGGGCTTGCAGGTTTTGGTCCAAAAACAGCTTCCGATCTCCTCCAAAAATATGACACCCTCGAATATATATTAAATCATCCTGAAGCATTGACAGGAAAAAAACGCGAGATCGTTACTGAAAAAGCAGAAGATGCAAGAATCAGCAAAAAACTTGTTCTTTTAAATTTGGAAGTGGATATTCCAAAAAATCCTGAATTTTTTAAAATAAAAAATCCGGATGTTGAAAAACTAAAAGAATTTTATACGTCAATGAATTTCTCGACCCTTTTAAAGGAATTGGAACAAAACACTGTTTCCACGAAAAGTGAAAAACCAGAAGAAACCGTCCAATACAGTGTTGTGGATGATGAAAAATCCTTAAATGATCTCATAGTGTTTTTATCCGCCCAAAAAGAAATCTGTTTTGATACCGAAACCACTTCCTTAAAAGCATTAATGGCAGAACTTGTTGGAATAAGCTTTGCGGTAAACCCGCACAAAGCATGGTATGTGCCCTGTAACGGCTCCCTTGGATCTGAAAAAGTCATTTCAAGTTTTAAACCCTTATTTGAAAATCCAAAACTTGGCTTCTATGGGCATAATGTCAAGTATGATTATCATATCCTTTTAAATTCCGGCATTAAGATTGCAAACATATCGTTCGATACGCTGCTTGCCTCTTATCTTTTAAACTCACATAGCAGGCAACATTCGCTTGATCAATTAAGCCTTGAATATTTTGGCAAGGTTAAGATTCCAATCCAGGATTTGATCGGCAAAGGCAAATCAGAAATCAGCATGAAGGATGTACCGATTGAAAAAGTTGCTACTTATGCGTGCGAAGATGCGGATTACACTTGCAGACTAAAAGAATTATTGGAACCAAATATTGTGACAAGAAATTTGGAAGAGCTTTTTCGAACAATGGAACTACCACTTCTTAAAGTCATACTTGAAATGGAACGCAAAGGAATTTATTTAAATGCTGCTTGTTTGGAAGCGCAAAGCATCGAGGTCAACGCGCAAATTAAACTACTGACTGAAAGCATTTATGAAATTGCAGGCGTTGAGTTCAATTTAAATTCTCCAAAGCAATTAAGCGATGTGCTCTTTAACAAAATGCAAATCAAGCCTTCCAAAAAAACGGCAACCGGACTATCCACAAATGTGGAAGTGTTGGAGTATTTAAAAAAAGAACATCTCATCGCGCATAAAATTTTGGATTACCGCACACTTGAAAAATTGCGTTCCACTTATATCGAGTCCCTTCCCCTCGAAATCAATCCGAAAACCAAAAGAATTCATTGCAACTTCAATCAACTGGGAGCTGCTACCGGCAGACTTTCATGCCAGGATCCTAATTTACAAAACATCCCGATAAGAACAAGCCTTGGAAGACAGGTACGGGAGGCTTTTTGTCCGGAAAAAGATAATTGGAGCTATCTTGGTGCAGATTACTCCCAAATTGAACTTAGACTTCTTGCGCATTTGAGCGAAGATGAAACGATGATGCAGGCTTTTAAAAATAATGAGGACATTCATGCCCATACAGCTTCCATCATGTTTAATATTCCTCTGAAAGAAGTCACAAAAGAGCTTCGCCATCACGCAAAAGCTGTCAATTTTGGGATCGTTTACGGTCAGCAAGCGTATGGTTTGTCTCAGGAACTTCAAATATCAGTTAAAGAAGCTGCCGATTTTATAGATATGTACTTTAAAAAGTACACTCGTGTAAAAGAATATATGGAATCGTGCAAGGAAAAAGCGCGTAAAACCGGTAAAACCGTTACGATTACAGGAAGGGAAAGACTGATTCCTGAAATTCACAGCAAAAACATAATGTTAAAAAACGCGGCAGAGCGCCTTGCGATCAACACTCCGCTTCAAGGGACTGCTGCCGATTTGATTAAAATGGCGATGTTAAATATTAATAAATTATTTGAAAAACAACAGATTCTTGGATCCATGATCTTGCAGATTCATGATGAACTCATTTTTGAAGTCCCCGATTTTGAAATCATGAGAGTTGAACCACTTGTAAAAAATGCGATGGAAAATGTATTTAAATTAAAAGTTCCCCTAATTGTTGATATCGCTATTGGCAAAAATTGGAAAGAATGTTAAGATTAAAAAAAACCTTAAATAAAGGTGCTGTTACCGGCGGTCTTTCCTGCGGCAAATCTTCTGTTTGTCACTTATTTCAGGAACTTGGATGTTACGTGGTTAGCGCAGATGAGATAGTCCATGATTTTTTGTCATCAAACCAAGAAATCATTCAGGAAGTTGTCAAGCTCCTTGGGACTGACATTCTCATCAATAATCAATTAGATCGCGAAAAAATTGCGAAAAAGGTATTCAATCAGCCGCATTTATTAAAATCATTGGAAAATATTTTACATCCTGCGGTTTTTGAAGAAATCAGAAAACAATACGAATTTAAAAAAAACGAAGGACTAACTCCTTTATTCATTGCAGAAATTCCTTTACTTTTTGAAACAAAGAGCAATTTGTTTTTTGATTTTACAATTACAGTGGCAGCAGACAGGGAAATTTGTAAAAACCGTTTCAAGAAGTTAACTAAGTCTGATGATAACGAATTTGAAAGACGTCAGGAAAAGCAATTAAGCACCTTGGAAAAATTAAAACAAGCCGATTACACAATCATAAATAATGGCTCAATGACAGATTTAAAAAATGCCGTCACAAAATTATATACAGAATTAACAAAAAAATAAAATCAAACCTTTAAAAAGGAGTCTATTTTCTAAATGGATCCAGAAACTTACCCAGCCAATAAAACACGAAGTACAGACAGCAGAGAAGATTCCGCACCGCAAAGAGATCCGCAAAGAGATCACTGTTCTCAAGAAAACCAGATCCGCACATCAGAAAAAATGGATGCGCCAGAAGATCTAAATCCAGGGGAAATCATTCAAATTGCCGGTATTCAGCGCATGAATATCGACCAGCTCAACCTCTATGCAAAACAAAACGGCCTAAAACATTTAGGTTCGCTCACAAAATCCCAAATGGTATTTGAAATCGTACGCGCAATCTCTGAAAATCCAAACCAAACACTATACGGCGAAGGTGTTTTAGAAACACTACCGGACGGTTTTGGGTTTTTACGCTCGCCAAACTATAACTATTTGCCTTCTGCAGAAGACATTTATGTGTCTCCCGCACAAATTCGCAGATTCGACTTAAAAAAAGGCGACACAGTTTGCGGTACAATCAGACCTCCAAAGGAAAAAGAAAAATATTTTGCCCTTTTGAAAGTTGACCGCATTAACGGAAATAGCCCTGAGAAAGCAAAAGAGCGTATCCTATTTGAAAACTTAACGCCCCATTACCCAAATGAGCGCCTCGTCATGGAGACCACAAGAGATGGAATCTCAATGCGTCTTCTAGATTTGGCAGCACCAATTGGTAAGGGTCAAAGAGGACTCATTGTTGCGCCTCCAAGAACCGGTAAAACAATCCTGCTTCAAAATATCGCCAATTCAATTGCTATCAACAATCCAGATTGCACGCTTATGGTTCTTTTAATTGATGAGCGCCCAGAAGAAGTTACGGACATGCAAAAGCTTGTGCGTGGCGAAGTGATTTCATCAACATTTGATGAGCCGCCAGAAAGACACGTACAAATTGCTGAAATGGTAATTGAAAAAGCGCGTCGCTTAGTTGAATATGGTCATGACGTGATCATTCTACTTGACTCGATTACAAGGCTTGCAAGGGCGTACAATACGGTTCAGCCACATTCTGGCAAAATATTAACAGGCGGTATTGACGCTAATGCCTTGCATAAGCCAAAACGTTTTTTTGGCGCAGCGCGCAATATTGAACAAGGTGGCTCCTTAACAATTATCGCAACAGCCTTGGTCGATACAGGCTCCCGTATGGATGAAGTGATCTTTGAAGAATTCAAAGGCACTGGCAACATGGAACTTGTATTGGATCGAAGACTTGCAGACCGCCGTATTTTTCCGGCAATTGATATCGTAAAAAGCGGAACGCGAAAAGAAGAGCTTCTTGTTCATGAAGATGAACTTCCAAAAATTTATGAACTTCGTCAGGCAATCAGCGAGATGGCGACTGTGGAAGGGACAACTGTTATGATCACGCGCATTAAAAAAACAGGTAGCAATGCAGAGCTTTTACTTTCCATGAAATAACAATTAAAAGGAGTATTCCATGCGTTTAATAAAAATTTCACTTGTTCTTGGACTTTTGGGAGCAGCCGTCTTTTGGGTTGCAAATCCAAACAATCCATTCAAAGAAATGGTTTCCCAATATATTGAGAATGGGGAAATTTTAACATTAGAAGCTAGGTATACTCCTGAACAACTCATGGAAATGAACCGCAAAGAACTCCTTGCAGACAACCAACGTTCCTATAAGGAGCCTTCCCTAAAATATTATCCCTACCTTCTTCTGGACGTAAAATATCTTCACACAGACAAAAAATCCAGGGAAGGAGTTGTCCTTTGGGGGCTTGTCGATGGTGAAATGGTTTTGAATACGGATAATTTTGAAAAGACGCATGGTTTTGAAGATGCGATCAATGCAAATGCCACATCCAGTGATTTTAAAATCATGAATGCGATCGCAAAATCAAACGGACAGCTTTATTATGATGAACTGCAAAAAGAATTAAAATTGGATAGCGACATTTTAGATCCTTGGATCGAAAGCGTCAGAAAAAAACATTTGATTGTGCAAAAAGGCAATCAGCTTCAACTGCACTTTGAGGATCCAAAAATCCTCGTTGCGCCAAAGACTCAATTTAAACAATGGGTTGTCTCAAAGCCGTATAATTACGACCAGCGCATCTCAAAGAAATACTCCAATTCACAAATCGAAAAAATCGCAAAAGCTGCCTTCGGCACCGATTTTACGATCCGCAATATGCGTGAAGTCTATCTTCCTGTCTACCAGTTGGAAGTACAAAATCCGGATGGATCGACAATGGCAAGCTTTTTTAATGCCCTCACAGGCGAGCGTATCTAAAGGTTACTAACCTTTTTTTTTTCGTAAAGCATAAAAAAATGCTAAAAAAATATTGTCATTTTTTCATTTTTCTTATAGATTTTAAGTGCCTAAAAAAACAAACTTAACACGAGAGATCAATGAAAAAACTGGTACATTTTTTATTATTTTTATGTTTCTTAAACGAAACATCTATCTATTCATCCCCAAATATTAACGAACTTTCTATTTATTCGTCCGCAATTCCTCATCTACATGTTTCAGAGGAGGTCTTTTCAGATGGTGCCGTTTTCTTTTCCGGCAACAGTAATTTAGAAATGGCAAAAGAAATCGCAAATTATCTGAATGCCCCTTTGGGCGATGCCACAGTTGCCAAATTCAACGACGGCGAAATCCAAATTTCGATCAAGGACAGCGTGCGAAATAAAAATGTTTTTATTTTACAATCCACATGTCACACGAAAGACCAAAGTGTTAACGACACTCTGATGGAACTGTTCCTGCTCGTTCGCACTATGAAACGCTCCTCTGCAGCTAGCATCACGGCAGTTGTCCCCTATTATGGCTATGCAAGACAAGACCGTAAAACCTCAGGTCGTGTACCAATATCTGCAGCAGACGTAGCTCTTATGCTTGAGGCAGCAGGCGTTGATAGAATCGTAACAATTGACTTGCATTGCGGACAAATCCAAGGTTTTTTCCATCACGCTCCGGTTGATAATCTTTTTGCCTCTTATATGTTCGCCTCACACTTTGCAACAAAGGACTTAAAAAACCTTGTGGTGGTATCGCCAGATGCCGGCGGCGTTGAAAGGGCTAAAAAATTTATTGAAAATTTAACAAAGGAAGGCATTGCCTCCGATATGGCCCTCATTAGTAAGCAGAGGGAAAAAGCTGGTGTGGTTGGATCCATGACGCTGATTGGTGATGTCAGAGGTTCTGATACCATCATCATAGATGACTTATGCGATACTGGAGGTACGATCATTAAGGCCGCAGAACTCTTAAAGAAAGAAGGGGCTAACCGCGTGTTTGTTGTGATCACGCATCCCGTATTTTCGGGAAATGCCTTAAAAAATATCGGAAATTCCGTCATCGATGAAATGGTGATTACAAATACTGTTCCTTTAAGAGAAGAAGCTCCAGATAATGTTCATTGTATTTCTGTAAGTTCTCTTTTTGGTGAGGCTATCAGAAGAATACAACTTGATGAGTCGCTCTCAGACCTTTTCCAATAAAGCTTAAAATTAAAAGAAGAAGCCTTGTCATTTAAGGTTTCTTCTTTTTTTAAACAATTGCTATAAAAAAATGATGGCGAAAATTCTTAAAAATATTCTATACATTAAGGCTACTTAAACTTCATAACAGGATTTAAATCATGAAAAAAACATATTGGATTTTTATATGGATCGCTTGCATAGCGCTTCTTCATAAAGAATCAGCCTTAGCAGAAAACCACTTCATAGACGAAATTCCGGCAGGCGGAATTGTTATTAATCAACCGGGAACTTATTACTTTAAAAAAAATCTTAAGTGGAAGCCTGAAGGAGATGGCGCAGCTATCACTATTCAAGCAAATGATGTCGTTCTTGACTTGCGAGGCCATACCTTAAAATCATCCACAACAAACTTTAAGACAACCGGAATTTCGGCAATCATAAGTCAGAATGTGACGATCACAAATGGAAAAATTAAAAATATGGGACTTGCAGGTGTCCAATGCACACTTTCTGCAAATGTTTCCATTAACAAAATTAAAGTAGACGGACTAAACGTTGAAGACATTGTCAATTTCATCGTCCCTACGGGAATTTTAACAAGCGAATGCGTGAACGTAAACATTGACAAATGCACCGTCAAAAATATTGATGTTAAAACAGCATCCTGCGCAGGAATTCAGCTAACTGCCACATTGATTTCAAAAGTAACGCGTTGCAAAATCAAAAACCTCCTCAATAGAGATGGCGCATGCTCAGGGATTGGTCATATTCTTTGCGACGATATTTTAATAGAATCATGTACTATGGATAAAATTACAACCCAGTTTATCGACAACCTAAACACACAAGGGCATACTGCAATAGGAATTATCCCAACCCTCTCCTTAAATATCGTAATCAATAAGTGCGCGGTTTCAAATGTCAAAGGTTGCTGCGATGATGCCCACGGCATGAGTGTTTTTTTGTGTGAAAATGCAATCGTCAAGAAATCACGAGTCAATCATGTTTTAGATGGAGCAGGAAGTGCTAAAAAAGGCGCTAAAGCTACCGGAATAGAAATCTATGCAAATAATGTCACAGTAGAAAATTGTTTTGTTCAAG
Organism: Parachlamydiaceae bacterium; assembly: GCA_041691015.1. Lineage (GTDB taxonomy): Bacteria > Chlamydiota > Chlamydiia > Chlamydiales > Parachlamydiaceae > JBBSJT01. Next base: position 29,216 of record JBEPVN010000008.1, on the reverse strand, counting down.
ATATTTTTGCCATCAATCCAGAAGACAAACAATCGACTGGATTTAGCTGTGGATCATCTAATGGAGTCAGATTCAATAATTGCGTAGCCAAAAATATTAAAGTTTTCAACGAAAAGGGTAAAACAAATCCGGATTTGGGTTATGGCACAGGTTTTGGCTGGGCTCCGGATCCAAGACCGAACCTGCTAAATCCGGCATTAAATGTTGTGTACACTAATTGCACTGCCAAATATTGCCAGGTAGGTTTTGACTCATGGTTTCATATCAATTCGATTTGGCATAATGTGACTTCCATTAAAAATGGCATTGCTGTTTTAAATTTGGGAATGGATGCCACTCGTACATTATCTTGCGAGCCATGCTCTGAATGCGGTTGTACGTTTGTGTCCTGTTATCCGACACCCTATGTTGTGACTGTAACCAATGTAGCAGCTAACAATACTTTTTTAGTCTTAGACGAAACAGGCGTTATACTTAAAGGTGAATAAGCTAAAGTCGCAGGCGTGGGAGGGTGCTCATTTGATGTGATTTTTCGAAGCGGAAAACAACTCAAAAACAACACCCTAGGTGTGGGCTCAATGCCATTAAGTTAAAGAATTTTGTTTACCCTCTTGCAGGCTGATCGCCTGCCTTTATTATATATAATAAACCTAGGGCGATGCCTTAAGGCTATTGCAATTTAAGACCTTCGGTCTATTTAGAAACGTATTTGACTCTTAGCTTGATGCGTATGCGGTAGCAGCGGCAAAAAAAATTAGCAAATTAAAAACGCAAAGGCTTTCTAAAAGCATAATTGTAAGAAACATTAACAGCTGCTACATTTAAGATAGCGTAGGGGGCAAGAACAGCTGGGATTGGAACATATTCGACACGAGAACCAATTGTTCCAAAAAGCCCGCCTGATAACAAAAGCCCTGTTGTTTCCGCAAAAGCACCCGCAGACACAGTAACAAAGTAACCTACCGTATAATTTCCGATGAGAGGTCTTTTAACAATAACAGGAGAAAGTGCTAATCCGGCACTTGGAACTAAAGGAAAATCCAAAGTCACAGGAGCTCCTGTAAAAAAGTTTCCTTTACGGTCTATCGCATAAGAAGTAAAAGTTAAGGTGACATCAGATGCTACTGGAAGACCAATCTCAACAAATGTTGCGGTAAATTCCAAAGTCAAGGGTGAATAATGAGGATCGCAATGACCGGCATGAAGGTCAAAATATTCCTCGTCAAAGCCAAATTCAGTTTCAATCCCTTGCGACATTTCAAGATCAGATGATGTACTTGCAAGGGTTGTATGAGCATAATTTGATGACAAAAAGCTGCAGGCAATAAATAATAAAAATTTTCGCATTTGATTTCTCCATAAAATAGGTTTACAAACACTTATATTTTAGTCTACTTTATTTTGCACGCTTTTCGATTGCTTTTCTTAAATTCTGAAGACCGGTTCCATGTTGAGCGGAGATTTCATAAAGAGTATCTTCCGGCAAAGCGTATGCTCTACGGAAATCTTCAATATAAAGTATAGCCTCTTCCGTGTCAATTTTGTTTAAAGCTACAAGATAGGGCCTTTCAAGCATTTCAGGATTATATTTTTGTATTTCTGTCAGCAGTACTTTATAATCGTCTGTTGGATTTCTTCCGTCTATCCCAGAAGCATCCAAAACGAAAATTAAAAGTTTTGTGCGTTCAATATGGCGTAAAAATTCAAATCCAAGACCTTTATTAAGATGAGCGCCTTCAATAATACCCGGAATGTCAGCTATAAAAATACGGGAAAAATCTTCTGTTTGGATAAAACCGATATTTGGTTTTAGTGTCGTAAAAGGATAGGGTGCAATTTTTACTCTTACGTGAGCTAATGAATTAATGAGAGTCGATTTTCCTGCATTTGGAAATCCAACCAATCCCACATCCGCAATCAATTTTAGTTCAAATTCGACGTTGCATGCAGTCCCTTCTTTTCCTTCCGTGCAAAAATTCGGGGCTTGATTTGTTGGAGTTTTGAATGTTTCATTGCCGCGCCCGCCTTTTCCGCCTGTGCAAACAGTCCATTCTTCTTTATCTTTCGTAAAATCGTAAAGGATATCCCCTGTTGCCGCATCTTTAATAAGTGTGCCGCAAGGAACTTTTAAAATTAAATCTTGACCACCTCTTCCCTGTCTGCTGTTCGATGCGCCCGGCATGCCATTTTCAGCTTTTAGAGCTCTTCTATTGCGGAACCATTCTAAAGAAAAAACTTGAGCGTCTGCTTTGATGATGACTGAGCCACCTCTTCCACCATTTCCGCCGCAAGGGCCGCCTTTTGGAATAAATTTTTCCCGGCGCCACGCAACAACACCATTTCCACCTTTTCCGGCTGCAAGATCTAAAATAACACGGTCAACAAACATAATCTAAACTATAGGGTATTTTTTTTGATAACAAACTATTAATGAGGGTAAATCGAGGAAGAAAAATATAAAAATAATTTTATAGTATTATTTCTATATCAATAAAAAACTTGAATTATACACCCACGGGCTTTTAGCCCGTGGAAACAAGCTTAAGGCGAACCTTAAGCTACAACAGAAACGTAAGTTCTGTCTGTTTTGTGGAACGCGATGACGCCACTTGCAAGTGCAAATAATGTATCATCAACACCACGACCGACATTTTTTCCGGCGTGCCATTTTGTTCCGCGTTGTCTAACCAAGATGCTTCCGGCTTTAACAATTTCTCCGGATCCAACTTTTATCCCGAGACGCTTTGAGTGTGAATCGCGTCCGTTACGAGTAGAACCTTGTCCTTTCTTATGAGCCATGCTTTCCCCCGTTATCTTTTCCAATCCCTGTAATTTTTACACGAGAATAATGTTGTCTGTGACCAAATTTACGATATTGATGATGGCTTGCTTTATACTTCATGCTTGTAATCTTAGGTCCTGTAGCAAATCCTAAAAGTTCTCCTTTTACAACAAAACCGGCAACATTAGGGTGTCCTATAGTCGCAGCTGTTCCGTCATTGACAAAAAGAGCTTCAAAATTAACTTCAGATCCAAGTTCTGCATCATTAAGTAGTTCAACGTCAATTACATCATCTTCAGAAACACGGTATTGTTTTCCACCGGTCTTGATAATGGCATACTTTTTTGTGCTTTCTTTATTTGAATTCATTGTTTACTTCCTAAAATCTGTAACTTAAAAAACGAAGTCTAACAGAATTTACTGTTTGAAATCAACGAAAAAAAGAAAGGGTGATAAAAAAAATCAAAAAAAAAACAGAAACACCCTAAAGTGTTTCTGTTTAATGTGGCCAGAACTGGAATCGAACCAGCGACACAAGGATTTTCAGTCCTCTGCTCTACCGACTGAGCTATCTGGCCTTATAAGAGGCTAACCGGAAAGACAGTACGATATAGAATTCCCTTATTTCTTTGCAATCATTTTATCTTATTTTTTTTCACTTACCCGAACTTTGGATTCCAAATAAATCATATCCTTTAGAACATTAACGGCCTCAATCATCTGTAGATCTTCATTTCCAAAGTTTTTAACAGGTTTTATCAAATACTCCTCTTCCACCAAATCCACATCTTCCCTCTCGCCTTTTAATCTCTTTAAAAATGTTTGATAATTTTTATTTTGCAAAATGCGGTACCCGCTGTTTTTCTTCAATATAGGGATCATGTCTCTCCACATGGCGACTTTTTGCTGCTCTGTAGGCACATAATAATGCAAATACCAGGGCTTTGCTTCTTTGTCGATATCTTCAAGCTTATCTTCAAAGGCAGGCTCTATCTTATCGTTTTGTAAAGTGTGAGCCCCAAGATAGGCCTCTCCTACGTCTTCATTGCTATATTTGCCGGGAACGACAACATCTGATAAAACGCCTTTGATTTGCGGGGTATTTCCAGAGACCGTGTAGTATTTGCCGATCGTCACCTTAAAAAATGAAGAGGCTTTATCTTGAGTTACTGTCTGGGTCTGAACAGTTCCTTTGCCGTAGGTGCGCTCATCGCCGACAATGATGGCAATGCCATAATCTTGTAGCGATTCAGCAACAATTTCTGCAGCAGATGCGGTCATCTTGGAAGTCAGAATAACCAAAGGGCCTTCATAAGAAACTTTTCCATCCATGTCCCTAAAAAAACGCTCATCGCCGTTCGAATATTTAGAAATAACGACAACGCCGTTTGTGATAAATAATCCGGCTACTTTGACAGCCTGCGATAAAAATCCTCCGGTATTTTCCCTTAAATCTAGAACAACACCTCTAAGATTGCCCGATTTTTCCAATTTTTCAAGAGCATCTTTCACATCTTTTTCACTCGTAACTCCCTGATCGTTTTGATAAAAGGAATTTAATCGTATCTTTCCTATAATGCCATTTCCAAAATGCTCAAATGTGGATAAAACACGGTCTTCATCAATTGTGATAGGCTCTCGTTTTAATGTGACGTTGAGCTGTTTATCTATAAGCTCTGCCCCTTCCATTATTTTTCTTTTAATCAAAAGGGTCACAGGCGTGTTTTCTTGTCCTTTAAGCAAGTTAGCTGCATTATCAACATTCATTTCAGAGATATTCTTTCCATCAATTTCTATAATTTGATCATCCGCCCGGACAAGACCGCTTTTTGCAGCAGGAGATCCAGGGATCAAACCGCTCACAATAATACCCTCCGGTGAATCCTGAAGACTTAATCCAACCCCTTGGAATGAATTTTGAAGGTGCATTTTCATGTCGTTTGCTTCCGCCGGATTGAAAAATTCGGTATGAGCATCGAGACTGCTTGCAAGGGACTTTAGGATGTGCATGACAAATAGATTTTCCTTTTCAGACTGACTTAACAAATCCTTATTGTCGTGGTCGAAAAGATACTGATTTTCAAATACTTTTAAGCGTTTTTGATAAATATCGAAGATAGGCTTTTGATTTTGGAAAACATAAGCATCGCCATAGCGCCTTTTTTCTGCCTGAAAGAGTACGATAAGCTGATTTTCAACTCTTTTTTTAAGTTCTTCTTCATTGGTTGCAAAACTTTTATTCAAAAGAAGCTTTTCTATTTCGTCCGGAGTTAGCTTCAATGTATGTTTAAATAGGGAGGCATTATTTTTTTCGAGTTCGTCGCGAAAATTGCGGTTCCGTATAATCGCTTTTACAAACAGATCGTTCAATTTATTATAAACGGAATAATTGTTTTGAGCATATTGCAGCCTCAAATCTTCCAGTTCCTTTTCCGAGAGATTAATATAGGGATTCACTTCGCTTCTTAGAAGATAAGTTCTGTAAGGATCAAACTGCTCGATATAGATCTTAAGGGAGTTTTTAATGAGATCCCCTGTCATTTTGTTCTTTTCAGCATGCTGAGAAAGAATTTGTTCCATGATTTTATGAACATCGTCTGTTTTTAAAAGACTGATTTCATCGCAAAATGAAAAACTCTCTACTAGTAAAAAAAAACTTAAAATGCTCCAAACAAATTTAAACTTCATTAAAATCTCCTTTTTTTTGTACTATAACGGCAAAAACATAAAACCACAATATTATGAACTTCAATGAAACATTTGCCTTGGAAAATTTCGAGGGCCCGCTCGAATTTTTAATCCGCCTGATCCAAACACAAGAAATCGATATTTATGAAGTCTCCATACAAAAAATCATGGAGCAATACATCGAAAAACAAGAGGAAAGGGATCATTACGATGTCGATTCCGGGGCTGAGTTCATCGGAACTGCCTCCCTTCTTTTGTATCTAAAAAGCCGTATGCTACTGCCAAAACATGAGCTACCGCTAGAGGCTGAAATGGACTTGGACCCAACTTTTAACATTATCCACAAACTTCTTGAATACTGCAGATTTAAAGATGCCGCAAAAAGTTTAAGCAAGCTTGAAGACGAGCAGTCCGCGTTTTTTGGAAGAGGAATTGACGAGCCTTTTGAAGTAAAAAAAAATCTTGGGATCGAACACCTGACTTTGCAGGATTTGGCCTCTCTTTTTAAAGATATTGTCGCAAGATCCGTACATAAAACCGGACAAATCGAAGAAGAAGTTTTTTTAGTTTCAGATAAAATCCGACATATCCAAAAAATGTTAAAAGAACAAACAGAAATTAAATTTGAGAATTTATTTAATCCCGAACTTTCACGAGATGAATTGATTGTGACGTTTTTGGCAGTCTTGGAACTTATGAAGCTTGGAGAGATACGGGTCATTAAGGATTCATCAGAGATTTTTATCACAAAAGGCGGGGCGCATGGCTAAGGAAATTAATCTTTTTTTACAAGATGTTGAAACTGTAGAATATGAAAAGGAGCTTTGCGAAATTGAGATCGAAGCTGCACCTCCTGCAAAAAAAACCTACACACAACACTTCCTGCCGGGTATTTTGGAAGCAGATAGAGCTTCTACTTCTATAAAAGAAGATAAGGCGATTTACTTTCAAAACAGGCTTAAAGTAAAAAGAGTTATTGAAGCGCTTCTTTTTTCAACAAATGAGCCTATTTCTTTTAATAAGATCAGAGAAATTACCGATACGATTTGTGAATTCAAACCGCGCGTTATAAAAGAAATCATCGACGAGCTGCAAAATGATTTTATCTCAAAGCAACTTGTTTATAGATTGGAAGAAATAGCAGAAGGCTATTTACTGCGTACATCAGAAGAGTTCAGCCCCTACCTTAACCTCCTCTACCGCAATAAAAGGGTTGAGAAATTATCGCAGGCAGCAGCAGAAGTTCTCTCTATCATAGCCTATAGACAGCCCATTACAAGGCCCCAAATAGATTCCATAAGGGGTGTTGATTCTACAGGCGTCATTCAGGCTTTACTTGAAAGGCAACTTATAGAGCCGCTTGGAAAAATGGAGGCTCCTGGGCGTCCCATGCTATTTGGAATCACTAAGGACTTCCTTAAATATTTTGGGTTGAAGGATCTTGGGGAATTGCCGAAGATTGCTGCGATCTGACGCTTGGAGATCATTCTCAAAGAACTCATGATTTTTACATGATACGCTTCGTTTTATCTAAGTTATATCGCAGACGTTTATTCCCCAGGCTAACATTTTTAGTGGCACTACGAAGTAGTGCCACTAAAGTAAAAAAGCAGGAACTCTTTGTGAATGAGCCGGTTTCTAAATTCCTTACATGCAATTTCTTTGAAAAGATTTTGTAGAAAACTGTTACAATAAAGAAGGCAAGAATCGTGCAGACAAAATAAAAATAGCTTTTTTTGATAAAAAATTATAACATACAAAACTTTATTAAAATTATAAGTTATAGAGGTTGTTTTTATGAATCAAATGGAGTGTTTCCAATATCTTTTGCAACCAGGAAGCACTGATGCTGGTTGCTGTGAAAAAAGTGTAGATACTTTATTAGCAATTCCTAGATGCTTTTGGATGGGGAAAAGTGTCTCTATACAAAATAGTGTTGGATCATTGGATGTTACTTATCAAGGTGAAGGCTGTGTTTATGCTTCAAATGGAAACGAAAATTTATATAAAAATGCATATAAGAAAGAGTATCGAAGAGAAGTAGATATGCTGCTTGAACAAAATAGAAATCCTAATGTCCAATATGAAACAATGATAGGAGCAAACGGAGATGCCACCTGTGCATTTATACTTTGCGGACCAATAATTGCACCCATAGTAGCTCTTGCCTATCTCCCACCTATATTATTGAGTTTGATTGGAATGCCTTTTAAAGCAACAATCTTATGCTGCGATGAAAAGGCTGATTTATATTCAAAGATTGCATACTCTTACATGAAAAAAGAGAATTTATCGATAAAAAAATCGGTACTTGAAGAAATGTTAAACAACAATCAAAAACTTTATGAAAAGTTCAATAAGTCGAATGAAAAAGCACCACTTAAAGACAAACAAGATATTAACGCATATGATAAATCTTCTAAAAATACAGCATTTCTTCAAAAGGAACTTCTGAACGTAACTCTAAAACTAACTAAACTCGAAGAGAGAATTCAAGAAGAACAAAATCATTACTTAAGATTAACTGGAAATGTTGTCACAACTTAAAGTTTTAATTTGAAAGAAATTTAGACATGTCACCAACATTTAACTTTCTTCCCGTATTAAAGTTCTGGTATGCAATTTCTTTGAAAAGATTTTGTAGAAGACTGTTACAATAAAGAAGGCAAGAATCGTGCAGACAACAATACCAGAGGTTGAAAGCGCAATCCCATGCACTGATAAGATATGCCGGGAAACTGCTACACCTACAATAGATGCTACTGCTCCAATCAGCATCGAAAGAAAAAACATTTTGCCTAAATGATCGGTCAAAAATCTTGCAATCAAGGCAGGGCCTGTTATAAAACTAAGCAGCATCAATACCCCGACAGCCCGAAATGCGCCGATTGTTGTCAAAGAAACTTGGGCCATCAAAAGATAATTAAAGAACATGGGAGAAATGCCAAGCGCCTTGGAGAGTCCCGCATCAAAAGTAGTAATCTTAAATTCTTTAAAGAATAAAAAGAATAATAGGCTGTTCAATAATAAAATCACAAAAATAAGTTTGCAATCATCAAGATGCAAAGCATCCACATTACCCATGACAACTTCAGTACCAATATGGGCATTTTTTGTTAATAGCGTCACCAAAATAATTCCCAAAGCAAATAGCGATGTAAAAACAATTCCCGTGCTGGCATCTTCTTGCAAACGGATTGTTTTGGTTAAAAATTCTGTTAAAAATGTGGTTGCAATCCCCATGACCAAAGAAGCTATCAGCATGGCCTGAATGTTGATCGGCTCAACATATCCATTTTCTGTTGGAAGTAAGCTATCTTTCGTAAAAAGAAAAGCAATCACGATGCCAAGCAATATGGTATGCGAAAGCGAATTTGCAAGCATGGTCATCTTGCGCAAGATTAAAAATGTGCCACACATAGCACTAGAGGCTGCAACCCCCACTAGCACAATCATCTGAATCTCATCAGAGGCTAAATCGCTGACTTGAAGCTGTCCTGTCAAAAATTGAAAAAGGCGAAGAAAAAGGGTCATAAAAAATTCTATGAAATCATTTCCTGAATAAGGGTTAAAACCGCTCATCGTTTAAATCACCTTCGGGGGTATGGGTTGATGGTGCGGATCTTGGCGCGGATCTTTAAGTAATAGCGTCAATTCCCTTTCAAGTTCCGGCGTGATAATATGTTCCATCTCTTCTGCATTTCTATGAACTCTTTCTGCTCCGACGCCTAAGTAATTTGCAAGATAAACTTCCCATAATCTGTGTAGACGGATAATTTTTTCAGCCCATAATTTTCCATCATGGGTCAGTTTATATTCATCCGGATTTACTTTTTCAAGCCAGCCGTTCCTGCATAGCCTAAAGAGAAGAAAACGCAAGTATAGAGGAGATAAGCTCTGATATTTTTCGATCTCGCCAAATGAAACAGCGCGATTTTCTTTTGAATCGGAAAATCTCCAAATTGCTTTTAAAAGGTTTTCAGAAATGCAGCGGTAACGAAAGCGTCCAATCCGAATCAGTCTAAATAGCCACCCTCTCTCAGGCGAAAAACAAAGGGAGAAAAGGCAAATTAACGATGCTACCATGACGATCATAGGTCCTGTCGGCAAAACAAGACGATCTTTTGGATAAAGATTTTGAAGCAAAATATTTAATTCCACCGAAAAATAATTTCCTAAAAAACCGCTCAATAAGCCAAAAGCGCCGCTTAATAAAAACATGACATAAAGCTTATTTGTATACTGTCTTGCAGCAGCAGCTGGAGCTATCAGCATGGCACTCATCAAAACAACCCCAACAGACCGGATACCGACAACAACTGCGAGAGCAATCAAAACAAAAATAAGGGAATCGATAGGCTTGATTTTAACGCCAATTGATTTTGCGTAATCGCGATCAAACGTCATGACTTGGATTTCCTTATAAAATAGACAAACGACTGCGATAATCAAAAATGAAAAAATCCCGTAAATATAAATATGCGTATCTGTCATTGTGGCAGCTTGCCCATAAATATAGGCTTGAATTTGTCTGTAGAGGGAAGAATAGGAAAATTGTATTTGGCTTGCAAGCGTCAATCCCACCCCAAAAAAGGAGGATAATATAAAACAAAGCGCAGAGTCTGTCCGTATTTTCATTTTTCGGACAAGCCAGTGGATCATCCAAAGTCCAAATAAAGCGCTAAAAAATGCAAAAAGCATAATCAAAAAGGAAAGAAGGGTTTGGTTGTTTTCATTTATTCCAAAAAAGCCCGCGATTAAAACACCAAAAACAACCCCTGGATATGCCGCATGCGATAAGGATTCTCCAAGCAAGGATTGCTTCCTTAAAAACACAATCACTCCGACTAAAGCTGCTGTCAGACACATGAGCATACAGCCAATTGTCGGGGCCCTTAGAACAGCATCTGTAAAAAAAATAAAAGGTGATTGCATGTTTTGATCTTTTAGATGCCTCTTGATTTTTGGAGGGAAAGTTTTAGGGCCTCATCAAAAAGGGAATAACTTTTGCCGTAAGTGTCGTTTAAGTTTTCAGCATTAAATGCGTCTGCGACGCTTCCGCAAGCAATAAGCCGCATATTCAACATAATGACGTAATCAAAATAGCTCTCAACATTATTTAGGTCGTGATGCACCACAAAAACTGTTTTACCCTCTGACCTTAACTTTCTCAAAAGATTCATGATTACTTTTTCAGTGGCAATATCCACACCCGCAAACGGCTCGTCCATAAAATAAATATCTGCTTCTTGAAGAAGCGCTCTTGCAATAAAAACGCGCTGCTGCTGACCTCCGGAAAGCTGGCTTATCTGCCTGTCTGCATATTTGGACATTCCGACAACTTCCAAGTAATGATCGCAAGCTGATAAGTCAGCGGCCCTTGGAAAACGAAAAATTCCAAGATGGCCGTATCTGCCCATCAAACATAAATCCCTTACCGTAATCGGAAAATCCCAATCGACAGATTCTCTTTGAGGAACGTAAGCGACCCGTCTTCTCACATTTTTTAAAGGCTCGTGAAAAAATTCCACTTTTCCGCTGATCGGTTTGACAAGGCCAAGAGCTGCTTTTATAAACGTACTTTTACCAGCTCCGTTTGGACCTATAATGCCGACAAGCTTTGCCTTTGGAACTTGGAGTGAAATATCAAACAGCACAGGTGTTTTATCATAATTGACATTCAGCTGATGCACTTCAAAAATCGGTTCGACACTATGTTCCATGTTTTTAAAACCCTTTTAAATGCTTTGAGATGCTTTCTGCATTATGCCGGATCATTTTTAGATAAGTATCTCCATCGCTTCCAGGAGAGCCCATGGCATCCCCATATAAATAAACATTTGAAATTCTTAAATCCAGGCCTTTTTCCTTTCCTGCTTGAAGAATTTTTCTGATCGAATCCTGACTCACATTAGATTCAGGAAAGATAACATGAATTTTATGCTTATCCAAATAATCGATGATATACTGGATATCTGAGACACTAAGCTGGCTCTCTGGCGCTAAGCCCTCTGGCGCTGCAAAGCGTTTTTGCCATGCGTCAGAGTTTATTTCGTCATCTTCTGCAAGGTAGCTTTTTGTAAAATAATTAAAAGCGTCATGACTTGTAACAAGATAGCGTTTATCCGCAGGGACTTCTCTCAAGATCTGTTTGACTTCGCTGTGCGTCTTTTGCATGTTTTCTGTTAAATGTTTAGCGCGTTCTTCAAAGTAAGTTTTATGCGCCGGATCTTTTTGACTCAAATTGTCCACAATAAAAGGAATTGCTTTTGAAAATAAAGAAATATCCATCCAAATATGCGGATCGACTTGGCCCTTATGGTAAAGAATCAGGGAAGGATCGGCCTTTTCAATTTTGTTACCAAGGGCAATCGCGTTTTCACTATTATAAAGATAATGCTGTAAGCTCGGACCATGCTCAAGACCAAGACCGTTAAAAAAAATAAGGTCCGCTTTTTTAAGTTTTTCATCATCGCCTTTGACGAGCTGATAAGAATGCGGATCGAGATCGCCTTTGATTAATGTGATGCTGTCCACATACTCTCCGCCAACTTCTTTGACGAGCTCATCAATCATCGCAATAGTCGATAAAACTTTTATCTTACCGTTTTGAACTCCCCACTCCCTATCTTTTTCAAGATGCCTTCTGGATTCGGCATTCGTGCATGAAACGACAAGAAAGAGAAATAATAATGATAAACCAATTAGGGTTTTGTAAATATTATGTATCATAGCTAACCTTTATTATAAAAACTCACACAAGTCTCAAGTTTTAGGGAAAAAATAGACATTACAAAGTCCGGTATCTCCATTTTGTCCATGAAACTTGGAACTCATGCAATTTCCTTTCCGCACATCCGTAACGTGTCAAATCCAAAAATACCTTGCGAACAACCGCTTGTAAATTGCACCCTTAAAGCATATCTGCCAACGCTTATAACGTTTACAGCGCGTACATCGTCTTTTAATAGAGCTTCATTTTGAAGGCGCTTTCCTGTAATTTCATCAACGCAGTTAGCGCATGGACAATTTTTTTGCAGATCGCTCAACCGATAATATAAGAGCTTATCATCGGTCCAATTAATGGCAAATGTATGGTTGTCCTTTTGAGTTATTTCTTTTACGCCAAAAATCTCCACGCTACATCTCCTTCCATTTTAGATTAAAACCTTGAACAGAACGCATGCCCTCTTCATTTAAAAGGTTTAAATGCCTTATAAATTGCTTCCCAAGTTCCATAAATGCTTCAGAACAAACCGTCTCTTCACCTTCAAACAAAGATTTTCCAAGATCGCCGTATTCGCAAATTTTACCATTTAAAGGAATCTGCTGCAAGAAAGGAACACCTGCCTCATTGCTAAGTCTCAAACCCCCGTCTTTTCCAAATACATAGATTTTTTCATTTGTTTGTTCGTGGAGGTAATAACTCATATTTTCAACAATTCCAAGAATCGGCACACGGACTTTTGAAAACATGTCCATCGCTTTTCGAACGTCCATGACTGCTACATTTTGCGGAGTCGTAACCATTAAAGCTGCCGTCAAATTAGCTTCTTGTGAAAGCGTGAGTTGAATGTCTCCAGTTCCCGGAGGAAAATCAATTAATAGATAATCAAGATCGCCCCAAACAACATTTTTTAAAAATTGTTTTATGATTCCGTTCGCAATAGGCGCGCGTACTACAGATGCTTGATTGTCCGGCCTGAAATAGGCCATGGAAATCATAGGAATTCCTTTACAAAGAGCGGGCGTGATTTGCTCCCCTTTTTGAATAGGCATCAAATCTTCTGGAAGCATCATTCGGACAGAGGGACCATATATATCGGTATCCAATACGCCGACAGACGCTCCTAGTTTTTTTAAAGCGAGCGCTAAATTGACTGTCACAGTTGACTTTCCAACCCCGCCCTTTCCTGCTGCAATGGCAATAATTTGCTTGATTTTGGGGGGAATTTGAGTTTTTTTTTGATACATTTCAAGGGGCATTAATTTCAAAGCCTCACATTTATTTAACATAGAAAAATCATTCTATCTGATTCCACTATTCCTATCAATGAAACTAATGAAATATTTTTTCATTCATAATTAATTTTATGTTGCAAAAAAAACCTATAAAGCTATAATAGGTTTTAGTAAATTAAAAACAGACTTAAAAAACACTCTGTTAAAAAATACATAAATCATTAAGTCTATACCAATTAGAACTAAAGAATTGCAATTGGGTATGAAGAAAAAAGTTTAAAAAGAAAACAAAAGAAAACAAAAATAAACATGATAAAGGTAGGTAATCTAACCATGAGCGCAACTCAAGAAAAAACTAAGCAAGACCTCAAGCAATTAGACAATTTAATTAGTGCTGCCACAAAAAAAATCAACGGTAAAAAAGAAAATGACATTTGCCGCTATATTCCATCACCTACAGGAATCGGCTATATTCATCACTTTACAATGAGAAAAATGAGATCAGAAGAGCCGGAAAAACTCCACGCAATGATCTCAAAATTCATCGTAAATGTTGACAAACCAACCAATGTTGCGCCAAAACAAAGAGCTGCTCGCGGTTCAAGAAAACGTCGCGATCAAATTGTTTTTACAAAGCAAGACATCGATAGAATGCTTCATATCGCAAGAACAGCAGGCGACAGAGACATGATCCGCAAATTGACACCAAAGAAAGATCTTCGTTCGATCAAGCGCGAACTCATCTCTTCTATCAGACATGGTCACATTGACCAGGATCTTTGGCACTCATATGCAGAAATCGTAAATAGCCAACACGCTTTGGCAAATACAGTTCCTGCTTAATTTAGTTCAAACTAATAAAAGCCTTCGAAAAATATGCAATTTGCATTATTAAAGTTCGAAGGCTTTTTCATTTCCAAGCTAATTGCTTAAAACATATTAATTGACATTTATTTTTGATTCTGACACACTGTATCATATTAAATGACGAAAAGTTTCGTCGACTATGTCTTTTCAAAACCCTTAGAAACCTTAAAGAAACTTTAAGGTTATGAAGGTTTTGTAGGTATAGAATCAAAATTCAAATGGCACTACCTCTTCTTTTAACAAATATATTGGAAGTCAAGGTATTTAGCCACTTAATAAAGGAATTTCTATGTCTCAAAAAATGGATCAACAAGAGTTTACGGGTTGGCGAAAGTTGGTATGGCCGATACACTCTAGTGAAATCAAAAAATTTCTGCCTATGGGCATTATGATGTTCTGCATTCTGTTCATTTATACAGTTCTGCGCGACACAAAAGACGCCATATTGGTCAATGCTCCAGGAGCTGGCGCAGAAAGCTTGGCATTTGCAAAAGGAATCGGAGTAACGGCCTCAGCTGTTCTTTTCATGGTTCTTTATACAAAAGCTGCAAACCTCTTTAATAAAGAAGGTCTCTTTTACGCAACCGCTCTTCCTTTCTTGATATTTTTTGGATTATATCCTTATTGCATCTACCCGTTTGTAGACTCGCTTCATATGAGTTTGGAAACAATCAACAACTACCAAGCCATGTATCCTAATTTAACCTGGATTATCCCGCTTGTTGGAAACTGGACATATACACTGTTTTACATCTTATCAGAACTTTGGGGAAGCGCTGTATTATCTCTACTTTTCTGGCAGTTTGCAAACTCTATCACTCCAGTAAAAGAAGCACGCCGTTTTTATGGAATGTTCGGATTTTTAGGAAACTTTGGTCTTCTACTATCTGGTCCTGCAATTATTTACATTTCAGGCTCTATTCATGCAATGGGCTTAAGCCGTAACGAATCAACAGGTTTGATGCTTCAGTATTTGATGGCATTTGTTATCGTAGCAGGCATTCTTCTTCTCGGAACATTCTACTACATGAACCGCTACGTCTTAACAGACATTCGCTACTACAACCCAGAAGCTATGGGCGAAGGCAAGAAGAAAAAAGCTAAACTTTCCATGTCTGAGAGCTTTAAATACATCCTTCAGTCTCCATACCTTGGCTTGATTGCGATGTTAGTACTTGCTTATGGCGTATCCATTAACCTATTTGAAGGAGTATGGAAAGGTCAGATCAAGATTGCTTACCCGACAGAAGTTGAATACAACCAAGTTATGGGTGGATTGTCAACAGTTACAGGCGGTATCGCAGTTATCCTGATGTTGATTGGAAGCAACTTGCTACGTAACTTTAGCTGGAGAACTTGCGCTCTTATCACACCTGCTGTATTAATTACAGGTATCCTTGCGTTCTTTGGCGTGATTTATTACAACAATACTCTTCTACCAGAAGGCATGAAAATTGTTGATGCTATCAGCAAAGGCGTGATCAACAAAGAATTGATCGTATTTGCAGTTGGTATCGGCCTTTTTGTAAACGCATTTGGTAAAGCTGTAAAATACTCTCTTTTTGATCCGACAAAAGAAATGGCATACATTCCTTTGGACCCGGAACTAAAAGTTAAAGGTAAAGCTGCAGTTGACGTTATTGGTGGTAGAGGCGGTAAATCTGCCGGTTCCTATATCCAAATGGGACTTCTTACAGCGTTCTCAGGAAGCGCTCTTTATCAGCTAGTGCCGATCATCGCACCTGTTGCTGTCGGTATCGTACTTCTATGGGTACTTTCAGTGTTTGGCCTAAGCAAACGCTTTAAAGACCTTACAGAAAACCAAGCTACTGCTGCTGCACAACCTGTCGAAGCAAAAACTGCATCTACAGATGGCGCACCTGCAACTTCATAGATTGCAAATAAATAGCTAACGCTATTTAAAAAAGCCCATATACTTTTAAGGTATATGGGCTTTTTTTGTTTTGACGGTATTTGACTAAAGCTTAAAGTACGTTCCAATTCAACTTTAAATTAATTTTTACATATCAGACAAACTTTCTACTCCCTTTGTCATAATGAATTAAAATTTATTGATAAATATTGTTTTCCCCTTTTCTATTTTTGCTCGATTTGGTATCCTACCCTTTTACCTCAAGATCTTTGTTTTAATCTAGCACTTAACTAAAAGGGAAGTATTGCCCATGGAAAAGCAAAAACGTTGGCAGTTTTATCTGATTGTAGCGGTCATTGCCCTGACAATATATAACATATTGCCTACAATCTTTTTTTACAGCAAACCGCTGAACGAACCGATCAATGCACCGCGCGCAGAAACTGTCGCCCATCAAATTGTTGAGCGTGTTAATGATTTAGAAAAGAACTCCGTAGAATGGATTTGGTCCTTTACAAACCTTCTTAAAGTGAAGCCAAATTCTGTCGAAATGAAGGCAAACGATCCACGCCTTATTGAAGTTACCTTTAAAAATCAAAATGACGCCAATCTTTTTAAAAAGTTCCTTCCAAGAGCTGGAGAGCACATTTCATTCATTCCAGCCCAGCTTGAACTTTATACGGAAAAAGCAAACTCGGACCCTCTTAAGGTTTTTGTCGCAAGAAAAATCGATGTGCGTCTAAATCCAAGCGATACTAATAAATTTTTCCATTTTGCTGCGCGTCAAGATGAAAACGGTAAAATTACAGATCTTTACAAAGAAATTACATTTGACAGAGCTACAGAAATGGCTTTGGGTTTTGGCAATTCAAGCAAATTCGGTGTCCAGCTTGAAAATATCGCAAGAAGCGAAGAGGGCAATAAGGATGCCATCATTTCTTTTGCAAAAGAAATTGTCGAAACAGAAAAAGCGTTAAGCCAAAATCCTAAAGCTTTAAAGCGCTATCATGAAAGCATTGTACAGATTGATCAAGGAAACAAGGAAGAATTGATCCAAAAGTACGAAACCAAAAACAGCGCTTTAACTGTCACTCTGGAAGCTGAAAAACAAGCTCTTCTTGCAGAACAGGCAAAAGTAAAAGAAGCAAAGGAATTTTTGGATTCAGCAAAACAAATGCGTCTTGCCCTCTTGGAAAAAGAGATCCAAGCCTTAAAAAATGCTTCAGCCCTCATCCAAAAAAATCGCGCAGAACTAAAAAATGCAAAAAATCCTTTGACTTTGGAAAATATCCAAAATGAACTTGCAAGGAAAGATGCTAAAGCTGAAAGCAAAACATTAGAGATCAGCCTAAATGGAACAAACCCATTTGTCGAAGCACTCATCATCGATTGGAATAGCGACAGAATTGAATTGAAATTTTTTGACGATGTGCAAGCTGCACGTTTAAGTGACGCAAAAGGCGAATCTGAAAACATCGCAAAAGAAAAGCTCAACCAGCTTATCATCAATGATATTGCAAGAGCTTCAAGATTCTCCGATGAAGAAATTCTTCCGACAGCAGATACTTTTGCAGTCAAATTAAACCAATTGCCAGACACTAAAAGCGTTTTAACTTTTGATACAGGCTATTTGGCAAAAATTCAGTCCGAACAGCTTACAGCAGAGTTAAAGTCCTCATGGGACAGAAGCCATATCGATCTTAGCAAAGAAAGCTATCCGGTCTACGACTACGATTCTTTCAAAAAATTGCCAAAGGAAGATCAGAAGCTTGGGCTCGTAGTTTTTGCTCCTGCAATGGAATCAGAAAGCTCTCCTGCCGGTTTCCAAAAAGGGTCGATTTATGTGATTGCAAAAGGCTTGGATACGATCATGCAAAAACATGCATCCAATCCAAATACTCCGGAGGCTCAAGAGCTCTCTAAAGATATCGGAGAACTTAATCAAATCATGCAGCTAAACGGCTTTATAGGCTATCCTGGGTCATCCTATGGTCTTTCAAAAGAATTTAGCAATGATTACATTTTCGAGCTTAACGGTTTTTATAGAAACCTGCTTAAAGCAACAAGAGAAGACTTTGCAGTAAAAGGCAGCAAACGCTACGCAGTATTGGACTTCTCAAATGTCGAGCAACGCATTATTGCCCTAAATAAAATTGATGACCGCATCCAGGAAGACTTACTTAAGTGGAAGGAAGAATATGATGCAGCTCAAGTTAATTTGGACACAACTAAACGCTATGAAATACCGGCTCCGACAAAAAACCCATACTTTCAAAACTTTGCTTTAAGTTTTGCCAAATACTTCCGTGGGGATGATCGCAAAATTCTAAAATGGGGTCTTGATTTGTCCGGAGGAAAAACAGTCCGCATAGGTTTAAGAGACCACAACGGAAAAACTGTTACAAATCCTGACGACCTAAACCAGGCTGTAAACGAATTATACACACGTATTAACAAGATGGGAGTTGCAGAAAGAGCGATCCACATCGAAAGCAATAATATCATCCTGGATTTCCCTGGATCCCAAGGAATGAGCGCAGCTGACCTTATAAAAGCATCCGCAATGTATTTCCACATTGTAAATGAAAAATTCAGCACTCAAAATCCTGATTTGAACAAATATGTAAACGCTTTTCTTCAAGATGTCTGGAATGAAGCTGTTGTCACAAACAGAAAAGACATTGACAGCATTAACCAAATCGCCTGGAACCATTTTGGCGGCGATGAAGTTAATGTGGAAATTGCGCACCCAAGAAGCGAAAATGCCCAAATTCTTTTTGATCAAGGCCTTCGTCTTGCAAATCCAAATGATAAAAATGGCTCATCTGCATTTAACGACACATTGTCAACAATTGGCCTGATGCGAGGAGATGATGTTGCGGACTGGAATCGCCAGTTGCATCCATTGCTCGTTCTATTCCATAATTTTGCGTTGGAAGGATCAAGCCTGACAAACGTACAAGTAGGGTATGACCCATCAGAGGGCAATACTTTGTCCTTTAATGTTAAAAAATCTTATGAGGGATCAGAAGCTCGGGAACAAACAAGTCCAAGGGAATCTCTCTATTCCTGGACTTCGCAGTTCTCTCAAGATAAGATTACAGGTACGCCAAGAGAGCAATATTCAGCAGGTCATGGATGGCGCATGGCAGTTGTTCTAAACGGAACAATCATCACGCAGCCTACGCTTCGCGCATCATTAAGAGAGGGTGGCTCTATTAGCGGACGCTTCTCTCAACGTGAAGTGACACAGCTATCTGCAGACTTAAAAGCCGGGTCTTTAAGCTTTACGCCAAAAATTCTCTCGGAAGAAAACGTAAGTCCAGAACTTGGGAAAGAAGAGCGCACACGAGGAATTGTGGCATCGCTTGTGGCTTTAGCCCTCGTTGTCGTTGCTATGATCGGCTATTACCGTTTTGCAGGTATTGTTGCCTCATGCGCTGTCTTATTTAATATTTTGATCATGTGGGGCATCCTTCAAAACTTAGATGCTGCTCTGACACTGCCAGGAATTGCAGGGATTGTCTTAACGATCGGTATGGCAGTTGATGCAAACGTGCTTGTTTTTGAAAGAATTCGCGAAGAGTTTAAAATCTCCGGAAGACTAGGCTCTGCCATTTCTGCCGGATACCGCAAGGCTTTTAGCGCAATTGTTGATTCTAACATCACAACAATCATCGCAGCTTTAATCTTGATACAATTCGATTCAGGTCCGATCAAAGGATTTGCTGTCACATTGATCATAGGTATTGTATCCTCAATGTTCACAGCGTTATTCATGACGCGTTATTTCTTTGCAGGCTGGGTACAAAATCCAAAAAATAAATCGCTCGATATGGCACAATTTATCGGTAAAACACATTTTGACTTCTTAAAGCAGACGAAAAAAGCGCTCTGCATTTCAGCTGTCATGATGTTAGTTGGATCCTTTCTTTTCATCTCGCAAGGCAAATCAATGCTCGGCATGGATTTTACAGGCGGCTATTCCTTAAACGTGGAACTTGAAGAAAAAGGTAATGATACAGACTACCGTCTTAAAACAATAGATGCGCTTCTTGCAAAAGGCGCTACGACAAATGATTTTCAAGTAAGGGAACTTAGCAAGCCAAATCAGCTGCGCATTCAGCTTGGAACAAGCATGGAAGAAAAGGGTCATCCTTTCTACCAAATGCCGGATGTGGAACAGGAAGGCAAATACGCGTTTAACTATGAGAGCAATCCGCGTATGGTGTGGCTTGTCAATACTTTGGAGAGCGCTCATTTGGAAATTGCTCCGTCGCAGTTAGACAATCTTGACAAAAACTGGAGCGTTATCAGCGGTCAATTCTCTGATGCGATGCGTAATAATGCGCTGATCGGTCTTAGCCTTGCGTTGCTCATGATCTTAGTTTACATTACGTTCCGCTTTGAATTTAAGTTTGCGATGGCAGCAGTCATTGGACTTATCTTTGATATCATCATCACGATGGGAATTTTGGCACTGTTCCATAAAATGGGCTTACCGGTTCAGATCGACTTGCAAGTTATCGGCGCGATCATGACGATCATCGGATATTCCTTGAATGATACGATCATCGTTTTTGATAGAATTCGTGAAGATATGGTTATTTTAAGAAAACAAAAATATAGCGATATCATTAACCACGCGTTAAATGTTACTTTAAGCCGTACATTGATGACTTCTGGTACAACATTGCTTGTATTGCTAGCTCTTGTATTCCTCGGGGGCAAATCAATCTTTGCATTTGCCTTGGTCATGACGCTTGGTGTGATTGTAGGAACGCTTTCAACCTTGTTTATTGCAGCGCCTGCTTTACTCTATTTGCACAATCGAGAAATCGAACAAGAAAATGGACTAAGAGCTAAGCGTACATAAAAAAAACTATAACTTAAAAGTTACCGAGGGCGTTGCCTTAAGGTAACTTTTAAGTTATAAATTCTCTGAACTTTTAGTGCATAAGAGTCCTAGCTTGACTCCGTAATAAGCTTTTTTTTTAACGCAAAAGAAGCTTTGCGCCTTTGCGATCCTTTGCTTCCTTTGCGTTAATTAAAAGCTTGCAACGGTGCAGGTCTTTTTAAATTGCCGCGAAGCGGTAAAAGCATGTAGCCACACGTGTAAGCGTGTGGTAGATTAAATTATAGGATGAGCCACGAATGTGGCGACAGAGATTAGCTTCAATTTGAGAACATCCTCTTATTATTAAAGGATAAATTATTTGGTAAAAGTCCATATACTATTTTTTCTGTCGCCACATTCGTGGCTCATCCTATAATTTAATCTACCATACGCTTACGCGTATGGCTACATGCTTTTACCGCTTCTAAGGCAACTTAAAAGATTATCAAGTTAAAAAGACCTGCACCATTGACAAGATTTTATATCAAAAAAATGGGTAATGCTAAGGGTTGTCACCACCGGCTATCTATGGAAAATCGCTTCTTAGATTATGCCGCGAATGCGGCACTATAATTCAGAAATTAGAGTTTAGGGACACTCGCTATGACCCTATTATAAAGACTTTTAGTTTCTTGGAAATAGTCCAAAACTTCCCTTCCACCGATGATGAGCGGCAATGAAAAAGCCTCATCCAATGTTGCCCATTTAGCTTCCAAATGCTCTTCTAAGCCAATATTTAATTCGGGCAAAATTGTAAATCTTTTTTGGAATAAATGAAAAACATACTCAAAAGCTGTAATCCCATCTGGTATACGGCAAAAAAGAGTGCCAATAAATAATAAACCCGGATCATTAATGTTAAGACCCGCTTCCTCATGAATTTCGCGAATAGCGCAAGCGCGCATATCCTCATCTTTTTCCATTTTGCCGCCGGGAACTCCCCATGTATCTCCATAGGGTTTTTTAGGATGTCTTTTAAGAAGTAATATCTTATCTTCAAATGAGCAGCAGCAGCCCGCAGCTTCAACTTCCGGATTAAACCCGTCCGGTTTGATTCTGCTAATAAAAAAATCAGGATTCATAAGGAAACATCTTTTGGTAGAGTCAAATTTCGTTCATAATAGTTTAAACCGGGCGTTTCAATGAGACCGCCCCCTAAGCAAATATTTCCATCGTAAAAGACAATCGATTGCCTTTTGGTCACAGCCCTTTGAGGGATCTTAAATTGGACAAAACATTTTCCATCTTCGATTTTTGTGATGGTGCAAGCCTGATCTTCTTGCCTGTAGCGGATTTTGGAAGTACAGTGGTAGGGGAATTTTACATTTAAATCATTTGAAACAAAACTTAAATCCCCGGCAATCAGTTCATCAGAATAAAGCGATGGATGGATGCCGCCTTGTTCAACGTAAACAACATTTTTCACCATATCTTTTCCAACGACAAACCAAGCATCGCCAGCGCCGCCTATTCCCATTCCTTTTCTCTGACCGATCGTATAGTAGCAAGCTCCATCGTGACGTCCAACAGTTTTACCGCTTAAAGTTTTGAAGTCACCCGGTAAAACATCCAGATACTGACTTAAGAATTGCTTAAAATTGCGCTCCCCAATAAAGCATATGCCCGTACTATCCTTTTTTTCAGATGTTGCAAGACCAAACTCTTTTGCGATTTTACGGACTTCTGATTTTTGCATGCCTCCAATTGGAAACATAACTTTTTGCAAAATCTTATCTTTTAAGGTATATAAAAAATAACTTTGATCTTTGTTTAGGTCCACACCCTTAATCAATTGTTGTCCGTTTGTTTGGCAATAGTGACCTGTCGCTAAATAATCTGCGCCATAAGCATAAGCTTTTTCTAAGAGTACTTTAAACTTGATTTCTCGATTACATAAGATATCCGGGTTTGGTGTATTCCCAAGTTTAAATTCATTTAAAAATTCTGTAAAAACGTTATCCCAATATTCTTTAACAAAATTAACGGAGTAATAAGGAATTTTTATTTGCTCACAAACGCGCACTACATCTTCAAACTCTAACGATGCCTTGCAAACACCATTTTCATCCTTTTCCTCCCAGTTTTTCATGAACATCCCAATCACGTTATAGCCTTGATTTTTTAAAAGCAAAGCAGTAACGGAAGAGTCTACACCCCCGGACATACCGACTACAACTGTTTTTTTGCTATTATCGCTCATGCCAGGACAACTTCCCCCTCAGACTTTGCGATAAAAACCGTGCTGCAGGAATTGCCAAAAACATTGACGGATGTCCGCATCATATCCACAATCCGCTCTACTGCAAGTACAAGTCCGATCCCCTCTCCTGGCAAACCTATGGCATTTAAAATGACCACAATGGATACAAGGCTCGCAGATGGGATACCCGCCATGCCAAAAGAAGTTAGGAACGACATCATCAAAATGGTCAGTAAAGTCCCAGGTCCCAAATCCATTCCATAGCTTTGAGCAATATAAACAGTTGCAACAGATGCATAAAGCGCAG
Source organism: Parachlamydiaceae bacterium (assembly GCA_041691015.1). Taxonomy (GTDB): domain Bacteria; phylum Chlamydiota; class Chlamydiia; order Chlamydiales; family Parachlamydiaceae; genus JBBSJT01. The sequence goes on along the minus strand of JBEPVN010000008.1, from coordinate 5,640 downwards.
TTCCTGCGCAATTAAGAGATGTTCCAAGAGGCAGAGTAAAGCTGCAAATACGGTTTGAAACGCCGACACGTTTTTCCATGCAATCGATCGTAATTGGAAGCGTTGCAGCAGATGAACTTGTGGAAAGAGCTGTAAAAATAGCAGGTGCCATCGCTCTAATGTATACGATCGGGTTAATGCGTCCAATTAAGGAGAGCATTAACGGTAAAACTAAAAGACCATATATAAAGAGTCCCAAAGTAATTGTCAGAAAAAACCAGGCTACAGACGAAATGGAATCAGCTCCTGTGGTTGCAACAACTTTAGCAACAAGGCCAAAAACACCAATTGGCAAAGCGCGCATCACAAGATGTGTGATCTTCATCATGATCTGAAAAACAGCTTTCCAAAAATGAAGCATGACAGAACCTGCATGAGGTTCTATTTTTGAGATGAAAAAACCAAAAAGAAGAGAAAAGAATATAAGTCCAAGCATTTGCCCTTGCGAGGCTACTTGCAAAATATTGGACGGAACGATCTTTAATAAAATACCTGCGAACTGATCGAATAAATTTCCTTCTGCCAAACTTTCGATTTGTTGGACTTTACCGATGCTTGCAAGTGCCTGTAAATTGGCGCTTGACGAAACGCCTGGTGCCATGACAATGACTAAAAGAAGTCCAAGCAGGGCTGCCGTAAAACTATTTAAGACAAAATAAAAACAAGTTTTAGCTCCAAGCTTTTCAAAAGCCTCTTCAGACCCCATTTTGGCAGCGCCAGTAATAATTGAGGCTGCAACCAAAGGAACTACAACTAGCGTCAAGGCATTCAAAAAAAGCCTTCCGATCAAATCATATATTTTTATGAAAGAAGACTCAGGCTCCGTAATCATTCCGGCAATAAAAGCTAGAATAAGAGCTGCAAAAACTTTAAAAAGTAATCGGTTGTTCATGAATTTCTCTTTGGTAATGGTAGGAAACATTATAAGAGATTTATCCCATTTTACTCAAATTAAAAGCTTATTTTAAAAGTTAAGCTTTAAGCTTTTTTAAGATTGCTCGCATTTGGCAGTTCCATTAGAGTAATTACTTTAAAACGATAAGGCTAAAATCATGGCAGATATAGAATGGCTAAACCAATACTACGACAAAAATGAAAAAGAGATTTTACAAGATTTTTTCAAGTTTTTACAATTTCAAAGTATTAGCTCCATGCCGGAATACAAGAGCGAAACCATCGCTTGCGCGAAGTGGCTAAATGAGTACCTCAAAGACTTGAAATTCGAAACAGAAATTTGGGAAACATCCGGCCATCCTGTTATTTTTGCCTCCAACTTAAAAGCCGGTAAAAATCAGCCGACCCTACTTATTTACCATCACTACGATGTTCAACCTATAGACCCGCTTGAATTATGGGATTCAAAACCCTTCAATCCGGAAATTAGAAACGGACAAATCTATGCAAGGGGTGCCCAAGACAACAAAGGACAATGTTTTTATACGTTGCAAGCATTAAAAGCTTTACTTGATAAAGACGGCTCTTTTCCAATTAACATCAAATTATGCATTGAAGGGGAAGAAGAGTGCGGAAGTCACGGACTTACAGGCCTTCTTAAAATAAAATCAGAAGAGCTAAAAGCAGATTTTTTAAGCGTGGTCGATCTTGGTATCCAGTCATTAAAAAAACCCTCCATTACGCTTGGCATTCGAGGGATTGTCACCATGGATCTGGAAGTCCTCGGGTCAAAAACAGATATGCACTCTGGATGTAACGGGGGTCTTCTTTATAATCCAAATCATGCCTTGGTTGAGATTCTATCTTCTTTAAGGGATAAAGATGGGCGTATACAAGTTCCGGGCTTTTATGAGGGCGTAGCTGACCTTGGCGAACTTGAAAAGAAAACTCTTTCTTTAGATTTTGACGAAAAAGAATATTTTGAAAACTTTGGCGCTTTAGCCTCAGGCGGTGAAAAAAAATACCATCCGCTTATAAGAAATTGGGTAAGACCGACCCTTGAAATCAACGGAATTTCCGGAGGTTTTAGAGGCCTTGGGTTTAAAACAGTGATTCCTGCAAGAGCAGAAGCTAAGATTTCCTGCCGCTTAGTCCCAAACCAAGATCCGGAAATAATAGGTTTATCAGTAAAAAAATTTATTGAAAAACAAGCACCGGAGGGTGTTTTAGTAAAAGTTACTCTTCATGAAGGGGGTGGAAAAGCGATGCATTCCTCACCTGATTCTAAAATTGTCCAAGTTTTTAAAGAATCCTATGAACAAGTCTTTAAGAAACCATGCGATTTTGTCTATGAGGGCGCATCAATTCCTGTCGTAACAGAACTTGCAATTGCTTCTAAAGCAGAAGTTGCACTCATCGGACTTGGGCTTGCTACTGATTGCATTCATGCCCCAAACGAGCATTTTGGACTTGATAGGTTTAAAATGGGATTTCTCATCATGGCAAATGCCATTTCGAATCTTAAAAGTTAGAGCTTGACAATCCTAAATTAGCACTATAGACTACAAAAACACATCATAAATTGGTAATATTCATGCTTTCTCGTCACGGCAGTACAGAACCGCCTCTCTGGGTTTATCCTAAGCATGATCCTGTCCTACAGGAAGAAATCTGCAAAGAATTCAAGATTCATCCTGTAACGGCACAAATTTTGGTCTCGCGCGGATTTACATCCATGGATCAGATTCATCATTATCTTTATGCGAAGCTCCCGGATTTATATGATCCATTTCTTTTGGCTGAAATGCCTCAAGCAGTAGAGCGCATTTGCCAAGCTATCAGAAATCATGAAAATATTTTGATCTATGGCGATAACGACGTCGATGGAATGACAGGTACTGCTCTTCTTACAGAATTTTTGCAATACATCGGCGCTAATGTTTTTTTCTATATTTCCAATAGAGGCGCTTTAAGACAAAGCCTTATTGTGGAAGCTTTGGAATATGCATTAAAAAATGAATGCAAACTCTTAATTACTGTGGACTGCGGCATTACGTCTGCTGGAGAAATTGCTAAAGTTGTTGAAAATAATATCGACGTGATCGTCACAGACCATCACGAACCAACAGACAAAATCCCCCATTGCATCGCCACTCTAAATCCAAAACTTGTCAATAATTCCTACCCCAATAGAGATTTGACAGGAGTTGGTGTCGCCTTTAAACTCGCTCACGCCATGACAAAGAAATTTGTAACAGACGGCATCATTTCCGATAAAAAAGTGGATTTAAAAAGATATTTGGATTTGGTTGCTTTAGGAACTATCTCCGATATGGGCTCTCTTCTTGGTGAAAACCGCATTTTGGTAAGTTATGGCCTAAGACAGCAAAAGAAAAACAAGCGCGTCGGACTTGCAAAACTTCTTTCCATCTCAGAAGTTGACATCAATGAACTCACAACTTTTTCAATCGCTTCAAAAGTTGCCCCAAGATTAAACAGCCTCGGCCGGATCGATAATCCGCAAAAAGGCGTGGAAATGCTTCTTGTGCGCAATGGCAGCGTTGCAGAAAAGCTTGCGCAAGAGCTTGATTTAAATAATATCGAAAGACAAAAAATTGAACGCACGATGTCTGTCGATGTCGAAAGCATCATTGCAGGACAGCCTGAAATCATGCAGAAAAAAGCAATTATCATGCAGTCTGAAAAATGGCACCCTGGTGTCATCGCAATTTTATCGACGCGTATTTCAAAGCAGTTTAATAGACCGACAGTCATGATCGCAATCGATAAAGGCATTGGAAAGGGCTCATTGAGATCTATTCGAGAGTTTCCTCTTCTTAATGTACTTAAAGAATCCTCCGATCTCCTCATCAATTTTGGCGGTCACGACTTTGCAGCAGGTCTTACGATCAAGGAAGAAAATATCCCTGAGTTTACAAAACGTTTTACTGAGGCTGCCGAAAAAGCGCTTGGCGATAATGATGTTTTAAACAAACTCAATTTGGACGCCGAAGTTAAATTTGAAGATTTGACTTTTGATCTTTTAGAATCGATCAGGCTTTTAGAGCCTTTCGGAAATGAAAATCCACAACCTGTCCTTTATTGCGATGCAAAACAGGCATGGCCTCCAAAAGTTGTTGGAAAAACACATCTAAAACTTTATTTGACGCAAAAAAATAAAGACAATGATGAGCGGATGTTAGAAGGCATTGCTTTTAATAAAGCAGCTCTAAGTCCCCTCTTGCGCAAAAAAGATTTAACCCTTCGCATTGCCTTTACACCCCAAATTACTACGTTTCAAGGTCCAAGCATACAGCTTATGATTCGCGATATCAAAATTGTCGGATAATATGGTAAAAGAAGAGGATCTCGTAACAGGAAAAATTGAGAGTTTAGCATTTGGTGGAGAGGGCATTTTAAAAATTCAGGGACTTGTCATTTTTGTTCCTTTTACAGCGCCAGGGGATGAAATATCCTGCCTTCTTACCAAAATCAAAAAAAATCATGGCTTTGCCAAAATCGAAAATATTTTAGCGCCAAGCAAAGATAGGACGCTGCCAAAATGCCCTTATTTTGGCACCTGCGGTGGCTGTAAACTCCAACACATCGATTATGAGACAGAACTAAATACGAAACGCCAATGGGTGAAAGATGCTTTTAACCGTATTGGTAATTTAACTGACATTCATGTCAATCCTGTGACTCCATCTTTAAAAGAATATGCTTATCGAAGACATGTCAGCCTCACATTAAAAAAAGAAGACGCTAGTTGTTTTGCAGGATATGTCACGATCGACCAATCCTCTCTTTTTCAAGCAAATGAATGCCCTATTTTTGTAAGTCAAAAGGATCCGGTATTAAAAGAGTTACAGGTTTTAGTTAAAAATTTCGATATGAACGAGACTCACGCAAAAGTCACTGTTTTAAAAGATCTGGAAGGCTATATTTTGCATTTTCATTTCAAGAATTTGCCAAAAAATGCAAAAAAAATTGTCGAAGAATTTGCAAAAGAAAAAACTTCCTTTAAAGGAATTGTTTTAGCCTCCCAAAATGAATACTTCTCTTTTGGAAAAACGACATCGGAAATTGATGTGGATGGATTAAATATCACGTTTACAAGCGGAATGTTCATGCAGAACAATCCAGAACAAAGTTTAAACATTTATCGCCACATCGAAGCTATCGCCAAAAAAGAAATGCCGGAAGAAATTTTGGATCTCTACTGCGGAATTGGGATTTCATCTCTAATGCTTGCAAGAAACGGGATTCAAGTCACAGGTATCGAATGCAACCATACTTCCATCAAAATGGCTGTCCGAAACGCGAAAAGCAATAAAATTGCTCATGCCAAATTTATTCATGCTCCTGTTGAAAATGCGCTCGCAAAAATAAAGATTCCTGATTTTGTGATCATTAATCCTCCAAGGGAAGGATTGGATAGCACAGTCATCGAAGCCTTAAAGAAAAAATTACCAAAACGGATTGTTTACATCTCTTGCATGCCCTCAACTTTAGCAAGAGACATAAAACTCCTTGGCAAAGAAAACTATACAGTTGAAGATTGCACACCCTATGATATGTTTCCTCAAACAGCCCATGTAGAAACTGTGATTTCGCTTGTCAGAACGCAATAGGCTAAAGCCTTAGAACCTAATTTTGTAGCGTAGGCTTTAGCCTGCGTTCGTTTGCAAGGGCTTTAGCCCTTGT
>JBEPVN010000007.1:0-40419 GCA_041691015.1 Parachlamydiaceae bacterium | reverse complement strand
CAAACTTAGGCTAAAGCCTACGCTACAAACTTAGGCTAAAGCCTACGCTACAAACACCACAACATTATTCAGTAGTAGTAACAGGAACTGTTTCTGTAACGATTGCAGGAGCAGTTTTACGTGGTTTGATACGTGCTTTAACTTTGGATTTCTTACCGGATGTTCCGCGTAGGTAATAAAGTTTAGCGCGACGTACATGACCTTCTTTGATCACTTCAATTTTTGAAATACGTGGACTATGTAAAACAAATACACGTTCCATGCCTTCGCCATAAGCTACGCGATGCACTGAAAAAGTCTCGGAAAGACCCATCCCTTTTCTTGCTACAACAGTACCTGCAAAAACCTGTATACGCTCTTTTTCGCCTTCGATAATGCGTGTATGCACGCGAATAGAGTCTCCAACCTGGAAATTTCCTGTCTCGTCTTTGAGCTGTTTATTTTCAATATTTACAACTACAGCTAATTTACTCATTTATATTCTCCTAACTTTAACTTGATCATCAGATCCGGCCTGACAAGCTTAGTTTTTTCTAATGCTGTTGCCCTTCGCCACTCTGCAATTTTTTTATGATTCCCACTTTGTAAAACTTCCGGAATTCTAATACCTTCAAAAACTTCCGGTCTAGTAAAATGGGGACAATCTAATATTCCATTTTCAAAGGAATCTTCCGATGCCGAAAGTTCATCACCCAAAACATCAGGGACAAACCGAATGGCTGCATCTAAAACAACAATTGCCGGAAGACACCCATTCGTCAAAACAAAATCGCCGATGCTAATTTCTTCATCGACTACCATATCGAGAACTCGCTGATCAATCCCTTCATAATGACCGCAAAGCAAAATTAAATGCTCATGCTTTGCAAGCTCTCGGGCTTTTGAAGCTGTAAAAGGCTTTCCTTGAGGAGTTAAATAAATAACTCGGGAATTTTCCTTTTTCACGCTTTTAATAGCATTTAAAACAGGACCCGGCATTAAAACCATTCCGGGACCTCCTCCAAAGGGTCTGTCGTCTACTTTACGGTAGCGGTTGTCTGAAAAATCCCTGATATCAATCAGGTTAATTTCAAGTAATCCCTTTTTTTTTGCCTGTTTAAAGATACTTTCATCGAAAGGACCTAAAAAATATGCGGGAAAAAGTGAAAGGATGTCAACAACTAGCATCGTCTATTCAATTTAAGCTTTTTCTTTGAGTTTTTGGCTCTTACTTCTTTTGGCTCTTACTTTGCTCTTCTCTCTCATCTTCGTGCGATGTGCCAAACGTTTGTCTGTCAACCAACGAATCACGCTTGGTGCGCCTTTATTGACTAAAGATTCTGTACTTTCTGTCAATTGAGCTCCAAGTTCCAACCAATGCTGGATACGTGCTGCATCCATGTGTAGGCCTTTTTCTGTTTCTGGCTCAAAAGGATTGTACCAGCCCAAAGCTTCCAAGTACTTGCCATCACGAGGTGATCTGCAATCTGTGACTACTATGCGGTAAAAGGGTCTATTAATTTGCCCTTGTTGTCTTAATCTAATTTTTAGCGCCACAAGGCACCTCCCATCATCTTCTCTAATTGTTTCATATTCGGCATGTTTTTAAAAAATTGTTTTGCTTTTTTAAATGATTTTACAAGCTTATTCACATCTTCAATCGATGTTCCGCTTCCGTCTGCTATTCGCTTACGTCTTGGAACAACAAGTTCATCTTTTTCCGTCCGTTCGGACTGAGTCATTGATTGAATAATAGCTTCTACTTTAAAAAAGTCTTTTTCATCAAAATCCATCGATTGCAGGCTGCTCATACCAGGTAGCATTCCTAACAATCCTTTTAAGGATCCCATCTTCTTTACCATTTGAATCTGGCTTAAGTAGTCCTCATAAGTAAATGTTGCCGTACGGAGTTTTTGCTCCATTTTTTTGGCATCATCTTGATTCATGTGCTCTTCAGCTTTCTTCACAAGGTTGATCGTATCGCCCATCCCCAAAATACGGTCAGCCATTGACCTTGGGTTAAAGACTTGAATATCGTCAACTTTTTCGCCGATACCTTCAAACTTCAAAGGTTTGCCGGTAACTTCGCGAATCGAAATTGCAGCCCCTCCGCGGGTGTTGCCGTCTAACATTGTCAAAATCGAACCGGTAATCGAAACGCGCTTATTAAATTCAGCAGCAACGTTTACAGCGTCTTGTCCGGTTGTTGCGTTAGCGACAAATAAAATTTCATTCGGCTTGATGACTTCTTTTACTTTTTCAAGCTGAATCATCATCTCTTCATCAATGTGAAGCCTTCCTGCCGTATCCACGATCACAAGGTCATGGTTGTCCTCTTTAGCTTTTGCCATGCTAAGCTTAGCTACTTTAACAGGGTCTTTTTCGCCTTCCACAGAAAATACCTGAACACCAATCTGATCGCCCAGCGTTTGCAATTGCAAAACAGCTGCCGGTCTTTGGAGATCACACGCTACTAAAAGCGGGTTTTGGCATTTGCCTTTTTTCTTTAAGTATTTAGCAAGTTTCGCTGCATGGGTCGTTTTTCCGGAACCTTGCAAACCGCACATCATAATCACAGCAGGTTTTGAGTTTAAATCAAGCTCCGGTTCAACGCCGCCCATCAAGGCTATCAATTCATCGTGAACCACTTTTATAAACTGCTGCCCTGGTGACACGGACTTTAAAACTTCATCTCCGAGTGCTTTTTCCTTAACCTTTTTAACAAGTGTCTTTGTGACGCTATAGTTCACGTCGGCTTCAAGTAAAGCCATACGCACTTCACTTACAGCTTCTGCGATATTTTCTTCAGTCAGCTTGGATTTACCTGCTAACTTAGAGTACAGACCTTGCATTTTTTCGGTTAAATAACCCAACATATAATCACTCTTTAACTAAAACGAACATGATAAATAAAAAATCATTCAATTTCAAGTAAAAAAAACCGATCTTGTGAAGACCAGTCCTTCTCGACTTTCATATTCTTCCAAGGATCATCTAAAAATAATTTTAAAATATCTGATCCTTGAGCTCTTCCTATCTCTAAAAAGACACGCGCTGAACTCTTAAGAAAGCCTTGTAAATCCTTTGCCAATTTCTCATAAAATTCAAGACCCGTAGCACCGGAAATAAGGGCCAATTTAGGCTCATGATCTTTGACTTCAATTTCTAAGCCGGCGTATTCATTTTCTGCAATATAAGGGGGATTGGAAACAAAATAATCACATTTTTTTCCTTTAAAAGGAAGCAGCAAATCGCCAAGTAAAATTTCGACGTCCACTTCATTTTTTTCAGCATTTTCTTTTGCAATCTCCAAAGCTTTAGTCGAAATATCAGAAAGAATGACCTTCAAATCAGGAAATTTTTTCTTTAACGCAATCCCGATACAGCCAGAACCTGTGCAAACATCAAAAAGAATTTTTCCTTTCAGACTCCCCGCTTTTTTTTCATCATCTTCTAATCGCTTGGCAATCATATCGACCAAAATTTCGGTCTCCTGTCTTGGAATCAGTACATCTTTCGTAACTTTAATAGTGCATCCATAAAATTCTAAAGAGCCCTTGATATACTGTAAAGGCTCTCCCTTGGAACGCCTGATCAAATTTTTGCGGCAAACATCGAGCTCGTCCTCCGTTAAAGGCCGCTCAAACTGTGTGTAGAGATCCATTCTGGATAAAGAAAGAGCATCAGACATCAAATCTTCCGCCTGTCGTCTTGCATTGGCAATGCTTTTTTGGCGTAAATAATCTGCAGATAATGTTAAAATCTCTAAAATCGTCTTCATGATTTTAAAAGCTCTTGTCTATAATGAGCAATTAAAGGCTTTGTGATGCAATCCAATTCGCCGTTCATAATCTGATCCAGATTATACTTGGTTAAATTGATACGATGGTCTGTCAAACGGTTTTGAGGAAAATTGTAAGTGCGAATCCGCTCGGATCTATCTCCGGAGCCAACTTGTGAAGATCTTGTCGCGGCAAGAGCTGCCTGCTTCTTCTCCTCTTCAACTTCTGCCATCTTCGCTTTTAAAAGGCGCATAGCCTTGTCTTTATTTTTGTGCTGGCTGCGCTCTTGCTGGCAGTAGACAACAATTCCTGTCGGCATGTGCGTTAAACGAACAGCACTGTCTGTTGTGTTAATATGCTGACCGCCGGCACCAGACGCTCTATACGTATCTACGCGCAAATCTTTTTCATCGATCACGATATCTGCGTCTTCATCCGGTTCTGGAATTACTGCCACAGTAATGGCTGAAGTATGAACCCTTCCTTGAGCTTCGGTAGCAGGAACCCTTTGGACTCGGTGGGTACCACCCTCAAACTGTAAAGAGCGGTACACATTTGGGCCAGACAGGATCATCACATATTCCTTAAAGCCGCCAACTTCAGATTCGGTGCATGAAAGAAGCTCATAGCGCCAATTATTTTTGTCGGCATAGAGTTTGTACATGCGTACGCAGTCCCCAACAAACAAAGCAGCCTCATCGCCGCCAGTTCCTGCCCGTATCTCAATAATTGTATTTCGATGGTCATTTGGGTCTGGCGGTATCAGGATATCTTCTAATTTTTTTTCAAGTTCGGTATAACGCTTGTCGATATCTGCAATATCTTCTCGGAGAATCTCACCAAAATCGAAGTCTTTTTCGGTTTTTAGAAGTTCGCGGTTATCATCGCGCTGTTTGTTTAAGGAAGTAAGCTCACCCCAAGTCGTTTTGATCTCAACGAGATAAGCATGTTCTTCTGTGATGGCACGATATTTTTTTTGATCTGAAAAGATGTCTGAATGAGCCAAAAGGTCTTCAATTTCACTAAGGCGAGAGAGCAATTTCTGAATTTTATGTTCGATCATAGTGAGCTTTTAAAAGGGACCTCTTGCAACTTAAAAATTAGCTGCAAGAGATCTTTAGAGTTTAAGAATATTTAAAGCACAAAAAAACTGCTGCTTAAGATTATTTTTTCTTAGCAGGTTTTACAGCAACTGCATCCTTAGCATTTTGCTTCTCTTCTTGATTTTCTTTATTTTGCTTCTCTTCTTGATTTTCTTTATTCTTTTGCTGCATGCCTGTGTAACGTTTCTTAAATTTGTCAACACGGCCTTCTGCATCCACAAGAGTTTTGCTTCCTGTAAAGAAAGGGTGAGACGCTGAAGATGTTGAAAGGCGGTATGCAGGATACTCTTTACCATTAAAGGTGTCTCTTTCTTTTGGCTGTAATGTCGAGCCGCATACAAATTTATAATTTGTCGTTGAATCGATAAACAACACTTCTTGATATTTTGGATGAATTTCTTTTTTCATTTGATAGCTCCGATAGCTTATTTTTCTTTTAAGTAGGAATCTTAAGTTTTTACAGAAAAAAACACAAGCTTTTTCTTAAGATATTACTCAAAAACCTCTAAACAAATAACAAAAAAATAAAACAATAATTAAATTTGATTTTTAATTATAATTAATACTATAATTATTATTATAATTAATTAGTTAATTGGGGTTTATTATGAAAAATGCTTTTGTTATGTCTGCTCTTTTAATAGGACTAAGTTTTTCAACATTTGCAGCAGAACAGCCGGTACAAAAAAAACAAGTAGTGCGCACTCTCCAATCCAAAACAGGAAAAAAAATTCGCACAAGCGGCGGACAAGTTGCTAAAGTTCGGCAAAGTGGTTTTCATAAAAGCCTCGGTTAAGTATGATGAAGAATTACGAATTAACCTTATGGGGCTTTTAAGTTTTGCAAATGAGAACAGACGATTTTCCAAAGGGCGGCGAGGCTGACCTAAAAAACCTACTTTATCTAGTATCTTCAATTGCCTGCATCAGTATAGCGGCAACACTTTTAAATGGATTATTTACTTATTTTTTGAATGCAACAGGTCCAGAAGACTGGCTTTCCCTCTCTCTTTATGGGATTCGGAATTTGTTTTTATGGCAACCACTCACCTACCTTTTTACCCAAAATAGCGGATCCTTAGGGATCTCCATTTCCTATCTGATCCATCTTTCCTTTAACTTATATGTTTTATGGTTTTTAGGTAGCTCAATCATTGAGCGAATCGGAAATAGATCATTTTTTAAGCTTTTTTTCTTAAGCGGCATCATATCGGGTCTTATTGCTTTGCTCGTCATGAAATTAACGGCAAGTAACGCAATCCTAAGCGGTCCTGGAAGTTCTATTTTAGCGCTCCTTACTTTTTGGACGATGCTATACAGCGAGGCTGAAATACGCCTGTTTCTATTAATCCCCATTCAAGCAAAATGGATTTTGACGGGGGTTCTTATCACACTCCTGCTAACATCACTTTCGCAAGGCGATTTTGTCTACTTTACCCTCTATCTTGCAGGAATGCTCGTCGGTTATATGTATGCGATTATCGCCTATGACTTAAGAGGTCCTTTTGAATTTTTAACTCCTTTTGAAGAATTCATATCCCGCAAATTCAAAAAATCAGATGACACACAAGGTAAAATCATCGATTTTGAAACAGGCAGAACGCTCGATGATGAAATGTTTGTAGATTCCATGCTCGCTAAAATTTCCAAATATGGGGAAGATTCCCTCACCTTCAACGAAAGACGCCGATTAGAGGCCATTTCCAAGCGTAAAAAATAACCAGAAAATCAAAAAAGACATATCCTCAGATCTATAAGTATTTGACAAAGAAATCCAGTTAATATATAATAATCAATATTTTAATATTAACTGGAGAACAAATGAACTTACACGAAACTAAAGAACAATTAAGTATCCATGAAAATTTAATCAGATTATACAGCGTTAACGCAAATCCCGTTACACGCCTCGATAATGAATATATCGAGCTGCAAAACTTTAAAAAGCAGATTGAAGTCGAAAAAAGCGGATCGCACCACAAACCTTACCAATCGATGCTAAAACAAGCCTTGATCTACAGATTGACCTTTCTTGGGCTTGGCGCCCTTTTCTTCTTTCTACTGGCCTTTATGTACGAGCAATCGATCAATTGGCTCCCCTATTCCTACATCTTCACAAATGACCAAGTGGCAAAAAACGTGATGTTGACAATCTGCTTTCTTCTTTCCTTTTCGTCATTTTCGATGAGTTTTACAATTTCTGCAGAAAAGGAAGCACTCTATCAATTTGTCAAGCGAGCAAACAATAAACTTGCACGCATCCAAAGAAAAAAGCTGATCTTAGTAAGTCACGATCTGGAAATAAAAAAATCGCATCAGACTTATAGGGAAGCATTGGATAAAGTCGCTGAAACAAAGGAAACTGCAAGACTTCTTTTAAAATTGATTTCGAAGTCGAAGAATCCAAAGAAAATGGTAAAACTATACAATGAGGCTCTCTTAGAGGTGAATGATCATCTGCATGTTATCATCAACAACTTCAAGAAGAAATAGAATGATTTACATTTAAGTCGCGTTTTAGGGCTAAAAGCGCCATTTGAACTGTTTGCACCCCGGCGAAGACTCCCTCTTCATACCTAAAATGAGGGTGATTTTCAAGCAAAACATAATCATTGGGCTGCAAAATATCTTCCGTTGTCAAATTAGGAATAATACGCCTTCCACACCTTAACAATTCTTCTTGTTGTTTGTCCGCAATCTCAATCAAAACCCTATCGACAGCTTCCCAAAAATCAGACATCATTTGCCTCTCTTTCATCTTTTCTAAGCTTATTTTTTTTGCGTTTGATTTCAAAAAAATCGCGCAACAGAGCAGCTGAATAGTCGCTCAAAACACCGCTCTTAATATGAATTGCGTGCGTCGGATGCTGTTTTTCGAACAAATCAATAAAGCTGCCATTAGCGCCATGCCTTAAGTCCGGAGCTCCCCATACAAGGTTTGTGATACGCGACAAAAGCATGGCTCCAGCGCACATGGAACACGGCTCTATCGTTACATAGAGCGTTGTGTCTTTTAACCGCCAGTTATCCACCGCAGCCTCCCCTGCCGTAATGCAAAGCATTTCAGCATGGGCTGTTGCATCTTTTAACATTTCCACCTGGTTATAGCCTCTTGAAATGATTTTACCATTTTTTACCAAAACGGCGCCGACAGGAACTTCATCTGCTTTAAAAGCCTTAAAAGCCTCTTTAAGCGCCTCCAACATAAAATGCTCATCATCATTTTTAGGGGTTATCTGAAAGGGGAAATGCATGGATAGACCTATTTTTGATTTAGTTTGGCTTGCAGTATGGCAATTTGCTTTTTATAAGCGCCAACATCTTCTGTATATTTCTTTTGCAGTCCTAAAATTTTCTTCTCATATTTGTCAGTTAATCGTGCAAGTTTCAGATCAAATGCTTTTGTTGCGCCCTCAATGCTTTGATGCTTCTCTTCTGCCTCTTCTTTCACCTTATTTCCCAAAAGATCCTTTTCTGCAAAAGATTCTAATTGTTTGAGTTCCGCATCTTGAAAAGCCACTGAATTTAAAATTGAGAATACATAAGTTTTAAATGCTCCAAATTCTTCTGCTGCGCCCAGGGCAATTTTTTTGCTATCGGCAGGGTCCAATTTTTCAATTGAGCTAAAGTCAGGGTTGATTTTTTTTAGCTCTTCTTCAAAATAGTGATAGATCTCTCCATTTTTTAAAAGCCAGCAACTTGAGATGAACTCCCCGATTTCTTCAGCCTTTTCTTCATTAGCAATGGCCGACACGTACCCATCTGCAAGATCTGATGTTGTGATTTTATTCAGGTTTTTTCCGGCAAAATATTTTTTTGCAAACATCCAATCTTTTTTAAGATGGTCATTTTTTAATTCTTTTTTTACAGAATCAGCAATCTCCGGCATCCATTTTTTTAAGATTTGGAATTTTTCTTTATAGGTAGCTTCTTTTAACATAAATTTATTTCTCCTTCATTTTATCAAAATATGTTAAGACTCTAGCAATTTAAAGCACAAATTGCAAGAGGAGATCTTCCATGCACGAACATCCGTTTTACGGTTACGACATCATCGCAAGAAATGAGATGCAATATATCCAGGAAATCCTCAAAAAATACAAGAATATGAAAGCAAATGAAGAACTTAAGAAAAAAATCTGGGACGAGCTTCAAATGGAAAAGCATCTTGGAAACATCAAAATCCCCTTTAAATTAGCAATAAGAAGAGATCCCATGGGTAATTTCCCCGACGTAATAGAGGTCATCTTGGACACTAAAGTTTAAGAAAAGCATTTAGTGCTTGATTTTTTATCTCCTTTCGGCTATAATTATGGTACAAAAGTTAAAATTAACAGGTTAAAAACATAGCCGAATATACTCAAATTTTTTGAGTATGCCAAGCTCTTAAAAACGGGGGATTCTCTGAAATGTCTCTAGATAAAGGCACAAAAGAAGAAATTACCAAGAAATTTCAGCTGCACGAGAAGGACACCGGTTCTGCTGACGTCCAGATTGCGATCTTGACAGAGCGTATTACTGAATTGACCGATCATTTAAAACGGATGCCAAAAGACCATGCTTCAAGGCTTGCTCTTTTGAAACTCGTAGGTCAAAGAAGACGTTTACTTGATTATCTGAATTCAACGGATACAAGCCGCTACCAAAGCTTAATTACTAAGCTTAAACTGAGAAGGTAATTAAAAAAACTTTAAAAAAAGTAAGAGATAAGGCGACTTTTAAGTCGCCTTTCTTGTTTCTTTCCCCCCTATCTTTGTTTTCCCCCCTTAAAAAATATTGGCTAATAATCTTAAAATCAGCTATATCTTATAAAAAAAATATTTCCAGGAGTGAATTAATTTATGAAACGTGAAACCCTAAAAGTCACAGTCGGCGAGCAAGAGATCTCGTTTGAAACAGGTAAAATCGCAAGACAAGCAAACGGAGCTGTTATTGTCCGCTCTGGCGACACTATGGTTTTTACATCAGCATGCGCAACACCAGATGCCGACGCTTCCAAAGATTTTCTTCCACTCCGCGTAGATTACCAGGAAAAATTTTCATCCGTCGGCAAAACAATCAGCGGCTTTATCAAAAGAGAAGGCAGACCGACAGAGCGCGAAACGCTCATGTCAAGACTGATCGATAGACCTCTTCGCCCAATGTTCCCGGACGGCTACTATAATGAAGTGCAAGTACTCTCCTACGTCTGGTCATATGACGGCGTTAACACCCCGGAACCTTTAGCTATTTGCGGCGCAGCTGCAGCTTTGGTCATTTCAGATATTCCCTTATTAAAACCAGTCGCTGCAGTCCGAGTCGGGTTAATTGGCGGAAAATTTATTTTGAATCCAACGCAAGAACATATGAAAACTTCCAAACTCGATCTTATGATTGCAGGAACTGAAGATGCTGTTTTGATGATTGAAGGCTCTTGCGACTTTCTAACAGAACTAGAAGTTTTAGAAGCTATCCAAACAGGTCACTCAGGGATTAAAATCATTTGCGATGCATTGCATGGATGGCAAAAAGCTATTGGAAAAGCTAAAAAATTAGATACTTTAAGACCGCTTCCAAAAGAAGTATTGGATGCTGTCGAAAAAATTGCAGCTCCCCTCTTGATTTCTGCTTTACGTATCGCTGAAAAACAAAAACGCGAAGATGCGCAGAACATGGTCAAAAAAGCAGTGGAAGACGCACTTCTTCCAGTCGGCAAAGAGCTACTTTATTCACCAACAGATGTTCAAGGTGCCCTAAAGCAAATCACTTCCAAATATATGCGCAAAATGATTTTGGACGAAAATATCCGCCCTGATAGAAGATCGACAACAGAAATTCGCGCAATTGATATCGAGCAAACATTCTTACCAAGAGTTCACGGAAGTTCACTTTTTACTCGAGGCGAAACTCAAACTGTTGCTGTCTGTACTTTGGGCGGAACAAACATGGCGCAGCGTTACGAAGATTTAGATGGCGAAGGAAGCAGAAAATTCTACCTTCAATATTCATTCCCTCCATTTTCAGTTGGAGAAGTTGGAAGAGTAGGCGCTCCTGGAAGACGTGAAGTTGGGCATGGAAAACTTGCTGAAAGAGCATTGGAAGCTATTTTACCATCAAAAGAAGACTTCCCATACACGATACGCCTAGAATCCAACATCACAGAATCCAACGGATCATCATCGATGGCAACTATTTGCGGTGGCTGTCTTGCGATGATGGATGCAGGTGTACCAATCAAGCGCCCTGTTTCCGGTATTGCCATGGGTCTTATTTTAGAAGGCGACCGCTATGTCATTTTATCTGACATTCTAGGGATTGAAGATGCACTTGGCGACATGGACTTTAAAATTGCAGGCGACCATCAGGGCATTACATCCTTCCAAATGGATATCAAAGTTGAAGGGATCACAATCGAAATTATGCGTGCTGCGCTAACGCAAGCAAATGAAGGCCGCATTCATATTTTAAATAAAATGCTTGCAGTATGCCCTGAATACAAAAGAGAGATGTCCATCTATGCTCCTCGCATTGAAACAGTACAGATCAAGCCAAGCAAGATCGCTCTTGTTATCGGGAAGGGCGGTGAGCAAATCCGTTCCATCATCGAGCAAACAGGCGTTGAAATTGATATCAATGACGATGGTATCATCACAATTGCAAGCCCAAGCTTAGCCGGAATTGAAAAAGCAAAAGCTATTATTGCCGGCATCACATCCGATGTCGAAATAGGCCGCATATATACAGGAAAAATCACATCTGTTGTAGCGTTTGGTGTTTTTGTGGAGATTCTTCCTGGGAAAGAGGGTCTTTGCCACGTGTCGGAATTTGATCATAGCCGCATCAACAATATGGCAGATTATGCAAAACAGGGCGATGTCATTAGCGTTAAAGTATTAGACATCAATGAACGCGGCCAACTTAAGCTTAGCCGAAAAGCCACACTTTCTGCAGCACCTGCTGCTTAAAGAAGCCAAACACAAAAAGGGACTTAAAGTATGCTCTTAATATAGCTTACTTTAAGTCCCTTTTTTTTTAATCTTAAAAGACCCTTAAGGTCTCCAACTTAATCCACGTAGCGTTTAATCCATTGCTCCACAACTCTTGCTTGAGTTTCTGTCGCCCTATATTTTTTGATACGTCTCGACATAAAAAAAAAGCTTGTTCCATGATCTATTTCTGATACACGTTTATTCATAAATGAAGCTACTATCACATTGAGTTCATCCATTCCAAAGTTCATTTTTGGATAAATCCATCCAATGAAATCCCTAAAACTACTTCCTTCCCGCAAAGGAAATGCGCGAATAGTATCAAGACGTTCTTTTAAGTTATTTTTTGAATAGTTAATGTTTCTATATTGGGAGTACGTAGTGATATCTTTTTCAAAATGAGAAAATTTACGAATAAATGATTTTATGTTTTTCATTGTGTTGTAATCGATGGAGCGTCGATAGTGAGGCCAATCCAAGCTTTGAGTGGTAAATCCCATTGAGACGCCAATAGTCGTCCTTTCTGGAATGTTATGATAGCTCAAAGACACCTCATTATCAAAATAACGAATAATCCCTTTTGGGCTTATGCCGATATTGGTTGCGACCATATCGCCAATTCCAAGAACCGAGCATTGCAAAAGCGCTTTCCAATAGGTTTCCATGGTAACTTTATTAAGGCTGGAAGCTGGATAACCGCCTCCATCCTTGCTCCCAAGATCAAATGATTCAAGGATTTGTACAATACATTTTTGGCCACCGATTTTAACAGGAAAGGAAGGCAAAACATACGCATTAGACCCTGTCAAATAGGATAACTCCCAAGCAAAAAAATCATCAATCCCATCGCGGCGTCTTTTTTTGATAATGACATTCAGATTTGATTTTTTTACCATGACTTTATTATCAGGGCTTGAATTTTTTATCTTTGACACAAGAGATGAGTCTTTTAAAAGTTTTACTCTGATTTTTTTAAAAAAAACTAATTTTTCCAAGTAATCAGGATGTTTTAAAGCGGGAAGAGCCTCAATAAGTTGCGCTGTTTTAGCATCAAAAGTGCCGTTCCAATCTGCAAGAAGCGGATTTAGCTTAAAAGCCATTATAACAATCAAAATACAATAATAATTACTCCACATATTTTTGGATCCATTGATTGACTGATTGCTGCTGTTCTTCTGTTAAAATATAATATTTTAAACGTCTCGTAATTGTAATTAAGCTAGTACCTGGCCCCAAAGCTCCAAGATCATTATGTACAATAGGTTCCAAAACTCGTTTTAAGTCATTTAAACCAGAACTCAATTTAGGTTGTATCCAAGAATAAAAATTTCTGAAACAAACACCTGGCTTAAGAGCAAAATTGCGGATTTTTACAAGTCTTTCTTTAAGCGAGGCTTTATCAATTGGAACGAATCGATATCTTAAATAGACGTTTAAGTCCTTTTCAAAATTACTCAAATTATTAATAAAATCATTTATATCCTTGGAAGTTTTTTTATTAATGGGTCTATCAAACTGCGGCCAGTTAAATGCTTGATTGATAAATCCCATCTTAAAGGCATTTAGATTGACAGATGGGTCATTAAAATAGATCAGGGACGATTCATTATCAAAATAACGAATAACTCCGCTTGAATTAACCCCGATATTAGATAGCGCCAAATCACACATTCCAAAAATATAGGATTGCAACATGGCCTTCCAGTAGGTCTTTGCAGATAATTTTTTTAAGTTATGTTTATGGCCTCCGCCTCGAAGCGATCCAATTTCAAAATTTTCGAGAAACTGTACAATACATACCCTCCCTGCTATCTCCACAGGGTATGCAGGGACAACATAGGCAGAAGATCCTGCAAAATAAGATAATTCCCACGGATAGAGATCGTGAAATTCATTTCTTCTTCTGATTTTTACGATTACATTTAAAGACTCTATTTTAATGAAGCGCTTTACTTCCAAAGGCATGCTTCTAATTTCCGCAGCTAAAGAAGAATCAGCCAAAAGCTTTTTTCTAACTTCCCTGAACAATTTGCAAAAATTTTTATAATGTGAATTTTGTAATGCTGGCAAAGCTTTTGTAAGCTTGTCTGTTTGAGTATCAAAATCTTCGTTCCAGCCTGCACAAAGCATTGTGAAATGAACTACAAAGATAACAGATACAAAAATAGTTGTTTTTTTAATATACGACATATTTAGCCTTCCTATATAAGTATCACAGAATACAAATTTTTCCATATGTTTCAAGGAAATAACTAATTAATTATGCTTGTCTATTCAAAAAAAATAATTCGATTTATCAATGAAATTAAAGTTTCAATTAAAAATATTTTAACAAAAGAAGTCGGTTTAAAAGTTTTTAACAGCCGTTTTTTTGATAAACAGGAACGCTATTCCTATCCGATCAAAATTGTGATCTATAATTATCAAAAGAAGCTTGGGTACTTTGATGCAAGCTGTTTTGAGCTTGGATTCCACGAAAGACTTATGCATTGCAAAAAAGATCAACTACACGAAATCATCCGCCATGAAATCGCGCATTACATGACATATATCAACTACGGATTGCCTCTAGAGCCACATGGAAAAGAATTCAGATCCTTTTGCCATTCCATGAACTGGGGCAGGAATATTTATGAGGCAACCATTTGTTTGGAAACAGAAGATCAGGAGAAGATTGAAGAAGAAAGTTCAATTTTAAGAAAAGTGCAAAAACTGATGGCACTTTCATCAAGCAGTAATTGTCATGAATCAGAACAGGCCATGATCAAATCTCAAGCGCTCCTTTTAAAGTACAATCTCGATGAAACATTCGTCACGGAAGAAAATGAGGAGAAAATATTCTTAAAGCGCATTTTAAGCCAGAAAAAAAAAGATGCCAAAATGCAATCGATTGCTTTGATTTTAGAAACTTTTTTTGTAAATGTGATATTTTCAAAACGCGTTGGTTCCATCTGCCTTGAAATTGTCGGAAGCAAAGTAAACATAGAAATTGCTGACTATGTCGCAGCCTACCTGACGCTTGAACTAGACAAGCTCTTTCTCATTGCTAAAAAACAGCACGCTGCGCTAAAAGGGCGGACTGCAAAAAACTCATTTTTTCTCGGGATCGCAAAAGGTTACTGCAACAAAATCCAATTTTTAAAAAAAAGTTATGGGAGCGATCTTGTAAACGGACTTATGATCATTGAAAAAAAACTTGTGGAAGCAAAAGATCTTGTCTATCCGAGATTGTCGACAAGTAAAATGCATGGTGGATATTGTCCGGAAGCATCTTCCCTCGGACAAAAACTAGGGAGCGCTTTAAGCATTCATTTGGGAGTTGGAAACACTCCTAAGCAAAGTAATCTACAGATCAGCGGTCCTGAAAGGTCTTAAAACTATAAATTACTCTGAAATGGCACAAGCTTTTTAGAGCGGTTATACGGTACTCACGACAGAAAATCACTTTAAAGGTATTTTGAGCCCATTATATCATAAGCCGGGTCCAAAAATGACAGACACATGCTATGCTTTAATACTGCATAACCGTGAGAAAGATGGGGACAATCCGGTGTATAACTGATACGTACTATGTTGCGGAGTGTATAAAATAACAATGCACTGCAATCATTGATTTCTAATTTAACAACACGCTCTCTTAGGGGTATAAAAACTTTATTTTTTAAAAGTTCAGCTAGTTGAATCGCTGATTCATCGGGTTTGATATTGCTAAACTTAGCGATAATTTCTTCTGCGATAAAATCTGTCGATATAGAGCCTGTATATCCCTCAACGCTTACTAGATCAACTCCCCAAACTTTGTCAATTTTGACATGCACATGCGCATTAAAAATCTCATAAAATGCTTCGCATGTTTGACTTCTATTTAAAGCAACCTCAAGATTCATCGATTATCCCTATTTCATTAGCACGACTTTTTTGACTTCGCGGTTTGCCATACGAATGCCTTTTGCACTCACACCCTTTACAAGAACGCCAGAAACGTTAAATTCCACTTTTGCAAGCTTCTGCTTAATTTTTGGTATAAACTGCAATTCCACTTTTAATTCAGGTTCAGTTGAAATAAATTGCAGGTCCATCCCCTCTTCAATAAAGCGGTATTCCTTGTCCAGGATAAATTGAGTGATGATAAAACGCTTAGCATAACAAAGATTGGTTTTTGGATCGCGGTACACCACGCTAAACACACTCTTCTTATCTGCTGCACCAACAAAGGCAACTTTTGTGCCTTTTTTAAGTACATATTGCTTCTCGGGGGTGTTCATAACTTGATAAGTACCATCTTTATGCACAACTAATATCTTATCAAAATTCGTGCATTCAAAATGTATATCGCTTGCAACCTTTGTTCCGATAAAACCAGAATCCGGATCAAATCCCACTTTTATATTTTTCGTTTTGATGGCCCTTAAGTCTACTTGTTCAATTTCCTTAATTTGCGTTTTTCGTGGATGATTTTTGCCATGTTTTTTGATCAAGTCTTTCAAATAGCCGATCGTGTATTTCTTAATGGTTTTCAAGTTTTTTTCAACTTCCTTAACTTCCTTATTTAAAGAAGCGATTTCCTCTTGGTTTTTATCCAAATCAAACTTGGAGATACGGCGGATCGGAATATTTAAAAGTTTTTCGCGATCATCATAAGTTGGGACTCTAAGCAAAAGCTTATGAAAAGGTTTTAAGCTTTCCTCTACAGTGTCATGAATTTTATCGTTGGAGCTTACATTCTCAATCTTTTTATAAAGCCTGTTCTCAATAAAAATTTGCTCTAAAGTCTTATCAAAAACTTTGTCTAAAATACGTTTTTCATCAATTTCCAGTTCTTGCTTTAAATAGCCTTCTAATTTTTCGACATTTAAATGCAAAATTTCATCAATGTTGGGCTCCCACGGAAAATTATCTTTAATCACGACAATTTGTGATGTAAGCGATACTTCGCACTCTGTATATACATAGAGGGCATCGATCAATTCTTCTGCATAAACTCCACGAGGAAGCTTAATTTCGATTTCCACATGTTCTGCCGTATAATCATTGATGGAATCAATCTTGATTTTACCGCGTTTTGCAGCCTCATCTACAGACCTGATTAATGACTCTGTCGTTGTGCCGTAGCAAATTTCTGTAATGACAAGCGTTTTTACATCCCTAACTTCGACTTTGGCCCGAAGCTTTACTTTTCCTTTTCCTTTTTGATAGTCCGATGCATCCATGATGCCGCCTGTCAAAAAATCCGGCAAAATAGTAAAGGGTCGATCCTCTAATATGGCAATTTCTGCCTCTAACAGCTCGATAAAATTATGCGGAAGAATATGTGTTGCCATACCTACTGCAATGCCATCTACCCCTTGCATCAATAATACGGGGATTTTAGCAGGCAGGCAAATAGGTTCTTGGTTTCTGCCGTCATAAGAGGGAATAAACTGCGTAAGGTGCGGATTAAAAAGTGTTTCTTTTGCAAGAGGCGTTAATCTGGTTTCAATGTAACGAGCAGCAGCTGCCGGATCGCCTGTAAAAATATTTCCAAAGTTTCCTTGTTGGTCTAACAAATAGCCTTTGTTGGAGAGGTTGACAAGGGCTTCAATGATTGCTGCATCACCGTGCGGGTGGTACTGCATCGTTTGACCGGCTACGTTTGCCACTTTATGAAGCTTTCCGTCATGCATAGTTAGCAAAGTATGTAAAAGACGTCTCTGAACAGGTTTTAGACCATCTATCACATTTGGAATCGCCCTGTCTAAAATAACATAAGAGGCATACTTAAGGTAATTATCTTTCATCAAAGCTTTGACATCGTCCATATATCTCTTCCTTTTAAGCCTTTAAACTTTGCAATCTTGCAATTTCCTGCAAAGACTGATCTTCATCATTAATCAAATTCTTCATGATAAACGCTTTTCTTTCGGGTGTGTTTTTACCCATATAAAATTCCAGTGTCGATTTTATATCCGAAAACATATTCACAGAAACTGGTAAAAGTTTAATATCCTTACCGATAAATTGTCCAAATTCCTTTGGAGAGATTTCTCCAAGCCCTTTAAACCTAGTAACTTCTACACCTTTTTTAAGTTTGGCAATAGCTTCATCGCGCTCATCTTCCGTATAGCAATAAAATGTTTTTTCTTTATTTCGCACTTTAAAGATCGGAGTTTCCAAAACATAAAGATGCCCATTTAAGACAAGACCTTCAAAATAAGTTAGGAAAAAGGTGATCAGCAAGTTGCGGATATGCATCCCGTCAACGTCTGCATCTGTTGCAAGAACGACTTTGTTGTATCTTAAGTTTTGGATATCATCTTCGATATTTAAGGCGCTCATGACATTAAACATTTCTTCATTTTTATAAAGCTGGTCAATCTTCATGCCATGAACATTCAAAGGCTTTCCTTTTAACGAAAAAACAGCTTGCGTGAAGGGGTCTCTAGAGGCTACAACAGAGGCACTTGCTGAATCTCCTTCCGTTAAGAAGATCATCGTTTTTTCGCCTTTACCGGACTCATCCTGATAATGGTATTTACAGTCGCGCAGCTTCGGGATTTTGAATGAAATTTTCTTTTGCTTTTCTTTTGCTTCTTTCTTTACTGCGGCAAGCTCTTTACGAAGCTTTTCATTAAAAGCAATCCTCTCGATCAAACTATTTGCAGATGTTGGATTTTTATAAAGAAGGTCGCTCACAGCATCTTTAACTTCTTGAACAATCGAGCCTCTGATTTCTGTGTTGCTCAATTTATTTTTTGTCTGGGACTCAAAAATAGGGTCTTTAACTTTAACTAAAACAGTCCCGACAATGCCCTCTCTAACATCAACACCCTGAAAGTTCTTCTTTGAAAATTCATTCACTCCTTTTAAAAGACCTTCCCGAAATGCTGAAAGATGCGTTCCGCCATCTGATGTGTATTGTCCGTTTACAAAAGAAAAATAACTCTCTCCATAGCTTTGTGTGTGTAAAAATGCAAATTCCAAAAATTTTCCGCGGTAATGAAGCGGCTCATAAAGCCTGTCATCTGACACTTCAGCATTTAAAAGATCGAGCAGTCCATTTTTTGATTCAATGACTTCGTCGTTAAAGAAAAGGGATAAACCTGTATTCAAATAAGCATAATGCCACAATCTCTTAATAATATATTCTGTCTGATAGGCAAATTTTTTAAAAATTTCTGTGTCGGGAATAAATTCAACATATGTTCCATCTGCTTCCTTTGTGGAGCCTTCATTTTTTTTTAAAAGCTTTCCTTGTGAAAAAATTGCTTCGACATATTTGCCGTCTCTATAACTTTTAACAAGAAAATGATTGGATAATGCATTAACAGCTTTAGTACCAACCCCGTTAAGACCCACCGAAAATTGAAAGACATCGTCATTATATTTTGCACCCGTATTGATCTGGCTTACGCAGTCGACAACTTTACCAAGCGGAATACCTCTTCCATAATCTCGAACAGAAACTTTTTGGTTGGATGGATTAAAATCGATGACAATTTTTTTGCCATGCTTCATGATGAATTCATCGACGCTATTATCGAGCACTTCCTTTAACATGATATAAATGCCGTCGTCTGGATGGGATCCATCGCCAAGCCTACCGATATACATCCCGGATCTTAAACGAATATGGGCAAGGGCATCCAATGTTTTAACTGTACTTTCATCGTATTGTTTTGCCATAAGACCTTTAAACTGTTAATTAATTGCTAAAGTATTATATATATACGGAATGGAATTCAAAATCCAGCTTAACTTTAAGGATGACCTTTATGAACAACGATTCTTTTTTTAAAAACAAAACAGTTTTAATTACCGGAGGCACCGGCAGTTTGGGCAATGCTCTTGCAAAGAAAATTTTAGAAGAAGACGAATGTTCAAAATTGATTATTTTTAGTAGGGATGAATGGAAGCAACATGAAATGCTTGGATTGGACCCAATTTTCAATAGTTCAAAAATCCGCTATTTTTTAGGCGATGTCCGGGACAAGGATAGACTGGATAGGGCGTTTAGCGAAGTAAATTATATCATACATACGGCAGCACTAAAGCAAGTGCCGGCAGCAGAATACAACCCTGCGGAATTTATCAAAACAAACGTGCTTGGCGCAATGAATATCATAGATGCTAGTATCAATTGCTCGGTTGAAAAAGTAATCGCTCTTTCAACAGATAAAGCTGCAAACCCAATCAATCTCTACGGCGCTAGCAAATTATGCTCAGATAAACTTTTTGTCGCCGCAAATTCT
Source organism: Parachlamydiaceae bacterium (assembly GCA_041691015.1). Taxonomy (GTDB): domain Bacteria; phylum Chlamydiota; class Chlamydiia; order Chlamydiales; family Parachlamydiaceae; genus JBBSJT01. The sequence continues at coordinate 20,360 of JBEPVN010000007.1, read as the reverse complement.
TACACCGGCAAAAGAGAAAAGCCGACTTTTTCTGTAGTCCGCTACGGCAACGTCGCAAGCAGTAGAGGTAGCGTTATCCCCTTTTGGAAAAAACTCCTTTCTAATGGCGCCCTTAAATTGCCGGTAACAGACATCCGCATGACCAGATTTTGGATTACACTTGATCAAGCTGTTGATTTTGTCATCAATTGTTTAAAAGATGCACGCGGCGGTGAAATTTATGTTCCGAAAATACCGAGTGTAAAAATTGTCGATATCGCAGAGGGACTTGCCGGCAAAGTGGAGCTTGATGTCAAGGGAATCAGGGAAGGTGAGAAATTACATGAGCTCATGATCGGAAATGAAGATGCTAGACATACTCTTGAATTTAGCGATCATTACATGATCATCCCAGAAATCTATACGCATAACGCCCTAAAGCTTGAAAAATTCCTTAAAGGAAGAGAGGGGGGCGTTTTGCCCGGCGATTTTTCTTATGCATCCAACACTAATAAACAGTGGCTTAATGTTAACGACATTAAGACCTTTTTGAAGTAGAGCGAGCTTTGATTACTTAAAATACGGGGTCAGCTTTTTTCAAGGCTGGCACCGTATTTTAAGCAATCAAAGCTCGCTCTCCAACATTATCGAAATATTTGTTTGTCAAGAAATGTAGGTTTTAACTATAACCCTTTATTTGGAAATATTCATAGGGGTTTCACATTAAATGCTTGTAGGGATGCTTGGAATCAATCATAAACTTGCCGATTTAAAACTTCGCGAAAGGCTTGCCAAAACCTGTTTAAGAAAATTCGGACCTGAAAATTCTATCCACAGCAATCACATTTTCATTTTGCTATCTACCTGCAACCGCACTGAGATCTATTTTCACTCAAAGGACCTAGCTGCAACGCACACCTATATCATGAGTATCTTGAGAAATGAAGTGGATGATAACTTTGAGCAAAAACTCTACTCTTATTTTGGCTTTGACTGCTTTTTACACCTTGCAAGAGTCACAGCCGGCTTAGATAGCGCAATTATTGCAGAAACAGAAATTCAGGGCCAAGTAAAGCAAGCCTATGAAAGCGCAAAATCAAGTTGCATTATTCCAAAAGAGCTTCATTTTCTTTTTCAGAAAGCACTAAAAATCGGAAAAAAAGTCCGCTTTAAATCTCCGCTTCAAAGAGGATCTCCAAGTCTTGAACATGCCATATTTACAGCGGGGAAACTACAATTTAGAGACCCGCAAAATAAAAAAATTTTATTTATCGGCGCCTCTGCCATTAATTATAAAATTATCCGTTATTTTAAATCCAAAAATTGCTCCCAAATGACCCTTTGCAATCGTTCAGAAGAACGTGCAAAAAAAATTGCTGAACACAGTAATTTAAATCAACTTCCCTGGAAAGATCTTGAAATGGCATCTGATTATGATTGGATTATATGCGGCACGAAAGCTCCTTATTATTTGCTTAAAAATAATCTTTTATTTAATACAAGGATATCTCATAAGCTTATAATAGATCTCTCAGTTCCAAGAAATATAGATCCGGCAATTGGTTTGCAAGAAGGTGTCGTTTTGATGAACATCGATGAAATGAACGATCTGTTAAACAAGCGTACAATAAACATGACCCATACTATACTTAAAACAGAAGAAATGATTGCTTTTGAAACGAAACAACATATTGTAAACTTTAGAGAAAAAGAACAATACGCTTTAAAACATCTTGCATAACAGCTTAAAAATAAGGAAAAGCTGTATGAATTCTTTAAATTTGCAAACTTTTACTAATAAGTTTTTGGACGCTTGCATCGTGACAAGCACCCCAGCTAAGTGTTACACAAAGTTAGGCCGGCAGATACTGCCAGGTGGCGAGAAGTTAAGACTTCACCTCAATATTTTTGATCTAAATGAAACGCGCTTTGATATCTCCTGCTACAAAGAAACACCTCGTAAAACAAGTGTAATTTGCGTTCGTTTAAAGGATGAAAAGGCTTATGTCGACCTTGAAGAATGCGCAAATAGGTTGCATATTTCTATTAAGAAGCTATTAAAATTTAAGTATCGTTTTCATCAACTCTATCAAATAAAAAATGATCGGTTAAATCAGCTAAATAAAATCACCGACCATTTTGAACAGGTGATGCAATATTATAGGGAAGGAATGCTCTCAGCCGATAATTTGTTTTCAAGAGACTCAAACGATGTACCCTCTCTCACAAAGTCTCTTTTAATGAAGATAATTCGTTCATTTCATAAAGAACTTGAACACCATACATTGCCTGCGCACTTTTTCCTTCGCATAGATACCATGAAAATATTAGCATTTGCCGGGACAGATGAAACGTATTACCTGATCGACAAATCCTCAAAAAAGGAACTACTTTCCGGAAATCATGGAACGGTTTATAGGGTTCATAACATTTCCTTAGGAAATTTTGCCGTTCTTAAACAGTCCTTAACGGATTTAGATGAATATAAGGAACCAGAAGATGTTAGAAAATTTATCTATCAACAAGTTGAAAACGAAATTACAAAGCTAAATCTTCTAAAAAGTTTAAATATCACACGTGCAGTTCAAAGAGCTCCCTATTTTTCTTTTGAAAATCATGACAAAAAAAAAATCTGCTTCGTCGGTCATTATTATAAATTTCATGATTTGCTTTGTCTCTCTGAAAATACTCCCATTGATTTAAGATTAACATTGTTATCAAAACAATTTTCCCTCCTCATTCATACTTTAAGTGATTTGCATCAGCATAACCTGGTTCAAACAGACATCAAAATGGAAAATATTTTTGTAGATACCGGGTATACTTTGCACTTTGCTGATATTGGCGGGATGCAACTTAACGATGACAAAGCAATGTACGCAGAAGTATATACCCCAGCCTACACTCCATACAACCTGCTAGGTAAGGAATTACAAATAGATGAGCTTAAAAGTATTGATGTGTATCAGCTTGGAGCTACGCTCTATGCCACTTTGACAGATGAACCTCCTTTTCAAAACCGGGAAAACGAATTCGATCACCCTGATTTTAGTCTTGAATTTGATGGGAGTGTACTTTGTGGGATATGTTCCTCAAAGGCCGTAAATTTGTTAAAAAAAATGTGCGAGCCGGATGAAAATAAGCGGTTTACAAGCAAAGATGCTTCTCTCTATATTGAAAATCCTGATTTTTCTTGGTTTCCCGAGTAATCATCATAAATCCAGTGTTTTTTAAGAAGAGGGATTGTAGCATTTAAGAATTCACTTAAAGTGGTAGTTGTTGTTTTAAGCATTTCTTGTCTGACACTTAATAAATTCTCATTTCCTTTAAAAAGAAAACTTAATATTTGCTTCATCTTATTAATTTTACCCCGCTCTAACATCTCTTGGGGCATTTCTGAAACAAAAACTCCCAAGTAACGCTCCAGACTATCCCATGTCGGTACAAATACCGTCTTAGAAAACCTTGCTTGTATTGCCTGAAAAATGAAGGGATTGATAATACTACCACGGCCAATCATCAAAGCATCGCAAGCTGTATTTTTTAACATTTTTAAAGCATCATCGACTGTCAAAATATCGCCATTGCCAACAAGTGGAATCTTTAAAATTGATTTTGCCTCGGCAATTAAGTCCCAATTTGCAGGAGGTCCATAACCTTCTACTTTTGTCCTTGGATGCAAAGTGATAAAGGTAACTCCGCTTTCTTCTGCGGCCTTCAAATTTTCTTTAAAAAGTGACGTATCCTCATAACCGGAACGCATTTTTAATGAAACGGGAATGGACACAGAACGGACCATGCTTTTTGCGATTTTATGTAAAAGTTCAGGATCTTTTAGAAGGCTTGAGCCAGCTCCTTTTCCGGTTACGGTATTAGATGGGCAACCGCAGTTTAAGTCGATGCGAGGGGCTCCCCTATCTTCAATTTCAACAGCCATTTCAGCAAGGAGGTCCGGGCATTGACCCATAAGTTGCGCAGCTAGCGGTATCGGCATTGTTTCATTGCTATCATACACTTTTGCAAGGCTTTTGACATGGGCATTTGTTGGAACTCTAATGAATTCCGTGATTGCCTGGTCAAACCCGCCAACAGAGGCCATTGCTTTTCTAAAGCTACGATCTCCGACCCCCTCCATAGGGGCTAAAAGAAGAGTTGGACATCCATTTGAATTTTTTGGTAACGGCATGATTTTAGATTTCTGTAGTACTTTCTGCGCTGCCGTTTAAAAAGAGCAATACAAAGGCAAAAGGGAAGAAACATATTGTCCAAAAATAAAGCCAGAATTTGGAGCCTTCGTATTTAAAACGATAAGTTGTTTCGTTCAGTTGAAAAGAGCTGCCTGTAAAAAACAAAATAAATCCTAACGGAAAAAACACGATCGTCCACAAAATCAGCCAGAAAATAGAGCCTTCATAATGCAACTTTGCTTTTTTATCAACAGTTGGACCTTTGTTTGGTAATTCTTCCATAATATTCTCCTCATATGTGGCAAGATGGTGCTCTTCCCGTTTTATTGCAATAATCCTGATGGTACTCTTCTGCCAAATAAAATTGACTTGCCGGTACGACGGAAGTAACTACTTTAAGACCGCTCTTTGTTAAATTACTGACTATTTTATCAGCTATTTCTTTTTGTGTCTCTGTTAAATAAAAAATCGATGAGCGGTATTGGCTTCCTATGTCTGGTCCTTGGCGCATGTACTGCGTTGAATCATGAATTTCAAAAAAGTAATTGACTAGAGTTTCATAACTTGTGATTTTCGGATCAAAAATAACTTCAACAGCTTCTGCATGATCTGTTTTACCGGTACACACCTCTTCATAGGTCGGATTCACAATATTACCCCCAGTATATCCTGAGGCCACATTTATCACGCCTTTTAATTTTTTAAAAAGATATTCCACACCCCAAAAGCAGCCGGCAGCAAAGATAGCTCTCTCAAAGCCCTGTTTTGAAAAGCCCGGAATGAACTTAAGCGCTATCGAATTGACGCAGTGGCGCGTATTTTTTTCAGTCAGTTTTTCGCCTTTAAAAACATGCCCTAAGTGCGCTTTACAACGGTTACATAAAATTTCTGTACGACTGCCATCTGCATCCATTTCGTGAATGACAGCGCCTTCAATTTCATCATCAAAACTTGGCCATCCGCATTCTGATGCAAATTTATCCGTGGATAGGTAAAGTGGAGCATCGCACTTTCTGCAAAGGTAAATACCTGGCTCCTTATGTTCGTTGTACTCGCCAGTCCATGGTCTTTCTGTCCCTTTATCATCGATGACATGTTGTTCATTTTTCGAAAGCTTATGAAATTTTTCCATGTTTCAACCTTTTTTTGATACCAGATCTAATTTTACCCATAAGTTTTAAGCCTTAATCGGCATCCTAATTCTATTCATGTAAAATGGTCAAGTTTAAATAAGAAGCAATGGCCCAAAATAAACTCAAAAAAATTTACGCGAATCGTGGACGAAAGGACGACAAAGGTATCTTTTTTTTAGTTAGACGGATCTTAACGCTTCTGCTATTGGCATTTTGGCAACTTTTAACCCTGAAAAAAAAGTAGCGACAAAGGCAGCAGACATTCCCATGAACACTGTAGATAAAGCCATTTCGGGTTCCATTTGAAGGTAAGCTACGAAATCGCGCGTTAATCCGGGTCCTGGCGGCATCGTAATTCCATTATATAAAATGGTCCAGTTTAAAAGATAAGAAATCAATATTCCGGTAAGTGAGCCGAGCAATCCTAAAATCACGCCTTCTGATAAAAGCAATTTCATAATATCAAAAACAGATTCGCCATTTGCGCGCAAGTTTCCGATCTCCTGCCTTCTTTCTAAAACAATTGTGGAAACCGTATTAAAAATCCCAAGTAAAACAATCAGAACAATGATCATCTGTACTGTTCTAAACTGACTTTTTAGCCAATTAACGGAATGCTGGTAGTAAATGGCATCTAAAACTTCAAATGAAGTCGCCTCCAAGTTTGGAAATTTCTTATTGACCTGTTCTATAATTAAATCCCAATCCTCTAAAGATTGTAGCCCAAGCGAAACAGACTCGACAGATTGCGTATTTAACAGTTTTTGTGCCTGATTTAATGGAATGCGAAACATTTTATCGTCAAAGTCTTTTGACCCGGTGTGGAAAATACCAGTCACTTTTAAGCTGATTAAATTCATTTTGCCATCGACGGTTGTTCCTTTGACATCTATAGAACTACCTGGAATGACATTCAAAGCTTTTGCTAAGCCAATTCCAAGCACAATCCCCTCTTTTTCATCAGAAAGAGCTTTTCCTTGTTCGATGTTCAAACCATAAAAAAATTCAGCTTCGGATTTTCCATCAATTCCTTGCCCCATTGCGCTGACATTTGTTTTCCCATTACTTAAAAAAGCAGAAAAATTAATACGAGGGAAAACATGCGTCACACCTTCTTCATTTTTTAAAAATGTTGTAAGTTCATCCAAATTTGAAATCCAATGGTCGGAGGGCTTTTCATAAAAAGTATCCCTATAACTGAATTCATTAATCTGACCATGCCCATAGTGGGAATGAATCGTACCCTCTCTATATTGATCAAGGACTCCCTTAATAAAACCATCAAAACAAAATAAAGCGCCAACGCCAATGCTTAAAGTAAGTATGATTGAAAGAGTACGTCTTAAATTTCTGGATAAATTCTTAAAAGCAATCAAAATTAAAAGCATTTCACGCCTCCATTTGCAACTTCCAATCTAAAATCTGCATAATCGTGAACAAGTAAGTCATGACTTGCTAAAATAATGGAAACCATTTTTTTTTCTGCTAACTCACGAAATAAATCCATAACGCCCTTGGCAGTTTCACGGTCCAAGCTTGCTGTTGGCTCATCTGCGATGATGACTCTTGGGGCTTTAGCAAGGGCTCTTGCAATTGCGATTCTTTGCTGCTGACCACCGCTCATTTCCATCGGTTTCTTTTTTCTGATCTCATATAGACCAACAGCTTGCAAGGCATCTAAAACAATTTCTTTTCTTAAAAGCTTTGGAATCCCCTGCCTTGTTAAAAAATATTCGATATTTTCTTCAGCTGTTAAAACAGGAAGTAAATGAAATTTTTGAAATATAAACCCGATCGAAAATCGTCTTAAATGATTCTTTTCTTGTTCACTTAGAGTCTCAAATGATTGATTTTCAAAATGGACAGATCCATGTTGAAGGGGCTCTATTAGCCCAAGAAGATTTAAAAGCGTTGACTTGCCAGAGCCGGAAGGCCCTGAAAAGCAAGTCAAAGCATTTTTAGGGATCTCAAAAGAGACTTTTTTTAAGGCATGAACGATCATCTGTCCGATTTTATAACTAAAGCTTAAATCTTTAATGATGTATAAAGGTTCGTGATTAGCAAGACTCATTTAAGCGCCTCGGCTAAAGCTTTTTGTGCATCTTTGACACCCCTTTTTGCAGATAATTTCCAAAGCTCCATTGCCTTTGTCATATCTTTTTCAACACCAAAGCCAAACTTATATAAAGACCCAAGTTCAAACTGGGAATGCGGACAATCAGAATTTGATCCACGTTGAAAGTAATCGGCAGCTTCTGTGTATTTTTCAAATTTCATGAACAATTTACCAAGTTTATAATGTGCGAGTCCAACTCCTGCCTCTCCTGCAAGTATAAAATATTCAAGAGCTTTTTGATAATCTTGTGGAATTCCTAGACCCATTTCATAACAATCTCCAATTTTTACGAGAGCCTCGTCATTACCTAATTGATCTGCTTCGTTAAATAGAGCAAAGGCTTTTTCATGATCAACCTTTACGCCACCTCCATTTTCATAACAACAGCCAAGATAATATTTTGCGTAATGATCCCCTTGATCAGCGCTTTTTTTAAACCAATAAACCGCTTTTGACATATCCGGTTTTACGCCTTTTCCGATTTGGTAACAGACACCAATATTAAATTGAGCAACAACATCCCCACTTGCAGCCTTTACAAGTGTAGTAATAAAATAGTTTCTATCATCTATTTCTGATAAACGGAAAATAAATTCAAAATTAGCATTTTCTTTATCTTCATAATTATAGATAACATAAAAGAAAATTTCATTTGTTTTTTGAAGCTCTTTTAATATTTCATCATTCAAATTAAGGGCATTTTGGATAGTACAATTTCTATAGGATTGATGTTTTGATCTTACAACAGCCAACACATGTGGAAGATTATTTTCATTTTGTTGTTTTATAGTTTCAATATGCATTGGTAACTCTTTTTTATTGACCACATTAATAGGAGTATTGTTATTTTCAAGCATGCGACAGATATCGAGTTTTTTATAAATTTTATTAATTGATTGTTCCTGATTGCGATCGCGATAATTTTGTCTTTCCAATATAAAATTAGTTGGTTGTTCAGAACTTCTTGGGATAAATGTATTTGCTGGATCCATGATTATAACTCCTTTTAAAATTATGAATTATTTTTAATATAATTGTTTATAATAACAAATAAATTAATATAAAACAACGATAAAATAATATTAAAAAAATTTAAATGTTGTGTGAAAAACTTGGCTGAAGTTATAAAGAAACTAAGTCAACAAAATAAGGGGGGTTTTTATGAAATGGCTAAAAGCTTTTATTGCAGGCATCGTCGTTCCCAGTATTATTCTTCCAATTGTCGTTCTTTTAGCTTCCTACCTTGGAAAAGCACAAATTTTGACAGTTCCATTTTTACACTTTATCCCGGTTATTTGGGGTCTTTGGAATATCTTATATTTTGCGTTTTTAAAAAATTTTTTACCAGAAAACCAAGATTTAAGGCTCTATATTACGGGAGGAATCTTAGGATTTTTAGTCGCGGTTTATGCAGTTTTTTGGCTCGATGTACCTCATCTCATAGGTCTTGATTCCATCCGTTATCTACCTATTTTATTAGGTCCTGTTTTATATGCGGTCCTTTGGCGCTTTTTAGTTAAGGACCTAAATCATATCCTATACTTGAAGGACTAAAGATAGTAAGGGACAAAAAGAGGAACTCCTTCGGAGTAAGTTCTTCAAGCCATTAAAGCTACAACGAAGCGAAGGGATTGCTTGAAAATGATTGATTCTTTTTCACTTGAGGCTTTGCTGTTTGTTTCCCTGAATGATTCTTTTGTTCCCTGTTCAATTGTCCAATTTTGGCAGTAAGTGCAATACGATTGCGATCTGTATCGATCTGTAAAACTTCGACAGCAATTTTATCGCCGACTTTTACGACTTCTTTTGGATCTTTGATGAAGCGGTCTGAAAGTTCCGACAAATGGATCAAACCATCCTGATGAACTCCTATATCTACAAAAGCGCCAAAGGCTGTGACATTTGTAACAACGCCCTCTAATTTCATACCTTCTTTTAAGTCTTTGACTGTTAAAACATCCTCGCGAAATTTTGGGGGCTCAAAAGCTTTGCGAGGATCTCTTCCCGGCTTTTTTAATTCCGCAATAATGTCTTTTAACGTCAATTCTCCAATTTCTTCCGTACAATATTTTTTGATGTCGATCTCATTGATCAACTTCTCATTTGCAATAAGCTCTGCAACAGAAGACATTAAATCAGATGCCATCTTCTCAACAAGCTTATAACGTTCCGGATGGACTGCAGACGCATCCAAAGGATGAGTGCCTCCAAGTACTCTTAAGAAGCCGGCCGCTTGCTCAAAGGCTTTTTCCCCAAGACCTGAAACATCCATAAGTTCAAATCTATTTCTAAAAGCGCCTTTAGCTTCCCTATGCTTCACAATTTTTTTAGCGAGTGAGGCATTAATTCCTGCGACATGCGAGAGTAAAGAAGCGCTTGCGGTATTTAACTCTACACCCACATGGTTAACGCAAGATTCCACAACTTCACTTAAAGTATCATGCAGCAAAGGCTGATGAACGTCATGTTGGTATTGACCGACCCCAATTGCTTTTGGGTCCACTTTCACAAGTTCAGCAAGAGGGTCTTGCAGACGCCTTGCAATAGAAATTGCGCCCCGTATCGTCAAATCAAGATCCGGAAATTCTTCCCTTGCGATATCAGATGCGCTATACACGCTAGCTCCAGCCTCGCTGACAGAAAGCACAATGATGTCTGTTGCATTCATATTGGATAATAACATGCGCACCATTTTTTCTGTTTCACGACCCCCTGTGCCATTTCCGACTGCAATTGCGTAGGGTTTAAAATGTGTGATAAAATCTGATAGCTCTTTTTCAGCTTTAAGTAAAGCAGCATCACCTTGACACAAATAAATGGTGACAGTATCCAAATATTTACCTGTATCATCAATTGCAACACATTTACAACCCGTCCTAAGACCTGGGTCAATTCCGATGACAGAGCGTCTACCAAGCGGAGCTGCCAGCAATAAATTCTTTAAATTGTCCGCAAAAACATCTACTGCAGACCTATCGGAGTCCATTTTTAGATCGACACGAAAATCTGTTTCAACACTAGGATGGATAAGCCTTTTATAAGCATCTAAAATGGATTTTTCTAACGCATTTTTAAAGGGCGAGTTCAAGTTTAATTGATACATTCCATTGATTTCAGAAATAACTGACTCTTTTTCAATTTCGATGTTCAATTTTAAAACATCTTCTTTTTCACCGCGTCTTATGGCCAAATAACGATGCGATGGAATTGTTCTTACAGATTCTTTAAAGTCGTAGTATTGCTCAAATTTTGTAGGACTTAAATTTTTGCCCTCGATGACTTTTGAAACAACAATTCCTTCTTGCGCAAAAACTTGACGGACAAGCTTTCGCACCTCAGCATTTTCTGACACCATCTCCGCTACGATATCTGAGGCAAACTGAAGTGCAGTATCAGTATCATGCACCCCAAGTTCCGCATTAATAAAAGGAGCGGTCTCCCTCTCGAGGCTTATATTTAAGGGCTGCTCCAGTATGCGTTGAGCTAAAGGTTCCAAGCCTTTTTCGCGGGCAATCATCCCTCTTGTGCGTCTCTTTGGCTTATAGGGAAGATATAAATCTTCAAGCTCTGTTTTTGTCTCGCATACTAATATTTTTGCTTTGAGATCTTCTGTTAATTTGCCTTGGGTCTCAATTGAGTTTATAATTGTTTGTTTGCGGCTTAGTAGCTCTTTTAAATAATCCAAGCGTTCTTGAATGGTTCGGATTTGCACTTCATCCAAATCACCTGTCGCCTCTTTTCGATAACGCGCAATAAAAGGAATGGTATTTCCCTCCTCTATCAGCTTCACAACCACGGCAACATTTTTTAAAGGTAAGGAAAGCTCTTTTGCGAGCATCTTTGTGATAAGTTCTAGTTGTTGGATGGCATCATTATCGATCATTATCATACCTTGGCTTTTGAATTTTGAGAAAAAAATAGGATACTTCACATTTCTCTTTTGCACAACTAGAAAAAAAATGGCTTTAAGATTGCTCTAAAACGGTTCAAGCTTTTTTTGTAATTTCTTTTAATCTTTTTCGATGACTTCCGGGATTTTAGGTACAAGAGCTCTCAAATCAGGCTTTTTAAAACCAGCCGGGAAATCAGAATCTTTTGCTTTTGGCCAAGTTTGGTTTTTACCCAAAAATAAGATCTCGCCACGTACAACCAAATTCCCATTTTCAATCCAAGCTTCTGCTGCGTATTCATCTCCTTTTTGCGGATCTAAAATAACGCCGTTCTCATATTTAGACCCGGCCTTTTCAAGATCCCAAATGAAATCAAGACCGGAATAATAGGGATTGCCTTTTACAGCAGGCGCTTTTGTTTTCGGGTTTTCAATGGTATCTAATATATGACCATCATCATCATATGTTGCAATTAATCTGCCATAATACTTATTTTTGTATTTGTAGATTGCCACAATGCTTTCTGGTTTTTTTGTCTCATCACTGATCGTTTTCCAAAATCCGACAATTTCATCTGCAAATAAAGAGACATTAAATATAAGGAAGCAAAATAGAGTAAGACATGAAATTTTTTTTATCATTTTTCCACCAATTTAAAAAATGTTTATGAACCCTTATCTTGTATAAAATTTATATTTTAGGCTATTGAAAATATGAAAACACCTGACACTTGGGAAGTTTATATCATCAAAACAACTTCCGGAAAATTATATACCGGGATTACAACTAATTTGGACAGGCGCTTTTCAGAACATGTCACCCATAAAAAGGGCGCAAGGTTTTTTCATTTTTCCTGCGCAGAAGCAATCGTTTTTAGACAAAGTTTTTTAAATCGATCGGAAGCTACAAAAAGGGAAATAGCAATAAAGAAGTTAAATAGAAATCAAAAGCTTGAACTGATCAAAACTTATCCATCTTAAAATGATAGATTTATAAAAATATTAAAAAATTAATTTGTTATAAATTATATTTTAATCTATAGCTATGCCAACCCTTTAACGGAGTTTTTTATGGATATTATCAACTTGTTAATTAGTTTAGTAAGCGGAGCTGCTGGCGGAAACATCGCTGGCGCTGCAATGCCTGAAAAGAGTCTTGGAACTTTAGGAAACTCACTATCTGGCATTCTTGGAGGCGGTATTGGCGGATATCTTTTACAAGCCCTTGGTGTATTAGCTAGCAGTGCCCAAGCTACAGGCGGCTCTGGTCTTGACATCGGTTCAATCCTTGCAAACGTTGGTAGCAGCGGTGTTGGCGGAGCTATCTTAATGGCAGTTATCGGTCTTATTAAAAACGCAGCTGAAAAGCGTTAATTCGAATTTATACAGCGCTCTAAAAAAAATTTAGAGCGTTGTTTTCTTAAATCATACACAATACTAAAAAAGTACGCCATGCACTCTGAAACAAAATATTTATCCAGTGAATATAGCGTTTACGATAATTTAAAAGTGATGGTAGAAAATAATACTTTCACGACAAAAGAATTTGAAAAATCAATTGAAGATAAAAAATCACAAAATTTCTCCTTTAAATTGATTCTTTTAAAAATATCCACCGTTGCTGTTTTTTGCTTTGCTGCCTTAGCTACTCATTTTAAAAATATAAAATGGGGTGTGAATGTAAGTTTGGCGAGCATCATTCCAATTTTTTGTCATCAAATCTTAAAGAACCGAAAACAACAAATGATTGAGGTCATTAAAGAAGAAGACAAAAATTTATCTATGATCTACAACCAAATTTTAGAACTTTTTAAAAAGCATATTTATTTCAAAGAAGAATATTTGATTAAAATATGTGATGAAAAAAACATGGTTAAACAAGATTTTGATTTTTTAACTGCAATCACTACAAACTACAATTACAATCGCGCTAATTATCAAAATGAAAACAGCGAAGACTTCATGTGGATGAGAAAGGAATATTCAGATTTAAGAGTTCTTGCAAAAGCCATCTGCATGAAAGAAAAGCCTCCATTAATTTATGAAAGAATCTGGAATAAATTTAAAAGTTTATGCTTGCAACTAAGCTACGGAAGACGTTTTTGTCTATCGCCAATTACTTTTGTGGAGCTTTATAAGACAGACAACACAACAGAAGATCTTTTCAATTTTGCAATTTGGAAAGCCCGCAAGTGGAGATCTGCTTAAAGGGGTCGCCAATTATTTAAGGCGACCAGACAAGCGCTATCTCATCCACAACAATATCGCTTTTTCTTGGTTTGACAGCTATTTCTTCAATCTGATTTAAGATACTTTCAGAATCTGCTTTTATCTTTGTTATTTCATCCTGCAAACTCTGTTTTAAATCGCTAATTTGAGTCTCATATGATTTTAAACTATCTTCTGCATAAACCTCATCCTGCGATTCTTTTGTTAAGCGTCCAGCCTTCCTCATGGAAGTCCCAACTTGTGTGAGAGTTCCTTTCGTTAAACGTTTACCAAGAAAGGCCTGAAACAGGGTTGTGAGGAATGATAAAAAAGCCTCGATTTTTTGAATAAATGACTGGTTCTTTTGCAGACTTAACTTATCATCTGCTTTTTTAAATTTTACTTCAATAGCAGCAATTTTTTCATTATACTTTTCTTCCGTTTTTTTAACCTCTAAGTTTACTTTTTCAGATCCTGCAGAAAGTACCCTTGCATGAAAATCTTCTTTTGATTCTTCGGGCTTTGAGGTTAATCCAAGACTTGGAATCTGATACAAAACCAACGTTTCATTTTGGTAAAGCGATGCGATAAATGCTTTTTGAAAGAGACTTAAATTTTTCTCCTGAACCAAGCTTACCGGAAAATCTTCAAAAGTACTTCCCTCAACGGGCTTTCTCTCCAAGCGTTCTTTGATATCCGGCTCTTTTTCTCCTTTATTTAAATCTATTGTTTTTAGTTCAGAATCAATCGGAAATAGAAGATAAACATTTTTCCATAGATCCACTTTATTTTTTGCGTCCACAAAATGTAGTTTTGCGCTTCCTAAAACATAAGGTTTGTATTGAGTGCTTTTTATATAATTGATTTGCTTAATAAAATACTCAATTGTGCCTTGGGGCAAAAATGGTTTTGTATTTGTGATCGCTTCATTTTCAGAGTTGGGTTCGGGAATAGTTTTTTTTGTGAGGGATTGAATTTGACTTAGAGTCAAAGGTCCTTTCAAATAAGACATAGTCCAGCGCGTCTCAAAAATGAGTGGCTCTTTTTCATAAATACTGCGCATAATAAAGACTCTTTTTTTAATCGAAGAGATCATTTTATCGAGCGATTCGGTACTAAATTCCCCGTTTGAGGCAATCCTTAACCCCTCTAAAATGCGCTGTTTATCCCGCTCCGTTTGCAATTTGCCGATAAACCAAGTTCCGCAATTGCTAAGACCTTTATAATCAAGATCTACAGGATTTTGCGTAGAAAGAAAAATCCCCACACCAAAAGCTCTTGCTGTTTTTAGAAGTGTCAGCATCGGTAACTTTGAGGGCGGCATTGCAATCGGTGGAAAAAAACCGAAAATTTCATCCATAAAGAGAATAGCTTTTAGGCTCGACACCCCAGGCTCCCTTCTCATCCAGATTATAAATTCATTTAATAGCAAAGTCACAAAAAACATGCGCTCTTTGTCTCCAAGGTGCGCAATGGAAAGGATCGAAAGTTTTGGTTTGCCCTCTTTTGTGTAAAGAAGATCTTTAATTTCGAGGGGCTCCCCGGTAACCCAGGCTTGAAAACTTTTTGATGCTAAAAGAGCATTTAGGCGAACCGCCAAAGCCGTTCTTTCTTTTCGAGGAAAAAAAGTTTCAATATCCAATGCGCCAAGCTTATCAAAATCAGGCTCTTGAATTTGTTGAATCAGATTTGCAATTTCCAAATCTTTCCCATTTTCAAAGGCCTTATCGAGAATTGCAGAAATCAAGATGTGTTCGCGGCTTTTAATCGGGTCTGCATCTATTCCCAAAAGCCCAAGAAGACTTGAGGTGAGTGATAAGACGCGCTCCCTCATGAATTCTTTATCTGTTCTTATATTTTCTGGAGGCGCTTTGAAAGAACTTAAAATAGACAAAGGGATGCCTGCATTGCTAGCTGGCGTATAGATCACGATATCGACGGATTCTTTCAATTTTTTGATGCGTTGTTTATTCTCAAATGAGCTTAAAAGACCATCCGACCAGGTTTTAGCCAAAAAAGATGCATATTCCTGATCTGTCATCCCAAGTTTTTCAGCTTGCGCGTGATCGATCCACGGAAAAAATTCTTCCGCGGACAAATCCGGAAATGTCAAAGCTAAATTTGTCAGATCCCCTTTTGGGTCGATAATGATTGCAGGGATTTTATCAAGAGCTGCTTCCTCCAATACTGCAATTCCAAGACCTGTTTTTCCACTTCCTGTCATACCGACGCACACAGCGTGGGTCGTTAAATTTTTTGAATCATAAAGAAGAAACTTATCAGTTGTTTTTTCTGTTACGGGATCTACCAATTTTCCAAGGTAAAAAGAACCGATTGTATCCAAATCTTTTATCATAAACCCTCTTAAGAAGTACTAAAAACTTATGATTCAGACCTTAATGTATCTCTTTTTTTTTTACCAACCGATAATTACTTAATTTGGATTTTAAAGGCACGGTGAATTTTTTTGTCATGAAAATCAACAGGAAGCGTCAATTTGGAAATTTCTACAATCAAACAGGAAGGAAATGCTGTTTCATCAAATACAAATCTTCTGGAATTGGTGCTAAAAAAAATAAAACCGCCCGGAGAAAGAAGTTGTAACGCCTTTGAAATAAGTGAGATATAATCGACATTTACATCAAACATCTGATCCATCTTTGTGGATCTGGATATGGTTGGAGGATCTATTACGATAAGGTCATATTGAATACGGGATTTTATTTCCTCATCCAAAAATTTCAAGCAATCGGCCCGCACAATCTCATGATTTTTAAGAGGGATCCCATTTAAGATAAAATTGTCTTTTCCCCAATCCGTATAAGTATTTGACATATCGACGCTTTTTGTAAATAACGCTCCATTTACAGCAGCATGGACACTAAATGAACAAGTATAAGCAAATAAATTTAAAAGCCTTTTGCCATTTGAATGAGTAGCAACATATCTTCTAGCTTCCCTGTGATCTAAAAAAAGACCTGTATCCAAATAATCGACAAGATTTATTTTAAATGTAACGCCATATTCCTGAACGTTAAAAAATTCTTTTATTTCATTTACTTTTTCATACTGCCTTGTCAACTTGGCTTTTTGCCTGGTGCGCCAAAAAATATCTTTTGGATCTGCCTTAAAAAGTAATTCCAAAGCTTTTTCCGTTTCAAAAACAAGCTCATCCTTCAATTCTTCAGTATCGTGATAGGGAGAAAAATAATGAACGCAAAATCTTCCGGAGTAAAAATCGATTGCCAGAGGATAACCATGAACTTCCCTATCGTAAATTCTAAAACAATCGGTCATCGTTCTTTTGGCGAATTTTCTGATGTGTCGATAGTTTTTTCGGATGCTATTGACAAATGGAGAACTTTTATCTTCGCCATCTGCAATTTGACATAAGTTTAATTGGATTTTATTCATAGAAAAAATATAACATATGTCTTTATTAATCACAAAGGGTAAGCTTTTATCATGGCTATCAGAAAAATTTCATTGATGCTTTTAATCCAATTGTTTTTTTTAAATCCATTTGCCTTGGCTCATACTAGGTATGAACATGAAGTAGCGATTTGTACAATATTTCAAAATGAAGCGCCCTACCTAAAAGAATGGATCGAATTCCACAAGTTAGTAGGTGTCACTAAGTTTTATCTTTATAATAATAGAAGCAGTGACAATTTTATGGAAGTCTTAGAGCCTTATATAAACTCCGGTGTTGTGCAATTGATTAATTGGCCTCATGCTCCAGGTAAAAAATTTAGTTGGAGTGTCATCCAATGCAATGCCTATGACCACGCAATAAAACTTACAAAAAAAAAAGTAAGATGGCTTGCAGTGTTAGACGCTGACGAATTTTTATTTCCTGTGCAAGTCATGACTCTGCCGGAATTTTTAAAAGACTTTGAAAGAGCTGGCGCTGTTGTTGTCAATTGGCAGATGTATGGAACGTCCGGAGTTAAAAAAATTGCACCAAATGAGCTCCTCATCGAAAAGCTAACTTATAAAGCCCCGACTGATTATCATGAAAACGCGCATGTCAAGGTCATTGTCAACCCAAAACACGTTAAAAAATTTAAGAGTCCGCATAGGGCAATTTATAAATCAGGGTATTTAGCATTCAACTCAAATAATCGGGTCATGACAGCATCAATTGCTCCCTATATTTTAGCCGACAAAATCAGGATCAATCATTATTGGTCGCGCGATGAGGATTATTTTCACTTATTCAAAGTTCCAAGAAGACAGGAGTGGGCAGATGGCGGCTCTTATGAAAGACTTCTAGATATCAACAAAGAACAAGACCTATCGATATTGAAATATGTTCCAAAATTAAAAAAAGCTCTTAATCTTCAATAATTGATAAGATCTCTTTAAAAATAAATTTCAAAAGATTACAATTTGGGTAATTAAACAATATGGGGTGTAACAACAATGGGTCAATGTAATGTTTGAATTGATAATCATTTTGGTTTGTCTTCTCATAAATGCTTTTCTATCGGCATCAGAAACAGCATTCATAGCAGTCAGCAAGCCTGCGCTCCGCGAACTTGTCAAACAAGGGAATGAAAACGCAAAAATGCTTTTAACCCTTCGGGAAAACCCCGAGAGGACATTATCGATCACTCAAATGGGAATTACTTTTCTTGGAATGTTGGCAGCTGCAGTTGGTGGCGCTGCCTCAGAAGAGGGTATAGCTCCTTGGCTTGAAGCTAATTTTGGGATCAAAGAAAACACAGCTGAAATTCTCTCGCTCTTCATGATTGTGACATTCTTAACATATATCAATGTTGTTATCGGCGAACTTGTCCCAAAAACACTTGCTTTAAGAAGACCTATGTTCATCGCTTCAAAATCTGCGCCATGGCTCCATCGCATCGGGTCACTGATCGGGCCTATTGTAACATTTTTTGAATGGTCGACAAAAAAAATATTAAATTCTTTTCCAAATAAACATGTAGTCAGCGAAACTCACGGGGAATACGAAGATATTATCGGATTTGATGCTCTGACAGAATCCAGCAAACAATATGTCTTGAACCTCGTTAAAATTGAAAACACCACCGTAAAAGAAATCACCGTCGGTTGGTCAGAGGTGACCTATCTTACAAAAGATCAAACATTGACAGAAGCAGAACATGTTTTTGTAACTTCAGGTCATACAAGGCTGCCTGTTTTAGAATTTGATGAAGTCATCGGCATGATAAACGCCAAAGAGTTTCTCGCATTTTTACAGACTAAACAGCAAAACTGGCTCTCTCTTTTAAGACCTGCCGTAAAGACTCCGGACTCAACTCCCCTTCTTACAGCATTACGCATCATGCAAGAACATAGATCCCATATGGCAATTGTGTATGAGCGGTCTGAAAAAGCAGGGATTGTCACCATGGAAGCCATATTTGAAGAAATTGTAGGAGATATTTATGATGAAGATGATGACGGGGCATTAACCAAGATTTTAAGTTCTGTCCATTTTAAGAATCCCCTCAATATGTAAGCTCGGCGGTTGTATGCCCTTTTTTCAGAAATCATTGTTGAATTGATTTCTTAGCCGCATGCCTTCGAGGCTTCAATAGCTTAAGGCAACGCTATCTTTTTTGCCAATAAAACCGGAGCCACCCTGTAATTAAAGTTTTTGTGATTGCTTTTTTTTCACCTCTAAACTAAGATCCCAAACTTTAAAATATCCTTTGAATACCTATGAATATTACTTTCAATACTCCATTAAATAACACGCTTTACTACTTACCTGATAAACAAAAAAAATAGAGGCTGCTTTAAATGCAAGTTAATCATTATACATCCTCCTTAACTCATTCAAGTGGAACCGAATATTCACTTCAAACTTATAATAGTTATCATGCTAAGGTCTATTATTTAAAGGAGGGAGAATCAACGACCGCTCATCACATCGATCAAATTGCGAAAGTTCCATTTTGGAAAATGTTAATTGGTACTTCAGAAGTACCGGTAAGCACGTTTGCAAAGAATTTTTTTTCATTATTTGATAAAGTTCTAAATTACTTATCTATTAATAACCCAATAATTCAGAAGCGTAGTAACTTGAATAAAGATGATCCTATCGTCAACGGATGGACCAATAAAACAAGTAACCAGACTGAAAACAAAACGCTCAACATTTACACTAACATCACTTCTCTCGACTATAATATATTTGATAGATTTCCGATTGAAATAAAAAAAACAGATCTTGGACCATTAAATGGATGCATCAATGTTTTTTATACATCTAAAGCACCCAAGGAAAATTACACTGCCTCAATAAATATTCGAGTGTCATTAAACGGGACGTGCCGCATTTTTGATTGGCAAAAAAATATTCTCCTAGTGAACTTTTTGGGTTTATATAAACCTTATTATTACCCATCTGCAAGTGAAAAGAGAGGTAAATTTAAAATTACCCTACCTTCTGAAATAATGGAAGGTGATTGGATCTTCGAGGGAGAGTATAAAAATATGGATTTTAATCACGTTTTTATTGCAATGGCAGGATATAGTCTACAAAATATTGTAGAACGAGAAGTTTCTGAATTAAGTTTTCGAAATTTTGAAATATCTCTCATTTCATTGGGTACGATAAGTTTTATCGGACTTTCTATAGGTGCCTGTTTAGGTGCCTGTTGTTGTATAAAACATAGAGCAAGTAAAAAAGAAGGTGAACCCTTGCTGAGTAATGTCTAATTAATATAGAACTTGATAATTTCGTAATAAAAACGAACTCATGAGGTTCTTTTGTAAGTTAGGGTGTTAATTTTTTTATATTGAACTTCTTGCGTTATTAAAATTTCTTGAGAAATTCAACTTTAAGCTCATTAAGGTTTTTGTTTGCAGATATT
>JBEPVN010000006.1:0-47457 GCA_041691015.1 Parachlamydiaceae bacterium | reverse complement strand
ACCACAACGTGGTGATACTTTAGCCTCTTTAGCCTCTCTGTTGAAAAAAGCTTGCGCCATTACGGGCGCTATTGCCTGATTTGACGAAGATTGGATGGAGCGTGCTCAAAATTAGAACGAAACGGATTGATATCAAGCCCTCCCCTTCTTGTGTATCTTGCAAACACACTTAATTTTCCAGGCTGGCAATATTTCTGTAAATCATTAAAAATCTGTTCCACGCAATGTTCTGCAAAGCCACTATGGTTTCTAAATGAAATAATATATTTTAACAACCCTTCCCTATCAATTTTACAACCGGAATAATGAACAAACAAGGAACCCCAATCTGGTTGTCCTGTTGCAAGGCAATTTGATTTTAAGAGATCGCTATAAAGGGTTTCCTCCACGATTTGTTCTGATTCGCATTTCAAAAATTGAGGATTTACTTGATAGCTCGAAGTTTCGATATCGAGATCATCAATACAAATACCTGGAAAAGAGACCAAAGGCTGATTTTTCAATTCATTAATAGAATATAACTTCACAGTAACACTACCTTCAGTAGCATTTCCTAAATCTTTTTCCATGACGCTTTTGACAGTCTCAAAAGACTCAAAAACTGTTTGGTTAAATGAATTTAAATAAAGCTTGAATGATTTGGATTCTACGATATTTTGAGAGCTGCAATCAAAAGATATATCTGCCAAAGCAATCATAGGTTTTCCTTTTGGTCCAAGCCACGAAATTTCAAAAGCTGTCCAAATGTCTACCCCGCTAAAGGGTAATGCTTCTGTAAGATTGATCTTATCTCGTGCAAGCGATCTTGGTATCGGAAATAGCAATTGCGGCGAATATGTTTCGATATAAACTGTATTTTGTCCAAGGGGTGACTCTTCTAGCATCGGAAAACCTTTTTTAACAAATATCATACTTCAAAATGTTATTTATTAAAATAGATTTGTAGTTGAATCCAGCAATCCTTATGGTTATAATTATTTCTTAAATAGTCTTAGTTATTGGAGATGTTTTAGATATATTAAATAGAAGGCCAATCGCTGCGATATTTGCCATTAATGATGTTCCCCCCTGACTAAATAGGGGTAAATTAAGACCGGTACTAGGTAAAAGACCAGAGACCACTCCGAGATTTAAAAAAGCCTGAAAACAGATTAAAAATGTGATAACAGAAGCCATGTAAAATCCGCCAAGATCGCCTGTTTGGAAAGCAATATAAAAGCCTAAAAGTCCAACGATCATATAGAGAGTAATGAGAATAATAATTCCTACAAACCCAAACTCTTCTGCATAAATTGCAGCGATATAATCGTTTTGCGCCTCCGGTAGATAGCTTAATTTTTGTAAACTATTGCCAGGACCTTTACCAAAAATTTCTCCGGAACCTGCCGCGATTTTGGCCTGATAGGGCTGATGACCCTTGCCTCTAATATCGAGTTCCGGGTGAAGATAAACTCTTAACCTTGCAGTCACATAGGGCATATTGTAGGCAAAGACTCCCCCTACTACGGAAAATATAAGCAAAGGAAGTGCCCAATATTTAAAGGAGACTCGGGCCAAAAAACAAAGCACCATCACACCGGTTCCAATTACGGCAAAAGTTCCGTTGTTTGGTTCAATCAGAATTAAGAGCATAGGGATTGCAACCAAACATAACACATTAAAAAATTCTTTCGCGCTCATTAAACTCGGATCGGTCTTTAAAAAACGATTGATTAAAAAAGCAGGCACCAAATATTTGACAAATTCCGAGGGCTGAAAGGATAAGCCGGCAAGCGTAATCCAGCGTTTGGAGCCGTTAACTTCGCGACCAATGCCTGGAATTAATGCTAATACGAGTAAAAACGTAAAAAAAATAAGGAGTTCTGGGCTAAAAGAAATAATGTTTCTGTAGCCTACCTTCCAGATGATTCCTGTAAGAGACGCACCAACCAAGGCAAATAGCATTTGCCGTACAAGACTACTATGAGTACTTTTATCCAAGTCATGATCGAGAACTTCTGCAGATGTTGTGCTAAAGATCATGACAAGCCCGATTGCAAAAATCAGTGTTACTGTTATCAAAAGTATTAATCGAACCATTTAATCAGCACCTTAATTTTTCATGAATGAGGGCCTCGCTCTGGAAATTACTTAACTCGGATGCGATCTCCGATCTTTAAATTACGCGCCTTATCTTCATCCAAATGATTCATCTTTAAAAGATCATCAAATTTAACTTTAAATTGTTTAGCAATCTTCCACGGGTTATCACCGCTTTTAATTACGTAATATTCGACTTCGTCGCTTGCTTCATTCTTTTTTGATACAGGAGGAGCTGCCGGAGTAGACGCACTCTTTTCACTGTCAACTGGCACTAAAAGCACTTGTCCTATCGTTAACCGATCATTTTTTAAATTATTCAACGCTCTTACCTGTTCTACGCTAGTTCCATTTGCGCGGGCAATTTTTTCAAGAGCATCGCCTTTTTTTACTGTGATCTCAATTGTTTTTCCGATGCTTCTACTGTCTTTGATGGAAGGTTTTGGAGTTTCTTTGACTACCTGTTTGACAACTTCTTTTACAGTCTCTTTGACAACCGGTTTAACAGCTTCTTTTGGAATTTCTTTTACAACTTCTTTCTGTATCGGTTTTTTCGGAGCTTCCTTCAGAACTTTTTTTGGCTCTTCGAACTCTTTTTCAAATTCATCGATAGTGTCATCAAGAGTCAGTTGAGTAGCGTGGGATGTCACATAATCTTTTAAAACACTGTCCCATTCATCTGTTGCGACAAGCGTTGAAGCTATAATCTCATCTTTTTCTTGTTTTTTATTTAACTGATTTTCGACCATGATCTGATTCATTTCCGTCTGATCTACAAAACTTTGGTCATCGGTATGGATCGCAACCATCGCCAAAGCAGATAATAAACCGGTATTCAACAAAACAGCTAAAATTATTACATCTCTTTTATTCATTAATTATTCCTTTTAATTAACTCTTAGACAACAAGTTGACGATTCTTTTAAACTCATTGCCCCTTTCTTTATAATCTTTAAACATATCGTAACTTGAGCAGCCGGGCGAGAGCAAAACCGCATCGCCGGATGCTGATTTTTTATAAGCTCCATAAACTGCAGACTCTAACGTATCAAACATTTCCACTTCAATATCCGGCATTAATTCATTTCTAATTTTTTGAGCTGCCTCTCCAATAACCATCACGCCTTTTACCTTATCTTTAAAAACAGACTTCCAAGGAGCGTAACTAGATCCCTTATCCACTCCCCCTGCAATCAAATAAAGAGGGTTTTTTAAGGAGACCACAGCTTTCATCACAGCATCAATATTCGTTCCTTTGCTGTCATCATAAAATAAAACGGAATTGACTTCCCTTACAAATTCTATCCGATGAGACGGTTTTTCAAAGGTTATAAAAGCTTCTAAAAATTGTTCTGCAGTGACATGAAATTGTTTTACTATAAAATATGCTGCCATCATATTTTCAATCTCATGGCTTTTTCTTCCCATGTAATCACAAGGCAATGTATATTGAAATTTTCTATTTAAATAAACATTTTCTAAATCAGAATATAAGTTTAGATCTTTTGAATACCCAAATTGATTGATCTTTGCCGACTGAAAACAATGTTCAAAAGATTTAAAACAGTCTTCGTTCACATAGAAAAAATCGGTATTTTTCATGCAATGCAGGAGCCTTATTTTGGTCATTGCATACTCATCAAGATCCCTGTAGCGATCGAGGTGATCTGGTGTGATATTTAAAATAACTCCCGCATCAAAAATTTTGCATTCGAGCGTTTCTAACTGATAGGAGCTTAGCTCAACTACCAAAATTTCATCGATATCTGAAAAGTGCAATAAATAATCAGTTAATGGGGTTCCAACATTTCCAACAGATTTAGCTTTTAGACCACAATGGTTGAGTACATGCTCTACAAGCAAGGTAACTGTTGTCTTTCCATTAGTTCCAGTTATTCCGATAGCCCTATTTTTTAAAAATCTCGCCCCAAGTTCCATTTCGCCAATAATAGTGTCTTTTTTTTCTTTAACAGGAAATCCAGGTGAAGCTACGACAAAATCAAACGCTCCAAAATCAAACTCTGATTCCTCATCAAAGGTTTTTATTCCAAGATCAAGTACTGCTTGCATTTTTGATTTATCGCGGTCAAAGGCAGAAACAAAAGCTCCTTTTTTAAGTAAAAAATGTACAGCCGAAAGCCCGCTTACCCCAAGCCCCAAGACTAAAACTTTTTTTCCTTCGACGAGCATTTATAAAACCTACTGAAATTTAAGCGAGGCAATTCCAATAATTGCTAATAATAATCCGATAATCCAAAACCTGATGACCACTTTGGTTTCGGGCCATCCCATATATTCAAAATGATGGTGGAGCGGCGCGCATAGAAAAATGCGTTTTTTATTGCGCAGTTTAAAACTTCCGACTTGCAAAATCACTGAAAGGGCTTCTGCTAAAAATATACCTCCAATAAGACCAAGCAGCAATTCGCGCTTAAGCAAAACAGCAGACACCCCGATGATGGCGCCTAAGCTAAGCGAGCCGGTATCCCCCATAAAAATTTCTGCGGGATGTGCATTATACCATAAAAATCCGATGCAGGCTCCGACAAAAGCTGCTAAATAAATCGCGATTTCGCCGCTTCCTTCAATGTATAAAATGTTAAGATAACTTGCCAAGTCAATATTATTTGATACAAAAGCTATTAAGCTCAAAGCAGAAGCTACCATAATCAAACAACCTGCCGCAAGCCCATCCAAGCCATCTGTCAAATTCACAGCGTTTGAGCAGCCGGTTATGACAAACATAATAAAGAACGCCATGATAAAAATAAATGGATAGGAGAATGTCAAAACGGGTTCTTTAACAAATGGAACATAAAGTCTTGACGCATAATTTTTAAGGGATAAAACTGAAGTTGTTGTTTGCGCATCTTCTTGTCTTACATGCGTTGAAATTTGTTCCTTTATGACAGGAGGAGCAAACCATTTTCCCACATGCACCGCATTTGTCACAGTCGGATTAAAAAGATATAAGGCTAATAATCCGGAACAAAAAAACTGAAATAAAAGCTTTTTTTTGGCAGATAGGCCTTTTGTGTTTTTGTATTTGAGCTTTAAATAATCATCGATTCCGCCAAGAAGGCCTAAACTAATGGTTGTTAAAAAAAGGATCAGAGTAAAAATGTGGGTTAAATCCATAAAAAGAAGCATGGAAACAAGCATGGCAAATAATATCAGCAGACCTCCCATTGTAGGGGTATTTTGCTTTTTACTGTGAAGTTCTCCAAGAAGCGGACACTCATCTGTTCTTATGGACTGTCCAATTTTAAACTCTGTCAGTTTTCGGATAACAAATGGCCCGAAGAATATGGTGATCGCAAGGGAAGTTAAAGCAGCTAATATCATGCGGGTTGAGTAATATGAAAAAACGGAAGGAATCCTAATATCAAAGTTTTTTAACAAATCAATAATTAAAAACATGTTTTAAAAATCCTCTAAAATTTTCCACAATAAGTTAGCCCTTGACCCCTTCAAAAGCACAACATCGCCGCTATGTACTTTTGATTTTAAGGCTTTTGCAAGTAACGATCTATCCAAAAACCACTCTACAGGTTTTTTATTTTCTTTCCAGCACTCGTAAATTGGTGCGCACTCATTTCCCAAAACAAACATATAATCCACATGCTCCAAGCCCATTTCACCAACTCGTCTGTGGCACTCTATTGAAAATTTGCCAAGCTCGAGCATTTCGCCGATCACAGCAAATGTTTTCCCTGAATTTTTTGGAAGGGGCAAAGATTCAAAAGCTGCTTTAACTGCAATCTCGGATGCATTATAAGAATCGTTAACAAAAGTTATTCCTTGTTTATCAATCACCTCAAATCTCTTTTCCGGAAGCTTTAATTTTTTCTCCGCTCGACTGATCTCCTCGAAGGATATCCCAAATTGTGTCGCAGCTCCGATTGCGGCAGTCAAATTTTGATAATGCGCTTTTCCAAATAGAGGAGGAAGATTTAAATGTAAAAAACCGTATTCCAAAGTATGTAGGGTAAAATGATCAAGATAAAAATCTGCCTGCCTACAAGCTACAGAAAACTTTAGTTTTCGGCAAGAGCCTATTGTTAAGATTTCATTAATATGTTCGATATCGTAATTGACTATTCCGATTTTGGTTTTGGTCGATTTAAAAATTTCAGCTTTTTCAAGGGCGATGTCCCTTAAAGAATTAAAATTTCCGGCGTGTGTCAGACTGACATGGGTTAAAACAGCCACATCCGGAGGAGCTATTCTGACAAGCTTTTCAATCTGGGATGGCTCATTCATTCCCATTTCAATGACAAGAATCTCTTCTGAACCATCTGTGTTATTTAAGATACTGAGCGGAATGCCTATTTGGGAATTGGCGTTGCCGGGCGTACTCCAAGTTTTGTATTTTTCTTTTAAAATCGTCGTTAAAAAATCTTTTGTCGTTGTTTTTCCGACAGACCCTGTGATTGCCACAATTTTTGAATTTCTTTTTGCTAAAAGTCTTTGGCCTAAAAGCTGCAACGAAGAAAGGGTATCATCCACTGCCAAAACGGGAATTCCAAAATTTGGCCCCGAATAATTTTTCTGAACGACAAGACAGGAAGCTCCCTTTTGAACAGCTTCATTTAAAAATTCATGACCATCAACTTTTTGCCCCGGCAGCGCAAAAAAGACATCACCTTTATTGATTAATCTTGTATCAACTGAAAATCCTGTTATTAATACATCATCTTTTAATAAAGATGAATTTATTAAAGATTGCATTTGCTTTAAAGAATGTAATTTCATACACCAAATTCCTTGAAAATTGAATAATTAGATTGCCAAATAATTATTTTTAGAATAAAGTAAACTTTAAATAAAAAAACTATAAAAGGCTTAATCTATGAAACTTAAGAAAGATATTAACTGGGTTCCGACGCTCTTTATCTCGATCTACCAAACGTTGCTGATGATTGGACTCCCCTTCTATTTTTACTATTATACGCCCTCATTAAGTCTCTGTTTAATATCTTTTGTGCTGCTTTACCTTACGGGTTTTAGCATAACAGCAGGTTATCATCGCTATTATGCCCATAAAAGTTATAAAACAAACACAATTCTTGAAACAATCATGCTTTTTTTCGGTTCAATGACGGCGCAAGGAAGTGCTTTAAGATGGGCATTTGATCATCGCATTCATCATGCCTATGTCGATACTGATAATGATCCCTATAACATCAACCGTGGATTTCTTTACGCTCATTGTACCTGGATCATCGACAAACCGCGCGAAATCGACAGCAAAATTGTTCCTGACTTACTAAAAAATAAACTTGTAGCGTTTCAGCATAAACATATTGGCAAGCTCATTGTCTCTACAAACTTGATGAGTTTTCTTTTTGTAGGATGGCTCTTAAATGATTATATGGGAGCATTTGTCATCTCGCTTGGTTTAAGAATGTTTGCGCTTCACCATTTTACCTGGTTCATCAATTCGCTAGCCCACATGTGGGGCGAAAAACCTTTTTCCCAGGAACAAACAGCTGTAAATAATTACTTTTTAGCCATGTTGACATTTGGTGAGGGCTACCACAATTTTCACCATACTTTTGCAAATGATTACAGAAACGGTATCCGTTGGTATCAGTTTGACCCGACAAAATGGCTGATCTGGACGCTTAATAAACTAAGACTTGTTCATAGCTTGAAAAGAATAGATCCTGTCACTATCAAAAAAAGAATGGTCATCGAACATAAAAATTTATTGCTTGAGAGCCTAAAAGAAGCGTGGCACTTGAAAAAGGAAGAAATTGAAGTACAAGTGAATGAAATTTCCGATCAGATTTTGGAAAAAATCAATCAATTCAACCAACTAAAAGTGAAGCTAACTCAAGTCAAAGAAGAAAAAGCTCCTCGCGACTTGAGATTACAACTGAAAAATGAAATCAAAAATCTCAATAAAAGCATGCAGGAAGATTTTAGGCTGATGAAGGAGCTAACACGCGCCATCATGAATCCGCCAAGAGTGGTTTCTGCTTAAAGAAGATACAAAAAGACCCTGTATTCTTGACTAATAAGGATACAGGGTCTTTTTTTGTCCATAAACTAGTACAGCAAATCGTAAACCCCTGCACATAAAAAAATATTTTAATTTTCGAATCTTACCATCTCTTTATAAGATCTTAACATTTATATGTTAAAATAATCTTTAATATATAAAAGGGTTTATCATGGTCTGCAATTCTAACACTTTGCCAGAAGTTGACTTACCAAAATCTCCCAATTTCAAAAAAGAAACCCCAAACTTTAAGTCAAAACTTAAACAAATTGCACTTGATATTCTAAAAGCCTCTCTATTAAGTATTTCATTAGCAGCGACTGCCTACCCCTTTGTTGGGAGAGCAAATGTTCCTTTACTAAAGATTTTAACGATTTCTACAGTAGCTTCTGCTGTGATAGTAAAACAACTCGTATCACTAAAAGATTCCTATTTTGATGCCATTGAAAAAAATCCCATTCGCGATAGCTTCTTATCAAAACTGCGGGCTAATTATGGTCGTGAAATTTTAAGTCATTACCCTCATTTTGTTCTTTCTTTACTAGATGTGACGACACGCTTAACCCTCATTCATGAAATGGGGCATGCAATTATAGGAAAACTTGTTTATGCGAATGCAAACCCCTCTATCCAAATAATTCCTTTGACTGGCGGGGTTGCAAAATTAAAAAGCAATCAATTGAGCGAGATCGGTAATAAATTTGGAGACGAAAAGGCCTATTTACTATTTGCTGCCGCAGGACCGACATTTGCTATGCTATTTAATCTTGCAGATCTTACTTTAGCTCACGCTGTCAAAAAATCAGCGCCTGATTTAAATAAATTTCTTATTACTTCCGTTTTCGTAAACACGTTTATAAGTGCAAAATACGCACTTCAAGCTTTATCCAATCCGCCAAAGGGTCACGACTTTATTCCTATCTGGAAAACAGGCAAAGTTCATCCGCTTGTTGCAGCCGCAATTACCATTGCCATACCGTCCATCTATCAATTTTTTCTTACAACGCTATTTCCGTCAAAAAAACAGGATTCTGAAAATACCGTTTCTAGATAGTTATGAATGACTTACACACAAGTTTTTTGGAATTTTTACTTTTTTTTCTTGACGAACAGCATCATTTTTTTGTATAAGGTAGCTCTTTAACGCTAAGGTGGCATGGCCAAGTGGTAAGGCAGAAGCCTGCAAAGCTTCGATCCCCAGTTCGAATCTGGGTGCCACCTTATTTTTCTATAGAGTTCTTCCCTTGTTATATCTTGTTGCAACACCTATCGGTAATTTAAGTGATATCACCTATCGCGCAATCGAAATTTTAAATTCATGCGACACTATTCTTTGCGAAGACACAAGACATAGCTTGCGTTTATTAAAACATTATAACATTCAAAAACCGTTAAAAAGCTTTCATAAATTCAGCGAAGTCTCAAAAGAAGATGAAATCATTGAGCAGCTTCAAAACGGACAAAACATCGCATTGATTTCAGATGCGGGAACCCCCGGCATTTCAGATCCTGGTCAAAAACTTGTCAAAAGATGCAAAGAAGAAGACATACAAGTCCAATCCATTCCTGGAGCATGCGCTGCAATTGTTGCGCTTTCAGCCTCAGGATTAAATACAGACCGATTCCAATTTTGCGGCTTTCTTCCCAAAAAAACAAAAGAAATCAAAACATTGCTGCAAGAAATCTTGATCTACACTGGTACTACGATTTGTTACGAATCTCCAAATAGACTTATAAGTACCTTGGAACACCTTAAAGAGCTAGCTTCAGACAGGCAAATCGTCGTAGCTCGCGAACTGACTAAAAAGTTTGAAGAAATCAAAAGCGCAAAGGCTTCAGATCTTATTACCTATTTTAGCAAGGGCGAGATCAAAGGCGAGATTGTTTTGCTTATTGCCGGAAGCCCCGAAAATTGCCAAGTCGATTTTGAAAGCTTGACACCAGAAGATCATGTCCTTTTACTCCAACAAACCTACTCTCTTTCAAAAAATGAGGCCATCAAAATGGCGGCTACTTTGAGAGGTGTCCCAAAGCGCGACATCTATAACAAATTAATCAATAATCAATAAAGGCTTTATAAGGCTCCATCCATTTCAAAACCTGATTGCTCAAAAATGGTACAAGCTTTTTTTTGTTTTTAGCAATCATTTAACGGCTCTGCTAAAATTTTAAGAAAATCCCTTGCTTCCTTTTCACTTCATGACATATAATTTAAACTTCTTAAAACAAGGAGAACAACAGATATGTCTTCAACACCAAAAGAAATCATTTTCGACGAAGAAGCAAGACAGCTTCTTGCTAAAGGCATCAAAACACTAGCTGACATCGTTGCATTCACACTAGGTCCAAAAGGTCGCAATGTAGGCCTTGAAAAATCTTACGGCACTCCGACTATCACAAACGATGGAAGCAGTATCGTAAAAGACATTACGCTCAAAAATCAATATGAAAACATGGGCGTCTCCATGGCAAAAGAAGTCGTCCAAAAAATCAAAGAAAAATGCGGCGACGGCACAACGACTGCTACTCTTCTTCTTAACACAATGGTAGAAACAGGTATCAAATATATCGCAGCTGGAGCTAGCCCAATCAGCATCAAACGCGGAATGGAAAAAGCAGTTGAGGCTGTCATCAAAGAAATTGAAAAAATCGCAATTCCTGTTAAAGGCGCTGCTGAAATTAAAAATATCGCAACTGTTTCAGCATCCGGAAATGAAGAAATCGGCTCCATGATTGCAGAAGCTATGGAAAAAGTCGGGAAAGCAGGAGTCATTACTATCGAAGAGGCAAAAGGCACGGATACTACAATTGAACTTGTAGAGGGTATGCAGTTTGACCGCGGTTACTTGAGCGCTTATTTTTGCACAAATCAGGAACGTTTGACTGTTGAGATGCACAATGCTGAAATTCTTCTTGTCGACAAGAAAATTTCAAATATTCACGAAATCCTACCTGTTTTACAATCAGTAGCAGCATCTGGTAAAGAACTTTTCATCATTGCAGAAGACATTGAAGGCGATGCGTTATCAACTTTGGTTGTTAACAAGTTGCGCGGCTCACTCAAAGTGGCTGCTGTAAAATCCCCTGGATTTGGGGATAGACGAAAAGAGATGCTTAAAGACATTGCCGCACTAACAGGAGCTACAGTCATTTCCGAAGAAGCTGGAATTTCCTTAAAAGAAATACCGGCAGATGCTTTGGGTTCTGCTGAAAAAATTAGCATCAGCAAAGAAAATACGATCATTGTCAATGGCGCGGGATCTGAAAGTGCTATTGCTTCAAGAATTAAACAGATCGAAAATGAAGCAAACTCTGTCAAAAGTCCCTATGAAAAAGAAAAGCTCGAAGAGCGCAAAGCTAAACTTAGCGGGGGCGTTGCGGTCATTCGTGTGGGCGCTGCAACAGAGCCGGAACTCAAGCAGAAAAAACAGATGTTTGAAGATAGCTTAAATTCAACAAAAGCCGCCCTCGAAGATGGAATTGTTCCTGGAGGCGGCGTTGCTTTATTAAGAGCTTCAAAAGCTATTTCAGAGCTTAATTTGGAAGGCGATGAGCTTTTGGGCGCTAAAGTTGTAAGCATTGCTTGTGAAACACCTCTAAGGCAAATTGTCCAGAATACTGGCCATGATGGTTTTGTGCTGCTACATGAAGTGCGTCAGGCAAAAACAAATGAAGGCTTTAATGCCAATACGGAAAAAGTTGAAAACTTAGTTGATGCCGGTGTCGTTGACCCTGCAAAAGTTGTCAAATTTGGCTTAACGTATGCAGCATCAGTTGCAGGTATTGTATTAATTTCAGAAGCGTTAATTGCAGACGCTCCAGAAGATGAGTAACAATTTACAGCATGTTGTAGCGTAGGGGGCTTACCTTACGCTACAACACTAAAATAAGGAATTAAGATATGAATTACATTTTAGCAGCAGGTCTTTTTGTTGAAGCCGCCGTCGTTGGCATCGTATGTATCATTTTTCTTATTTTATTTGTTGTTGCAGGCATAAGACAAATCCTTAAAGCTGACAGGGATTAATCATGAGCTCTTTAAATGTCATTTCAGAAAATGAGCCTTGGTATAAGGAAGGTCTAAAATTCAAATGCACCGAATGCGGTAAATGCTGCACGGGTGCTCCTGGGTATGTATGGGTTACAGAAGATGAAATCCTGAAAATGGCCGATTACTTAAAAATTTCAATTAAAGATTTTAACATACGCTATATCAGACGGGTCAACGGTAAATTAGCACTTGTTGAAATGTCTAAAAATTATGATTGTATTTTTTTAAAAGACCGCAAATGTTCTATTTATCCCGTAAGACCCAAACAATGCAGAACATTTCCCTGGTGGCCTCAAAACTTAAGTTCTAAAGAAGCTTTTGAAGAAGCGGCCCTTTATTGTGAAGGCATTCAAAAGGATGCAACAGTTGTCCCTTTATCCACGATACAAAAACAGCTTTCTATTCAACAGGGCCCTTAAATGAAAACTTATTTTGTCGGTTCCGGAAAAGGCGGTGTCGGTAAATCAACAGTTGCCGTCAACTTAAGCATAAGCCTTGCAAAGCGAGGATTTTCCGTAGGTCTTTTAGATGCAGATGTTTATGGACCATCTATTCCGATTATGCTGGGCTTAAGACGCCTAACCCCGAAAAAAATTCCCTCTCCGGATAAAAAGCCCGTCATACTCCCCTTCACAAAATTCGGCATAAAAGCGATGTCTATCGGATTTTTTATTGAAGAAGCAGAGGCTGTCCTTTGGAGAGGTCCCATGCTCCATAACGCCCTTCAAAAAATGATCCAAGATATCGAATGGGGGTCTTTGGATTTTTTAATCATCGATTTACCGCCGGGAACTGGCGATGTGCCTATTTCTTTATCGAAGCTTCTAAAAATTGACGGATCGCTCATCGTTTCTACTCCCCAAGAAGTTGCTACCTTAGATGCCATAAAAGCAATCAACGCCCTTCATTTACTCGATATTCCCCTTGTTGGTTTGATAGAAAATATGGCAGGATTTACAGTACCTGGTACTGATGACACTTATCATATTTTTGGAAGCGGTAAAGTTTTAGAACTTAGCTCAAAATTTAACACCGCTTTACTTGGAAGCATCCCCTTGATAGCTGCCATCAGACGCGGGAGCGATGAGGGATATCCAGCAGCTTTTCATGAAGGCGATAATCAGGCCGGAAGTTATTTTAATGCTATTACAGAACAATTCATAAAACAAATTGAAAATGTGTGAGAAAAAATGAAAGATAAAATTGAAATGGATTTAGAAACTACAAAAAACATCAATAACTGGCTGACAGGTCCTTATGATCAAGAAACAAAACAAGGCATCCAAAAATTACAGAATGAAAACCCAAAAGAACTGATCGATGCCTTCTACACAAATTTAACCTTTGGAACAGGCGGTTTAAGAGGCCTTATGGGCATCGGAACAAACCGTATGAACGTCTATACAGTAGCATCAGCTACTCAAGGCCTTGCAAATTATCTCAAAAAAACAGTTTTAAATAAACCTCTGTCAGTATTCATCGGTTATGATTCACGGCATCATTCAAAAGAATTTGCAGAAATAGCGGCCAAAGTACTTGCTGCAAACAACATCGAAGCCTACATCTGCAACGATATCAGACCAACCCCTTTTGTCTCTTTTGGATGTCGCTTTAAAAAATGCGACGCAGCAATTATGGTGACGGCATCTCATAATCCAAAAGAATATAACGGATATAAAGTTTACTGGAATGATGGCGCCCAAGTACTTCCACCGCATGATATAGGCATTATTGATGAAGTTAATAAAATTAAAAGTCCTTCAGATGTCAAACAAGTTACGGATCTAAAAGACTCCCATATACACATTGTTGGTAAAGATTTGGATGTGGCCTATTTGGATGCGATCAATAAATTACAAGTTTATCCAGAACAAAATCAAAGTGAAGGCCATAAAATCCATATTGTCTATACAAGTCTTCACGGAACAGGTATCACGCTTATCCCAGAAACTCTAAATACTCATGGATTTACTAATGTTACCTATGTTGAAAAACAATGTTTGCCAGATGGTGATTTCCCGACAGTCAAATCGCCAAACCCTGAAGAAAAAGCAGCCTTGCAGCTTGGTATCGATCTTATGGAAAAAATCCATGCCGATCTATTGATAGCAAATGATCCGGATGCAGATCGTGTGGGAGTAGCTGTTAAAGATGGCGACAAAACCGTGATTTTAAACGGCAACCAAATTGCATCGCTTCTTTTGAATTATATTTTAGAGGCTCTTACAAAACTAAAAAAACTTCCAAAAAATGCTGCCTTCATCAAGACAATTGTCACAACAGAGCTTTTTAAAGAGATCGCGCTCTCTTATAATAAAGAATGTTTTGAGGTTTTAACGGGCTTTAAATATATCGCAGAAAAAATCAGGGAATGGGAAACAATCCAAAACGGTCCTGAATATATTTTTGGCGGGGAAGAATCTTATGGTTATTTATTTGGAAGCATTGTGCGCGATAAAGATGCCATCTCAACTTCTGCCTTGATCGCAGAAGCGACTCTTCATGCAAAGCTTGAGGGAAAAACTTTAATAGACAAATTAAATGAAATCTATCTAAAACATGGATGCTTTGTTGAAAACGTAATATCGGTAAAGTTTGCAGAAACAAAAGCCGGTAAAGAGCAGATGCAAAAAGGAATGGAAAATCTTGAAAAAAATCCACCCAAGGTCATTAACGGAATTCCTGTCATCGCAATTGAGAACTATTCTAAATCTATAAAATATAATTTACTTAAAAAAAGTGAAGAAAAAATCACACTTCCCAAATCGGATGTTCTTATTTTTTGGCTTGAAGACGGTAGTAAATTAACGATCAGACCCTCCGGAACGGAACCTAAAATTAAAATTTATGGTGGTGTTGTCATCAAAAATTTTGAAAGTACCGAATCTGCTTTTAAGATAGGTGAGCAAAAAGTCAATGCCCTCGCAGATAGTTTAAAGCAAATTATTACTTAAGACAGCTTTAAAAAGCTTACACCGTTTTAGAGCTGTCTGTCTCAGTATTTTAGGCTGTTTGTTTTTTGTCAGGTAGCAAACAAAACATAAAGCCGACAGTGCCAATGCAAAGGCCAATTGGAATAACCGCCATCCCAAGTTCAATTGCTTTAAGGGAATTAACCCCTCCTGCCATATTGATCACGATTCCTATAATGGTATGGAACACATAACCAAAAATCATAATGATCATGTTAGCAACAGCAGTCGTCAATCCGGCGACATTCTCACTAACGTAAGTTGACGCTTTGTAAATTGCCAAAATCTGATATGCAGAACACACTCCTGTAATAATAAAACTAAAAGTTAAAACTTCAGGTGATAGCTGCCAGATTAACAAACTTATAAAAACTATTGTCATAATAATTCCAGAACCAATAATCGTCAGAGAATAATTTTCTATTTTCTCCGCAATAAAGTTAAGTAAAGGCGAACCAAAACATATTCCAACAAAAATCATGGATGGCAAAGATGCTGCCATTGACGCATCAAATCCATAAACTTGTTTTAAAAATGTTGTTCCCCAGACATCGGCAAACCCCTCCAAGGGTCCAACCATCAAACCTGCAAAAATGCAAGTCCAAACAACACGTTTGTTAAAGATAACTTCCCTGATATCAGACATCACACTTGTTTGATGAGGGCTTTTCATTTCCGGAATAATCAAGTAAGTAAAAAAGGCAAGAACGATTCCGGCAAATGCAAATAAAATCACTACTGAGTCAACTACTCTCGCCTAAAGGCGAAAGCTTGTAGCTAGCCTAAACGACTGCTACCATCGGCACATTGACCGGTGCCATTGACGAGACAATAGACTCGCCAAGCTTCAGAAGATTGATTGCAGCGTTGCAATCACTGTGCTGATAGCTTCCACAGTTAGAACATTTAAAAAGATGCTTATGCCTAGAGCCGAGACAATCACATTTAGAGCAAATTTGAGAAGTGTATGCCGGATTGATATATTTAACATCAATTCCACTTGCCTTTGCCTTGTATTCGACAAACTGTTGAAGTTCATACCACGACCAACGATGCAAGCGAGAATGCATACGCTTATTCCCTTTAATCCGCTTTCTTATGTTAGTCAGGTTTTCGAGTACAATAACTTTGGCACCGCTTTGAACGGCTTCTTTAACAAGTGCTTTGCTGATAATGTGATTAGTTTCTTTAACATGCCTTCTTTCTTTGCCGGAGATTCTCTTCAAACAGCGTTTGGCCGAGCGAGAACCGTTGGACTGAAGTTTTGCACGTCTTGCAAGAAACACATCTCTTTCGTGTCTAAGCTTTCCACCTCCGTGAATAGTACCATTAGACGTTGTGGCGAGATTGTTTTCACCGACATCAACGGAAAATACTTTTCCTTCTTTTTTAAATTCAATATTTGGAAGATCAAGGACAAGATTAAAAAACCATCTTTTCCCCTTCCTGATAAGCTCTGCCTCTTTGACCATCCCCATTTCAAGATATTCCCTTTGGAAATCTCCAGTAGTGAATTCACATTTAATACGTCCTTTGGTGGTGTAAAGAGAAAGGATATTGAGGGTAGGCCGTGATTCGTGTCGTATGCGCCGGAGTGAATTTTAAAGACAATATTATATTATTTACCGCCTTTCTTGGATAACTGCTCAAAAAAGGTATTTAAAATATAAGACATCAACTTTTGCGGAAAAAATTTACATCATCACCATAACCTAAAATAATCTCATCTATTGGATGCTTTACAACATGATTCATTCCTAATTTGGATATTACATTGCCATCATGCGTCCAAATTCCAAAGTGTTGAGCGATTCCTTTAAGGCTATAAACAACTAAATCTCCGGAAGAAGGTTCTTTTACCTCATCATAACCCCATTTATTAAGAAAATTTATGGTGTCATTAAATAAATCCGCTGGCCACTGAGCTGGCTTTGAATTGAAAATATATGGAAAGGATTTTTCTTCATTAAGCTGGTAGAATGCAAAATCATAACAAACAGAAAATCGCTTGTTATCAGTATATTCTTGATAATTAGGCATTTTCAACGTCTCAAAAGCTTTTTCAGAAAGTGAAAATGTTGGCTGTAGAATAATCGATTGATTTTCGAATAGGATTTCATCAAAAAGTGTTTTAAATATGCCAGCAATTTTGTTGAACAAATCAACTCGTAAATTGTTATCATCAAGTTGAGAAATAGTTATCTTGCTGATGTTGTCAAATTTAATTGCAATTCTTAATTCTTCTTCTTGATTTAAATTTTTATAAAATTTCTGCTCACCTAACATAGATTTAAAATAATCAGCGAACCATTCGATTTGTTTTGTTGCCGAATCCTTACCCCAAACATTACTATAACGTGTTGTAGAGTCAGACGCAATACCTTCAGCCATAAAACGATAATGTGATGAAATTTGTTCGACTGCTGATAATGTCATTCTTCTTTGGTTTACTTGTAAGTGAATACTCATCTATCTCCTTTTTAATTATCAGTTAATCAAAATCTTAAATAATTATAATGATTAGACGCTTTTATTGCAAGTAAGTATAATAAGTATAGATGTTAATAGATGTAATATCTGTACAATCAAGGCATTGTTATTTTTGTTTTCGAAAAGTCCCTACAACAACTCTTTCATGGCGTAGGTAGCTATACATAGTCCCCTTGCTGATGCCAAGATTGTCTGCGATCTCGTTCACGCTTAAATTGCCCTCGTTGTAAAGTGCTTTTGCAGCAACAGCCTTTCTTTTTGCTGCTTCTGTTAACCCTTTTGGCCGTCCGCCTTTTCGTCCCCGTGCGCGCGCGGCTTTAAGGCCTGCTTGAGTCCTTTCAATAATCACATCTCGCTCAAACTCCGCTAAAGATGCAAAGATGTTGAATATCAGCCGCCCTTGAGAACTTGTAGTATCAATCGGATCATTAAAACTCTTTAATCCGACTCCTTTATCTAAAAGTTCGCTGATAAGCGCTACCAAATGTCTAAGAGAGCGGCCAAGGCGATCCAATTTCCAAATGACAATCACATCGCCACGCCTTGTCTGTTCCAAAAGTCTATTTAATTCTGGACGATCAATATTTGTACCACTGATGGATTCTTGAAAAATCTTTTCGCAACCCTCTGTTATCAGATCGTCAACTTGTAAGTTGAGATTCTGATCTCTTGTTGAGACCCTGGCATATCCAAATTTCATCGATTGAGTACAATTAACTTGTTGTAGTAGTATAAGTTGAACTTTCTTTTCATAGACCAGTTTACAGAACCGTTCCTTTGTTGGGAAACACATTTTGTGGAAGCTGTAAATTTTCTGGTTCAATAAAACGGAGGTTTTTTTGAACGACTATTTTTGTCCATCCCACCAAAATAGCCTGAACGACATAATTTTTTACATAAAAAATAATTGAAGAACTGAATGAATCGTAAAACCACCCTCTAAGCTCTATGAGTAGTATCTACGAAACAGCGTATCCTAGATTCAAGCCGAACCTAACGGAAAAAGAGCTCGCTGAGATTTATACACCATCCACTGATGAACTGAATTTTGTGCATCAACGTCTACGAGAACATGAAAATTGGTTGCTGCCTCTAGTCTATATCAAAACAGGGCAAAGGCTTGGATATTTTGTCAGTATTGCAAATGTTCCAAACGAAATCATTATTCACATTGCAAATATTGCAGGGGTTGGAAAGTTCTGTAAAAATGAACTGCAGATATTGTCTAGAACAGGCTCTGGACAACGATATAGAGATCTGGCTAGAAATTATCTAAATCTAAAAAACTTCGATGCAGAGGCTAATAGCCTTGCTGCTAGCG
Organism: Parachlamydiaceae bacterium; assembly: GCA_041691015.1. Classification (GTDB taxonomy): domain Bacteria; phylum Chlamydiota; class Chlamydiia; order Chlamydiales; family Parachlamydiaceae; genus JBBSJT01. Next base: position 28,537 of record JBEPVN010000006.1, on the reverse strand, counting down.
TTGCAAAAGATGCCGCTCAGACCAAGCAAGAGCTGGCAGATATCATTAATGTTATTATAGAAGAATTGGTGCGCCAAAGATTTGAATTACCTGGCTATACAACTCTACACAAGGCTGCCAGCAGGGCAAGATCGACTGTTAATAATAATCTCTACAGTTCGATTTACTTAGCTCTCTCTACCGGAATGACTGCCGAGCTAGATGCATTGTTGAAGGTGGAGAATGCTGATATTGATAGCCAATGGAGTAAAATTAAAGAGGAGCCTAAAAAACCGACGAATATGGAGGTGAGGGATTTTCTTTCGCATTTAGATTGGCTTAAAAGTTGGGTTAATCGCCTTCCGGCAGTTGATCACATTCCAGCTGGAAAATGGCCGCAATTTGTGCTAGAATCAAGAGCTTTGGATGCTGCTCAATTGAGGCGTGTAAAGCCTACTAAACGGTATTTCTTAATTGTTATCCTGATTCATTCTCAACTGCGTTGTGCAATGGACGATACAGTCACTATTTTAATTCGCAAAATGAACCTCCTTCATAGTAGGGCTAATCTGCAACTTCAACAGTATCACATAGAACGAAGCGCGAAGATAGAGAGTCTCATTGGCCAGTTTCGAGATGTTCTACACGCGTATGGCGAAGGAGAGTCAGACACTGAAAGAATCTCAGCAATTAAAGCTTCTTTTCGTGATGATCCTAAGCAACTATCAATAGCTTGTGAAGAACACATGGCCTATGCAGGGAACAACTACATTCCGTTCATGCTTGGTTCCTATCGACAGCAGAGACCTCTTCTCCTCAATTGCTTAAAGCTTCTGAATGCAAAATCCTCATCAAATGATCTATCAATTGTCGCGGCCATCCAATTTTTGCTCAGAAATCGAGATAAACACAAAACTAAATTGAGTCTGAAAATTGATGAGCTGGATCTATCTTGGCTACCAGAGAAATGGAGAAAATTGGATACCGGAAAATCTTCAACTACAGCTCCAGTGACCGAAATACATCGACTTTACTTCGAGTTGTGCGTGCTATCTCAAGTAGCAAATGAAATCAAATCTGGTGATCTATTTGTTGAGAACAGCGAGCAATATAATGATTACCGAGATCAACTCATCTCGTGGGATCAATACGAAGAGGAAGTAAACAGCTATGGAAAACTTGTGGGCCTTTCTACCAACCCCGTAGAATTTGTAGCTAAGCTTAAGGATGATCTTACAGAAGCCGCCACCAAAACTGATCGCCATTTTCCTGAAAATGAGCTTGTTGAAATCAATAAAGATGGATTGACGATACTCAAACATGATAAAACCGTACAGCCTGAAGGGCTCAAGGCTATTGACAATGCCATTACAGAACGTATGTTGGAGATCAGCATACTTGATATTATGGTAGAAACAGAGTCCTGGCTAGGTCTTCACAATGGATTTGGCCCCATTTCCGGCTTCGAATCCAAAATTGACAATCCAAGAGAACGATTCATTGCTACATTATTTTGCTATGGATGCAATCTTGGCCCAGTCCAAACAGCCCGTTCTCTCAAAGATATCAGTCGCAAACAAATATCTTGGTTGAACCTGCATCACATCACCGAAGCTAAGTTGGAGAAGGCTACGGAGAAAGTCATAAATGCCTACAATAAGTTCTTATTGCCAAAGTACTGGGGATCAGGAAATCACGCATCAGCGGACGGCACAAAGTGGAACGTCTATGAACAAAATTTATTGTCGGAATATCACATTAGATATGGCGGGTATGGTGGAATTGGATATTACCACGTCTCAGACATGTACATTGCTCTTTTCAGTCATTTTATCCCTTGTGGAGTCTATGAAGCAGTATATATTTTGGACGGTCTCGTCAAGAATGAGTCAGATATCCAGCCGGATACTATACATGGCGACACACAGGCACAAAATACCACCGTATTTGGTCTAGCTTATCTTCTTGGCATTAATCTTATGCCGCGCATCCGAGGGTTAAAGAAACTAACGTTCTTTCGTGCCGAAAAGGAAACCCGATATAGTCATATTGATAGCTTATTCGGTGATGTCATTAACTGGCAGCTCATCGAAACTCATCTTCCAGATATGCTAAGAATCGTATTGTCGATAAAGGATGGAAAAATCACCCCCTCCACAATTTTACGACGATTGGGAACAAATAGTAGAAAGAACAAGCTCTATTTTGCTTTTCGTGAGCTAGGTCGTGTTGTACGGACGATTTTTCTGTTGAAATACGTAGGAGATGTTGAGCTAAGAAGAACAGTACATTCGGCAACCAATAAGAGTGAGGAATTTAATAATTTCTCTCAATGGTCATTGTTTGGAGGTGGAGGTGTAATTGCGGAAAATTTGAGGCATGAGCAGCGAAAAATCATCAAATACAACCATTTAGTCGCTAACATGGTGATTTTACACAATGTCGAAGGGATGACCAAGGTTCTTAAGATCCTTCAAGGTGAAGGCGTGGAGATTACTCAAGAGCTTTTAGCTGCACTTTCTCCTTATCGAACACATCATATCAATCGATTTGGAGATTACACATTAGATTTAGATCGAGAGATTCGGCAGATGGAATTTTCAATCAAAATTATATAGTAAATTATTCAAAAACTCATTCCGGCGCATACGACACGAATCACGGCCCACCCTCTTAGTCCAATGTCATTGACTTAAGGATATCTCCTCTCTTGTTCTCTCTCTTGCACTCTGTGGTAAATTTTCCTCAATTTAGGTAGGGTTAGAAATTTTTTACCACAGAGGGCAAAGAGAGAACAAGAGAGGAGTATTTATGGTATTATATATCTTTTCACAAAAAAGTTCGATATTAATAGTCTAAATATCATTAACTTAGCTCTTAAGTCAATGATATTGGACTTTAGTCTAAGCTACAAATTTGCTATTTGAACTTCCCTTAACTAATTTTTAAATCGAAGTATATTGAGATCGGAAGAGAAACTACCGATAGAAGATAACTAATATCATACTATTACCCATAAGTATTTACTTCCACCGATACTTCAACTTTATTGTTTAATATTGACGTTAAATTGTTAAATGAATATTATCTTTAAGAATTGATAATTAATAGAGGTCCAAAGATGCAATTTCAAATTTTAATACCCTTTAATCAAGAGCAAAAACCTCCTTCAAATGCTATTCGTTTCAAAGTCCAAGATTTGGAACCTGAATTTAGCGTTGAAGAAATGTTGACTGAACTTGCTACAATTTTCACTAAATACCGATCATGGAATGACTTTACTTCCAAAAAAATTAGGGAATGGGGCGGTAAAATTTTTGCAAATATCAATGAAGATGATCTCAAAGACCCCGAAAATCATTTTAAAAGAATGGAAACGAATATATACGACTTATTTAATAAAATTTTAATAAGTCCTTTCATGAATCCCTATAAAGAGCCAATTTTAGATGGCAATTACACTTGGGAAAAATCAGAACTTATAAATTTCTATGCAAAATTTGTAAACACTACAGGGCCTAAGTTATATTCTCCATTTGGTAAAGAAATAAAAGTTCAAATGAGGGAAGACGGTATTCATTTTCCATCCATGAAAATCCACGAATTTGCTTTAGAAATGATTAAGTGGGCAAATAATCTTCCTGTAGAGCCCGTTATTGTGAATCCTCAGCTTCCATCCATACATCATAATGTTCCCCTTCCACATTTACTTCCTGAAGACATGAGAAATACCGATCTTGTCAATGTAGATAACAATATTAATAATTTTCGTGTCATTAATCCAGAAGAAAAGTTAATGGGGCAGCTGCAAAATTATCAAGCTAGCGCACGTCTTGTAATGAACCAATTCGCCATGCTTCAAATGACAGAAGCGATTACCATGTTTGCAGTTCAGTTAAAAACTTCACGTGAAGAAATAGAAGAATATACACGCTTGTCAATTTTAAGAAGCACGGCTGATGCGAAAAGGCAAAAAGAAGAAGTAGAAAGATCTATTAGCCAAGCAAATGAAAGCCGAGCTGAGGAAGTTAAAGTTTTTGAAGCACGTATTGAGGACCATAAAATTCATATTCAAAACCAATATGAAACGCTTTCCTATCAAGAACAACAGCTAGCACTTAAAAGTGCTCGCATCAATCATTTGGCAGAGCTTTACAGACAAGAACAGCTGAAAGTGAACCACATGGCAAATAGCGATAGAGGCAGTGGCGGCGGCTGTACCTTAATCTAAAAATACATAAAAAAATAAATTAAAAAAATTAAAGGGAAAAATATGCAACAATTAAACGGAAATTTTGTGCAAGCACGCCTTAACCCAAATGAAAATGAACTTATTGCAGATCAGTTTCGTTTGATGAATATCGCAGCTGATCAACAAGATGAAAATACAGCTAGCTTTCTTCAATCTTTTAAAATATTTGCTACGCAAATATTAGAAAATAATAAAGCATCGTCAGATAGAATTGCAGTACTTGAAGCTGAAAAAGCAGCTGCTTCACAAAATGCAGAAAAAGAAACAATTGCTCATCGTGATGAAGTAGCAGCTCTTTTAAATTCGACGAAGACATTAACAAAACAAGTCAATGATTTGTCTGCTAATCTCAAAGCAACAACCGATACCATAGCAAAATTACAAAATGACTTTATCAATTTGGAAAAGCGATATGTAGCTCACACCCACACTAGTCCGACTAGTCTTTGCGATAGTCCTTGGCAGCGCCAGGGGTACACTACATCTGGAGGACCTAGTTGCTAATAATCATTGCTTTTTTTGCAAAGCTTAGAAAAATAATTTAGTAAAATTTAAAGGGAAAAAAATGCAACAATTAAACGGAAATTTTTGTGCATAATAAACCTGTATGTAGATATGACCCTTCATACACAGGAGAACCTATTTATCCGGAAGTTAAGAAATAGTTTAGAGAAAAAACCGGAAGTTAAACAAATAGTTTTAAAGGATAAAGATGCATTTAACAAGTTTTACTCCTGGAAAGGATAATAGAACAGTTCAAACAACAGTGAACTTTGAAACAGAAACACCCCTTCTGTTAAAACTTAAAAGTTCACCCTCCTCTACGGATAAAATTGTTAGTTTGATGAAAACAATAGCTGATCAGAATTTATTTACAGGTGATGATGCTCTCGTTTGTTTTAAGCGCTTGGAAAAAAAGCTTTTCTTCGTTTTAGAAAATGATCAATCACCAGATAAGGCATTAAAACTTTTAAGCCGCATCATTTTGAAATGTGTCAGACCTGCACTTTTAAAAGAAATGGACGATGAGCGAGCTTTGCAACTTTTTGAAATAGATGAAGAGATTCAAAAAATTATGCAGGACACACTGCCAAAAAATGTGACTGCGGAAAACTATCTTGAAGCAATTCGTGAAAAAATTAAAAATAAAAAAATTGCCCCCTTGCAAAATAAGAGTGATAATCGCAAACTTTCAGAAAAAGTAGCCTCATTAATTCTTCAATTGGAAAAAAGCGAAACCTTATCCTCAGAAGAACTACAAAATTTAGTAAAATGGAAAAAAGAAATTCCTTGCCAAGTTTTTGATCAGCTAGAATCCAATGAACAAAAACAGCAAGGCTCGATTTTGCTTTGTTTACTGTTGATGGATGTACTAGAGCCTGCTCTTTGTAAAAGTACTGAAGGACATCTTAGACAAGTAATGATAAATTTTCAAAAAGAATTAAAAACTCTTATCTCGTCCACCTTGATAGTTGGAACCACGATTGATGACTTTTTAAACTTATGTAAAGGTTTTGTTCTCGAGAAAAAAGCTTTCGCAGAAAAAGTAGAACTAATAGAACAAATTTTTAATCAAGCTCTAAAGAGTCTCTATGAAAACGCAAATGCGACTGATAATAAAATATTAGAAAATTTTTATACAATAAAAGCCAAACTGTTAATGCTTACTAACGAACGCGTCATGACGGCAAATAAGGCTAACGATACCCTTACTATACTAACAGGGAAAGTTGATTTTTTAATTGAAGTTTTAATTAAAGATTCAAACGATCTCTCTCTACTCGCAGATAATCTTGGGAATTATCAGATTACCTTTCATAAAATGGTACAAGATTGCCAAGCACTTTTTAAGGACTTTAAGGTATGACATCTTACATAGACACCATGCTTTTCATTAATGCACGTATGGAAGGCCAAGACTTTAACCCCCTACTTGAAGATCTTAAGAGAAAAAAAGAACTTGAATTACAAGCATTAGAATCTGCTCTAAAAGACAGGTTAATAATAAAAACTGCAAAGGTGAACGATGTAGCAGCTGATCTTTTCAAGGAAGTTGCAGAAATAGATATTTTTGAAGCCGCAAGTTTTCAAAAAGATAACATTAAAAAAGCCCTTGATGCCTCCACCCCTGTCTTAAAAAAATATGAAACCCAGTTAGCAATTTCTAAAGCAGAACTTCTTAAAAGGGAACAGCAAACCCCAATTCTAACTCATCAATTAAACGATCTTAATCGAGAATTGAAAAAAGCCGAAGGGCAATATCCCTTAACCAGTTTTATTTTAAACACCGGAAAAAAAATGTGCGGAGATCAATCAAGTGAGGGTAGAAGTTCATGATTAATATTGATAACGTACCACATATGTTCTTAGAACTTCAACACAACAGCTTAAGACGCGAACTTAAAGGTAAACTTTTACAATTTAGAGGCTTGATAAGCAATTATAATAATCCAGACAATGATACTAAAACTATTGAGCTTAAAAAATGGGTTGAAGATTTTACTCACGACTTAAATAGTAATCCAAACATTGGCGCCGTTCAAATAACTTATTTTCACCAATTAAAAGAAATTCTTGTAGAACCACTCATTGATAATCCATTATCTGAAGAAGCTTATCTTGGTAATGACGGACATACTTATGAAAAAAAGACTCTCATTATCTTTTTAAAAAATGGCTACCCACATGGCACTAAAGATTACAGATCACCTGTTTTTCTTAATAGTCCGGAACGTTTTACCCTATCTCTACACCCCCTTGTGCCTTTTGTGGTTAAATGGCTAAAAGAAAAACAAGATTTTGAATTGCCTTTACACACTTTAAGCGCTTATAATTTGATTGAGCAATCCGGAAACTTGCCTTATTTCCCAACACTTGAAAATGAGCAAAAACGAGAAAAAGCTATTCAGCTAAGCGAAAAAATTCGTCTCATGAAACAACGCTTAGCCTTACAAATTGAGCAAGACCAGTTACATACAACACTTATTGAATTTGAAAACTTATTTGAAATGTATGCTTTAGATGATTCTACTACAAATGAAATAAAAGTATGGCATAAGCTTTTCAAAGCAAGCCTTGAGAACACTACAGATTTTTTGAAGACAAAATCAGAATTTTTGGATTACCTTCAAGAGCTTTTAATTGACCCGATTTACCAATCACCGTTGGAAGAAGAAGTTTTTTTAGGAAGTGACGGGTTTACTTATTCAAAAAAATGCCTTACCTTATACTTAAGTAGTGTTCCAGACCCTTATTGTTTTCGATCACCAAAAGATCCTGAAAATAGCACTTTATTTACATTGAATCCGCACCCTATTGTATGCCCATTAGTCAAGTGGTTAACGAGCATGGGAAGGCCCACATCAACCCCTGAAATTGATCAACTCTATTCTGAACTTTTAGAGCAAGGAAAACTAAAAGAACTGCCAACTGAAGAAAATTTGCACATTCAAGCATTAAATAGAGAGTTTTTTGAACAGCAAAGAAGATTAGATGCCATAATGCTTGATGAAAAAGACAGATTACAAATAATTTTAGATAATGTCCAAAAAAGCTTTCATGTATTGGATGTGCAAATTGAAGAAAATGGTGAATTATTCCAAAATGCACTGAAAAAACTTAATGAAAACGACGCAAAAGATTTAAGTGCTCTTCTAGAAGCTATTATAGAAATGGATAACCAGCAAACCCAAATTTTAGATCGTACCCGAACATTTGAAAACGAAATCCAAAAAGTGGGTAGTAAAATTCAAACGGTTTACCAAATGAACGCTCAACTTTCACAATCTATTGAGCAAGCCCTAGCTGCTATAAAAAAACGTAGAACAGGCTTTTTGAAAAGCATTTTAAATACGATTGCTATTGTAGGCGCATTTTATGGAGCCAATTTAATTTTACAAGCAATATCTGGAGGTGTTCTATCGGCATCTCCAAGTGCAACCCGTTTTATGGTAAAAGCAGCCATTAAATTTTAAAAGGAAAAAAAGCATGACAATATTCATCCCAGATTTTATACAAATAGATACTACAAACCGAGTTGACTTAGAAAATAGTGCTTTTGATTATGGCCAAGAAATTAAAACAATCGCAGAAACAATGGAAAAAGATATTCCGGAGGGTGATTGTTCATTAGCTTTTCGTCTGCAATTACGGTCTATGGCAACACAAATAGTTAACAGGTTAAAAGAGATGGCTTTAACAGGCTTTACTGCAGCCAATTTGAAACAAGTGGTAGCTGAAGGAAGGGCGCAGTTAAATGCTTTGCAAACAGATTTCCGATCAAAATCTGATATTGCCCGTCAAAAAACAGATGAGCTAAGCCACAAAATGTTTGAAAGTAAAGAACGCATCAATAAATGTGAATTTTCCCCTGAAAATTTTATCATGCCTACTTTATCATCTTCAACTGACATCTTGTTTAAAGCCCAATTACTTAAAAATTCTGATGAGTTGCAGTGTAGTGTCGAAAATTGTGTAAAAAATTTGGCTACCGGGGAAGCTTCTTCTCTTATAAAAAAAACTTTGGGAAAGACAACTGCCACTTCTTTTAAAATCGGAACCAAACTTACACTTTCTCATGCCCCCGAAAACAGCGAAAACAAAACCCGTGATTTAATTATTTACACAGGTTGTTCAACTGCAGTTTCAGAAGCGGTAGGATGCTTATTAAAATGTTCTCCCTTAAGCGTCACTTTAAGGGGTATTTCACTTACACATGATGTTGCAGATATCATGGAAGTTGCTTTAAAAGACGTTGAAAATAATGAGAAGCTTAAACTGTACTGGAATATGGGTTCAAACTTCTCTCCAGACATGCCAAGCTTTGAGGGAAGCATAGCTATTTCAAAAGCGTGCTTTGCAGTAGCTAAAGCCCCAGGCGCATTACTGCGAGCAGCTCAATGTGAGGTTTCCTCAGCAATTGCAGGTGTTGCAGATAGTATTGGCTTAACAGAAGAAAATATCGAAAAAACAGTAGATTTATTAAAACAATATCCAGAATTATTAAATGACACATTTTACTAAAGGTTAAATATAATGACAGCACCCATAAATGAAACAAACGGATTTTCTAATGCATATCCTCGATTTATTATTGATGAAGAAAAAGAAATAGAGTCTTTAGGCTCTGAGCTTAAAGAAAATGTTGATGATGATGAACCGGGCCTTGCCTTTAAAAGGAGCATTAATAACAAAGTAAATCAAATCAAAAAAAATTTAAGCAAAATGTATAAAGGTAATTGTTATCCCCATGAGCTTGGTGAAGTTGCAAAAAAGGGAAGATTAGAATTACATGATTTACATGTAGATTTTTGCAACGGTACAAATGCGAGCCGTGAAAAAAAAGAAAAATTTTATGATGATATTTTAAAAACACAAGAAAAAATTCATTCGGCAACTTTTGAAAGGGAAAATTTTACCCCTCCTGAAAGCTCCACAACACATATCTCTTTTTCTCAATTTGTTGGCACGTCTTTCAGCACACCAAAGAGCTCTTGCCTTAAATTTCCCTCAAATAGCTATCAAGATGAGATGGTAACCGAAGTTAAAAGTACTATAGGAAGTGTGCGATGGATAGGTGCAGGCTTAGACCTAGTTGGGCAAGCAATTGTCGGAACTGCTAAAGCAATTTGTAAAGCTCCCCTTTCAAATGATTTAACCGGATTTGAATCTGCACACCTTAGCCCTGATTCTAATTTACCAAAACTTACCGGTGAAAAATTTTGTAGAAGTATTTTACATGGAGCATCTGCCACAGGAAAAGCAGTTTTAAATGCAACAAACTTAAAAGAGCCTGTCAAACATGCTATCGAATATTGGAAATCGTTAGATGGCTCTTCAATTTCAAGATCACTTTTAGCACATGGTATACCTGAAAAAGAAGCTGCAGAATTGGGCAAACAGTATGTATCTGATTTAAAAACTATTTCGCTTTATGCACTACCGGGTTCAACTCTTAAAGCACCTCTTAGGGTTATTCGAACCATTAATAGAGCAAGTATTGTAATGGGAGAAAAATTAGCTTCTATCTCAGAACTTTTCTATTTGAATAGTTTGAACAAATCGACATTTTCTCTTTTACATCCGATTCCCTCACTATCCTTTAATAAGTCAACTACACTCCATAGGTTTATTAAAGATGAAGCTGGAACTCTTCGTTTTACTCGCGAGCCCAAAAAACTTCTTACTGAGGCAGAAGTGCTTGGCTCACGTCGGTTAGATATTGAAAGTGATAGGGCCTTTGATATTGCTGCACTTAAAAGAAAAAATGCCGAAATACTCAAAGCTTTAAAAGAGAGAGAAACAGCATTTAAAGTCGCGGAAGTTTTATCTAAAGAAAAACAGCCATCAGAGCTTAAGGGCTTGGGAAGCCTGATAGCTCGACAGCAAAAGGCCTTTAAAGTTTCTAAACTAGACAAATCACTCCTTCAAAACTTTCAACCGCTAGTGCTTCCAAAAACTTTTCCCAAGAATATGGACGAATTCATGATAAATGCAATTTCTTTAAAGAATATCACGTATAAAAAAATTGGAGAAGATATTATATTTTTTATTTGTAGCACAAGAAAATACAAATATGTATCAATTGAAAATTCGATTTTGAAAGCATCAGCAATTGCAGGACGAAAAAATGCCCAACGAATTTTTCTTACGTGGGATCCTATAACACACTCTGTAGCTTCTGTTGTAGATAATTCCAAATCAATTTTGGGAGTTGGAGAAATGGCAAGGGGCGAATTTAATCCATTTGTATTAGTTGAAATTGCTAAGAAGACATCTTAAAGTTAACGACAGAGACTTTAGGAAATTTTTTTATTCTGTCCCTGTCAGTCCTCAATAAGACACGTGCCCAATGTCGTCAACTTAAGGAATGAAAACTTTAAAAAGAGTTGATTTTGCGAATTTGTAGCTTAGACTTTAGTCTGAGCTACAAATTCGCTATAAACGCATTTGGCGATAACTTTCTCTCGTGCTGTTAAATATCAGCTATGTAAACCTTAAGTTGACGACATTGGACACGTGCCTCATAGGGGTCTGGAGTAGGGTGTTGATTTAAGTACTTTTCTTAACAAAATTTTCAGATAAAAGTTGTCCTATTATTTTAATTTGTGTATTGTTCACTACATTTTAAACCATATTACAGAGATCATGGATGGCTACAGAAAAGACCCCAACACATATAATGAGGCTATACATGGTATTAGCTCTAATATTCTTGGCATGTTAACATATATCGGAGAACAAAAAAGTAAAGAAGAAATAATTGAAGCTATGGAAAGTTGTTCTGTAGCAAAAGCAGTAACCTACATACAAGAGAGAATAGGTGAAAGTATATGTTCACTTCGAAGAAAATTTTTTCCATTTAAAAGGACAAAATTTGACATTAAGGATAAGCATGCTTTTAGAATTTAATCAACACCCTATTCCAGACCCCCGTGAGGACGTTCTTTATTGGGGTCAGGAATGTCATTATGTCATTTGCCACCCCTACTACTTATCTAATACACAGCATGGCAAATGGCAAAATGGCAAGACTTAAACCCGAGGCTTAAGGACAACTTTTATCTGAAAAACTCTTTAGAAAAAGTGAATAAATCAACATCCTAAGCCAGACACCTATGTTGAAAAGGTAAAAGAAAACTCTTAATTGTTAACGAAGGTTATTTCGCAGCGTGATAGGGAAGTCCTTTTTCAAAATGGATAACGCATTTTTATGAGTATTTTTCATACTTTGAATTTCTATGTCATTCTTTAATTTTAATTGATTTAATTTTGTTTCGAGTTTAGATTTTGCATTTGATTTATTGTGATTGTCGATACGTACAAGCTCATAATATTTTTTCTCCCCTTCATCTTTAGCTTTTTCAAGTGCTATATTTGTTAACTTTTGTTTTTCCAATTCACCCTTTTTGGTCAATAAAGAACTTTTTAGTGCAGGAATTGTTGAAAGTTTATCAAACATTTCAATGGAATCTTTTATTGAGGCTCTTTTCTTTTTCAAAACTTCTAATTTTAACTTTCTATCTTCTTCTAGAGGATTTGTACTTAGAGCAGCCATCAGGCCTTGCACAGGAAGAGGTTTTTCTAGTTCTAAAATTTGTTTGTCTAGCTTACTTAAGCTAAGCTCCAAATCTTGTTTTGAAGTTTTATTTGTTGATTCAAAATATGTCACAGCTGTAATTTTGTCTTGGATACTTTGTAACTCATTCGTTAATTCACGATAAATCTGAATACCATCTTCAAAGTTTTTCTTCAATTTATCATATTCTTGCATACCATTTGGAGATGCATTCATCATTGACTGATATTCCTTTTGATTTGATGAAATTGCAGACTCATGGTTTTCATTATATTTTCTTAAATTTTCCTCATAATTGTATTTAAGATTTTTAAAAGCATTTTGAAAATTAGCAACTATTGAAGTAATCTCGAAACTAATGAGGTTATAATCTTTCAAAATGTTATAGTGCGTAGTATTTCCTTCAATTAACATATCGCAATTACTTGAAAAGTATTCATTTACAACTTTTTTCAATGCAGGAACAACACTTCCAGAACGAGGAATTGGCTGCATTAACCTGAAAATGTAAGGGTCATAATTAGAACAAAGCGTTTCAAAAGAATGGCTTGTAGCGGCAGCTCTATCAACCATGATCTCAAATGATGGTTGACCATCTTTTGAGTTTAAGATACCAAGTTCAAAGCAAACACTATATGTTTTCAAAATATCTTGTAAAGAAAGCTTAAGTATTTCGGTTAAAGTTTTCTCTTTCCACTGATCCGGTCCAAATTTGTTTGCTCGTATTTGTGTTTTGAATTCTTCCAATTCCTTTTCTAATTCTAAATTAGTCTCCACTACGAAATTTGTTAATTTAGCAATTTTCTTTAATTCTTCTTGCTCATCAATTTCTAATTTTTTCTGCTGTAAGACATGTTCGATTTTTCTTATTCTGCTTTCAATTGAGGGATGCAAAAAATCTAATCTAGCTTCACCAGTAGAGGAGATAATTATTTTTTGCCATAATGTTTTGCGAGCTTCTAAGTTAGCAGCTTTTAAAGCAATATTGAATCGTCTTCCGCCTTTCAATTCTTCAATGGAACTTTCAGCTATTGCTAGATCGGTCAGCTTTTCCCTCACGGTATTGAGAAAATTTAGCTTCAGCAATCATACCTACACAAATAGTAATGAGTAGTGCAGGAATGACAGGCAACAGAAAAGTAGAGAATATAGCTGCAGCTAATGAGCAAATTGCAGGTACTAAAGGTATTGTGAAGCAATCGTTATTTTTAATATGACAAGTTTCATGTTTCAATACAAAATTACATGCATCTTTATCCACATAGTGGGGTTTGCTGAATTTGAGCCGAATGGGCATATTGATTGTTTTTATTGTCATCATGAATGGATTGGTTATGGAATTGGTCACGCTTTAAATGAACGCTATATTTCAAAAAGCAAAACAAGATAAGATTATAAGAGTTTATGCTGAAGTAAGTATTACAGCCCGCCCTTTCTTTGAAAAACAAGGGTTTATCGTTACCAAAGAGCAAACAGTCTTATTAGAAGGTGTTTCACTTACTAATTATAAAATGGAAATTAATTTTGTTTTATAGGATTTATAATATGATTGTAGTTGAATATATGTTGTTTCGCGCTTTTCAATACTTTAAAAAGAGTTGATTTTGCGAATTTGTAGCTTAGACTTTAGTGAGGGTAGGCCGTGATTCGTGTCGTATGCGCCGGAGTGAATTTTAAAGACAATATTATATTATTTACCGCCTTTCTTGGATAACTGCTCAAAAAAGGTATTTAAAATATAAGACATCAACTTTTGCGGAAAAAATTTACATCATCACCATAACCTAAAATAATCTCATCTATTGGATGCTTTACAACATGATTCATTCCTAATTTGGATATTACATTGCCATCATGCGTCCAAATTCCAAAGTGTTGAGCGATTCCTTTAAGGCTATAAACAACTAAATCTCCGGAAGAAGGTTCTTTTACCTCATCATAACCCCATTTATTAAGAAAATTTATGGTGTCATTAAATAAATCCGCTGGCCACTGAGCTGGCTTTGAATTGAAAATATATGGAAAGGATTTTTCTTCATTAAGCTGGCATCACTCGCAATAGATATTGATAAGCATAAAAAACGGAAGCGATAAGCCAAATTGCCCATGCAGCTATACGTGATGTAGACATTTTAAGAACTCCTCCTTTAAAGATCCTTAAAGCATTATTTTAAGCTTTAAGGATCCGGTTTTATTATTATTTAGGTGTTAAAGTATTTGAAATGGCATTATAAAGTATTGAAAACCCGCCAACTGCTACTGCTTTAGTTATTGAGCCTCTCATTAATTGACGGCAACTTATAACCGGCATATTTTTTTGCCATAAAGTTAAAACGGTGTCTGCTGGATGCCCGATCATACTACTCACGACTCCGGTCATGAAAATAGAACCATATTTACTCAAAAGATTGTCTCCGGTAATGCTTTGCATCGCTTCACTTGCAGGATCACTAATCCTTAAAGCTAAAAGAAAGCTCGTTTCCCGAGTAACGATAGCTATTACTTGCTTTGCTGTAAGCTGCTTTAAAGACTCTATGGATGTTCTCCCCTTTATTGTTTGCCCGTTAAAGATCGCTAAAGTAGGCGCTGAAATCAATCCAACCATTGCAGAGCTGATCATCATTGACGTCATGCCTTTTGCATCTTGGTTGCCTGTTATATTCATCACAATTTTTTCTATCCGCTCTTGCGCAAACATTTGGATCCCTATGGTCATCCCAATAGTTGGAGCTGCCCTGAAACCTGTCTTAACTGCAGACCAGTTAAATTTCGGAATAGGCTCTTGAACTTGCTGAGCACTCTTAACCATCAATAGATAGAAAACAGGGCAAATTGCAATGGAAGCTGCAAGTGGTGGTGTAACATAGGGAGCTACATTTTTCCAAGTTTCATTCAAATATTGTCCATCTTGGATTTGGACAGGGGGTAACGAAGACATAAAATATCCTTTTTTTTTAATAATAAATTTAATATAAGTTCTTTTTGAACTTTTTTAATAAAATGAAATAAATGTGATAGGACTTAAATAATATTTTCCGCCTTAGCGGAAGAGGAAAGATGAGAGTGTAAATTGAGCAATAATAGAAATCATAGCACTGCTTAAGCCTAATGCAGGAGTGCAAGGCTTAAGAGATGTATGATGTAATGAATCTATATTTTTGTTCATAACTAGCAATAATAACAGATTATAATAAAAAACGCAACAAAAATAAAAGAAGCCCCTAAAACTTCAAATGCTTCTCACTATTATTTATAATGAGTTGGGGCTTTACCGATCCATTTAACTTCGCGTTTAATATGATGAAGGACTTTTTTAAGTATGGAAAATTCACGATTTGTTACAAGTGTAATCACGGACCCTTGTCTTTCTTGTCTTCCTGTGCGTCCGGACCTATGGACATAAATGTCAGCATCGTCTGATAATTGATAAATCAATACATGGGTGATCCCGGAAACATCAAGCCCTCTTGCTGCAACATCCGTACACACTAAATAACGGACCTTCGCGGATCTGAATTTGTTTGTAATCGTGGTGCGCATATCCTGGCTCAAACCACCATGCAGAACGTCAACGCCATCAAATTTCTTTTGCATCAAACGGGCTAGTTTGTCGCACTGAATTCTTGAGTGGCAAAAAATAATCGCTTGCTTTGGTTTTAAATGTTTAAGCAAATCAAATAAAGCCTCATCCCGTCTTGTATGATGGCAATAAAGAAAATGATGCTTCACTGTTGTCGGCATAGAGACTTTGGAGTTCAAAGTGATTTCAACAGGATCTTTCATATATTTTTTTGCAATCTCGCGAATCCCATTTGGCATTGTCGCAGAAAAAAGAAGTGTTTGATGTTCTTGAACCAAGCATTGCATGATAAATTCAAGATCTTCACAAAATCCCATACTTAACATTTCATCGGCTTCATCCAAAATAATTGTTTGGACATGGGTCAAATCAATTTGTCTTGAGTAAATAAAATCAATCAAACGCCCCGGAGTTGCCACTAAAACATGGACTCCATGCTTAAGTTTGGCCTGCTGCATGGCCGGATTTTCTCCGCCATAAATAGCAAAAGCGCGAACTTCCTTATAATGACCGATTTTTTGAGTTTCGGTCGCGTATTGGAGAGCAAGTTCTCTTGTTGGAACCACAATTAATGCTTGAATTTGCGGTAATTCTACATTTACGCTGTTGCAAATTGGAATTGCGCAGGCAGCTGTTTTGCCCGAACCTGTTTTTGCAAGAGCTATCAAATCTTTTTTTTGTTGGATAAGCGGCATCGTCTCGGCTTGGACCGGAGACGGTTCTTTAAACTGCATTTTTTCTAATGCTTTTAATATGGTTGGATCTAGTCCTAATTCTTCAAAGGTGGGCATGAGGGTAGTATAACTGCTTTTGTTTTTATTGGAAAGTAAATTTATTCTATACTTTGCGATTCTGTAGGTCTTTCCTTCGACGGATACTTAACTCTTGCATGAGCAAAAGCTACAAGCGTTTTAACTAAAACAGATTTTACAATGGCAAGCTCTTCAAATGTCAATAAACATTCATCGAATTGACCATCTTCTGCTTTATCCTGGATAAGCCTTCCGGCAAGCGCCATTAGAGTCTCTTCTGTAACAACGTCCAAAGATCTCGAGGCAGCTTCCACAGAATCTGCAATCATAATAATGGCAGACTCTTTGCTTCTTGGCTTGGGCCCCGCATATCTAAAATCATTTTCGTCCACCAAACTTTTATCTCCATCCATTAGCTCTAACTGTTTTCTATAAAAATAGTAGACCAAAGTCGTTCCATGATGTTCTTTGATGATGTCAATAAATTGCTCCGGAAGGCCAGCTTTCCTTGCAAGGGACACACCTTCACTGACATGTGCCATAATTACTTGCGCAGACTCTTTTGGTGTAAGAAGCTGATGCATATTCACTTGATCCACTTGATTTTCCGTAAAATATTCAGGAGTTGCCATTTTGCCAATGTCGTGGTAAAGAGTCGCTACTCTGCAAAAAAGACCGTTAGCGCCAATTGCAGAGGCCGCAGCTTCTGTCAAATTCCCAACAACAACAGAATGCTGATAGGTTCCTGGAGCCTCAATTGTCAAACGCCTTAACAAATCGTTATTCGGGTCCATGTATTCCATCAAGGTAACATCCGTCATGATCTTAAACACAGACTCAAGCAATGGAAGAAGGCCGACTACCAATATGGCAGTTAAAAGCATCGATATCCCGGCACTTAAGATATCTGCAAAACCTGTAATTCCAAGCAGTTTGTTTTGATAGAATGTCATTGCCAGAATAATACCTACAGAGCAAATCCAAGCCTTCCCGCATACAACAAACACTTCTTTTCTGCGTCTTAAAGATCTCGTACTAAAAATAGCCACCATGGCAGCTGCAAAATTAAGGATCATAAACCCTTGTCTGTCAAAAGATAGAGCAAGCGTTAATACAATCACTAAAAAACTGCTGACAAAAGTTGCGATTGAAGGATTCATTAAACTGCAAAGCAAAATAGAGGCTAAAGGCACTAAAAGTGGGTAACGCACCACATCTATCAAATCATACTGCGAATTTAAAAGTAAAAACTCAGCTGCTTTTGAAATGGCAAAAGTCAACACAACGATTGTTACCAAAAGAAATAGCTTCCTGTTGGAAAACAAAACTTTTGGATGATTGATTCTAAAATAGGAGATCGCAATGCCGGTCAAAATCAGAGTAAGCCCTAAGCTTCCAAGAAGAGTCAATGGGTGGAAAAGATTGCGTTCTGTTGTCAGTTTATGCTTGATTGCCTGCATGATCGCAATATGGCGTGCAGTGACTTTTTCACCCTTATCAATAATGCGGCTTCCTGCCGTGATGTGACTGTATTGATCCGATACTTGCGCTTTGATTTTACGGTTGAGCTTTTTTAAAGCCAGTAGATCTTCTTCGATCGTCCATTTTTTTTCTTTAAGAAATCCGATAATGAAATTAACGCCCTCAGACTCCCCATCTTTTGCAGGAAAAGCTGACTTCTTTATATAAGCCCAAATTTTTTCAGGTAAAATTACTGCCTGATTCACTTCTTCTGGGGTATAAACCAAATATTTGGAAACAGCAATATTCATGCTTTTCATTTTTTGAAGCGTGCGCGGATCTGTAAATCTTATTTGTGTAAGTACCGTTTCAATGGCATCAAGACCTTTAAACATTACTTCAAAAGGATTGTTTTTTGCAGCTTTTCGCCAGTCCTGATTGTAAATTAGATAATTTTCAAGTTCGATTCTTCGCTGGCGGATCGATTTTTCTGAAATCTCATAAATTTTGCCGATATCGCGGAATAATTCCTGCTGCAAAATCAACGTTTTTTCTTCGTCCAAAAAATCCACGTCTGTCTCTGCAACGATATAATCTGGAGATATTGTGTTAAGTTCCAAGACCTGAACGCGGACTTCTCTAAAATGCAAAACACAAAATAATGCCAAAGAAAATAAACAACCGATCAAAATCCGGATAGTTAAGCTTTTATCAAAAAAACCTTGTTCTCTTGAAAATTTTAATTCGTTATAATTTTCAATTTCACTGACTTTGTCGCCCATAAACCTATACTTTTTCACTCTAAAATTTTATCCTAGCATATCAGATAAAAAATTAACTCATTTTTTTTACTATCCTTAAAAATTGATCCTTGATGAAATACGTAAAATTACCTATTATATATGAAAGACTTGCAAGATTAAAAAATGAAAATACAATTTCCAAAATTTTTAAAAGCTATTATTTTATTATCCGCCTTGACTGCTGGATGCATTGGAATTGAAAAAATTTATTACCATGCTACAGGAGACTTTCGGCTCTCGAACATCCGTTATGAAGAAACTGTTTTTAAACCTAAATCTTTTGCAGTGAAGCATTCTGATGAAAAATTAGCTGAAATCAAAAAGATCCTCACCCAGGAATTTCAGTTTCTTGGAAAAGGCAACCAATCCTATGCTTTTTTGGGCAAAGACAACAAAACTGTTCTAAAATTTTTTAAATTTGGCCATTTAAAGAGAAGCTGGTTTGAGAATTTTTTACCGGAAAATGATTTTTTTAAGCAAAAACATCGAGCTCAAGAGAAGCGATTTGATAAAGTCTTTGAAGGCTACATGACAGCATACACAGAAGACCCCGAAAATAGTGCCTTACTTTTTATTCATTTAAATCCAAGCGATAACTTAAATACTAAAGTCACTGTAAAAGACAAACTCGGGATTGACCACACGATTGATCTTGACTCTGTCGTCTTTGTGGTGCAAGAAAAAGTGATTCCGACCCGCGATCTATTTTCAGAGCTTCTCGAAAAAAAAGATATCGAGGGAGTAAAAACTAAGATAGGAAGTCTTTTTGATCTTTACCTTGCCCAGTATAAAAAAGGACTTTTCGACAGGGATCATAATCTCATGTACAACACAGGATTCAAAGGCGATGCGGCTATTCGACTGGATGTCGGTAAATTCAGAAAAGAACCCCTCATTAAAGATCCGGTTGTTTACAAAAAGGATCTTGAAAAAATAGCGTTCGTCCGGATAACTCGGTTCATGAAAAAGTATTATCCAAAATACGAACAAGAAATCAGAAACGACATGAAAATAAAACTAGACGCAATCTTTAACGAATAGATCAGTAATGAACAATAAAACGATTTTGGTAACAGGAGGGGCAGGTTTTATTGGCTCCCACGTCAATAAAATGCTACATCATGCGGGCTGTGAAACCATTATTTTAGATAACCTATCGCGCGGATTTGAACAAACTGTCGTCAAAGGAACATTCATTAAAGGCAGCACAGACGATAAAACGCTTTTAGCTTCCATTTTTTCTTCCCATAAAATTGATGCCGTGATGCATTTTGCAGCCTGTATCGATGTTGGTGAATCTGTCGAAGATCCTGCAAAATATTATCAAAATAATGTTTGTGCTACATTGAATCTTTTAGAAAGCATGAAAAACCATCAAATTAAACACTTTGTTTTTTCATCGACTGCTGCCATATTCGGTCTTCCTCAAAAGCAAAAAATCGATGAAAGCCATCCAAAATTACCCATTAACCCTTATGGTTATTCAAAACTTATTGTGGAAACAATTTTGTCTGATTTTGACAAAGCTTACGGAATAAAATCGTGCTGTTTTCGCTATTTTAACGCAGCCGGAGGCGATCCTGAATCTGCAATCAAATACCATGACAAAAAAGAATCCAATTTAATTCCCCTTATTTTAAAAAGCTTAAAAAATCCATTAGGAAAAATTACGATTTACGGAACAGACTATGACACAAAAGACGGCACCTGCATCCGCGATTATATCCATGTCAACGATTTAGGCTCTGCGCATATTTTGGGCCTTGAGAAGCTTTTTAAGACAGGTCAATCCAATTGCTACAACCTTGGAAATGGAAACGGATTTAGCGTACGGGAAGTGATCAGTGCCGCAGAAAATGTCACGGGCCTAAAAGTCAATGTAATCGAAGGAAAAAGACGCGCGGGAGATCCTCCTGTTTTAGTTGCCGATTCCACAAAAGCGCATAATGAACTTGTGTGGAATCCTAAGTTTCCGACACTTGAGGATATGATCGCTCACGCCTGGAATGCCATGAACTAACTTTGTAATGGTGTAGGATAAGATGGGTAAGAGAAATAAGAGAGTAAGACCCCTCCAAAATGGTATAAGCTTTTTTTAACTAAAGAGGCTAAAGAGGCTAAGTATCACCACGTTGTGGTGAACAAATTGTTTTGATTTCCGGTGGTTGTAACCACCGGCTACCTATGTAAAAACCACTTCGTGGTTAAATATAGCCAAACATCTAAGAAGCGATTTCACATAGATAGCCGGTAGTTACAACCACCGGAAATCAAAACTAATTCCTCATCGCACTCAATTGGGGGAATGGTTCCGTATGTTACTCTATATCATAAATAACCTTTTGTTATTTTTTATGTTACATAGCAATTTTTTTTTAAACAATATTCATAAAGGAAATCTTTGATTTTTCACAAGATTAAAAAATCAAGTATAGAGTCCTGTTTTTAAGTTGCTGTTGTTTCGTTTTTTGGTTATACTCTCAATAAAAAATTAGACCCCTGGATTATATGCCGGAATATCAAGTACTCGCACGTAAATACCGCCCTCAAACATTTGCTGAAGTCTTAGGACAAGAGCCAATAGTTACAACTTTAAAAAACGCGATCAAACAAAACAGGCTAGCTCACGGTTACCTTTTTTGCGGATCAAGAGGAACCGGAAAAACAACACTTGCGCGCGTTTTTGCAAAAGCCTTAAACTGCAAATCTCTAAATGCTGATTTTGAACCTTGCAATACTTGTTCCTCCTGCCGCGAAATTACTTCCGGAAATTCAATGGATGTCATGGAAATTGATGGAGCTTCCCATCGAGGGATTGATGATATCCGTCAGATCAATGAAAATGTCGGCTATACCCCATCTTCTGGCAAATATAAAATCTACATCATAGATGAAGTGCATATGTTGACAAAAGAGGCTTTTAATGCCCTTTTAAAAACATTGGAAGAGCCGCCGGCCAGGGTCAAATTCTTTTTTGCAACAACAGAGCCGCACAAAGTACTCCCCACCATTTTAAGCCGCTGCCAACGCTTCAACCTAAACCGAATCCCTGTAGATGAGATCATCGCCAAACTTGGAAAAATGGCAAATGACTTAAAAATCACGATTCATGAAGATGCCCTAAGACTGCTTGCTATTCGGGCAGATGGGGGTTTAAGGGATGCTGAATCCTTACTTGACCAAATCATTGCCTTCAATGATGGAGAAATCAGCGTTAAGACCATTGCAGACGTTCTTGGCATTATGCCAAAAGAGCAGCTTTACCAATTGGACCTTGCAGGAAAAGAGGGAAACATCGCATTTGCTTTTGAGCTTGCTTATCAAGTGTTTTCAGAAGGAAAGGATATTCTTCACTTTGTTGAGAACCTAAACGAGCATATCCGCACCATTTTGATGGTGAAGCTATCTGGTAAAACATCCAAGTTTTTAAACTTATCGGCATCAGAAAGAGAGCAGTACGAGCTTTCATCAAAACTCTATTCGCAAGAGCAGTGCATTACGATCCTTGAATTTTTAGTGGAAGCGCAAAATCAAATACGCTATATGGCCTCTCCAAGAATTGCTTTAGAAGCCCTTTTAATCCGCATCATCAGAACGCACAGCCGTGTCCCGATCGATTTTCTTGTAAAACGTCTAAGCGAACTTGAAGGAAAAGTCTTGAGCCACCCTGAAATGAAACTGGCTGTTGAAATATCAGCAAAAACTGAAAATGAAACTCCACCCATTAAAGAAAACATCCAAGCTCCTATTTCACAAAAACTACAACTTGAAATACAAGATCTGCCAAAACCCATTGTCATGAAAGAAATCATCAGCGAAAAAACTTCCCTCACAGAAGACCCTACCCCAACGCCTGCAGACCTTGGTTTAAAAATTAAAAGTCAGGAACCCTTAAAGCAGGAAATGACAAAATCTGTTGTAGCAACAGTAGAAACAGCAATACCTCCTCCAAAAAGCAGTAAATATGATACAATCCTACAATTTGCGGCAGTAGAGCTTGAAGGAATCATACAAAAAAAAACAAATCAAATAGGTAAATAATGGGAACAGGATTTTCAAAAAGAAAAAAAGAAGCGAAAATGATGCAAGAGCAACTTGGCAAAATGCAACAGCAAATGCAGCAGACAGAAGTTATAGGAACCGCTGCAAATGGTCTTGTAACAGTCACTTTGAACGGCGATCATGAAATAAAGCAATTGAAAATCAAACCTGAATGCGTTGATGCAGAAGATATTGAAGGTCTTGAAGATCTCATTAAAGCAGCTTTCAATGATGCAGCAGCCAAAATTAAATCCCAATCGATGGAAGGAATGAGCGGCATGCCGGGTATGAGTCAATTTGGTTTTTAATTTAAGAGAATTGCAACCCCCTGTTTGCTCTTAAAAGCTTGTACCATTTTAGAGCAAACAGGGCTTGTAGTTATTGTTGGAGTAAGCCACGTCTTAAAACATAAATTTGAGCTAAAATTAAAGTATAAGAACTCAAAAAAATCGCATTCTCAAAAAACGTATTTACAGATTTCACTCTTCCTGGAAGAAATTTGAAATTTTCAGGAAGCGTCTCGTTCATTTTGTTAAGAGCAAGCAATGTAAGATGAGACGTTTTCTCTTTTACGAAAAAAGAAACAACACCTCCAGCAATAGCACCGGTTAGGGAAATAGCATTTGTAAAATTCATAAATTCTCCTTATGTATTTGATTCAAAAAACATACAAGATACCATTTTATAAATTTCAATGCAATCAAACTAGACATTATAAAATACATCGTCCGGAACATTTTTTTTGTATTCCTCACAAAGAAGCTCTTGAATTTCTTGAGAAGTACTTAAACTAAGTGCTTTTTCTGCAAGTTTATGAGCACAAATAATACTTGTAGAACGTATCGCATTTTTTACAATCGGAATATATCTTGCCGCAACAGAAAGCTCATGAACACCAAGACCCAAAAGCAAAGGCGTAAATCTTGGATCTGCTGCGATTTCACCGCAAACCGTAACAGGTATCCCTTGGAAGTTTGCTTCATGGACAATTAATTTGATTAAGCGGATCACACTTGGGTGCGTCGGGGTATAAAGACTGCTTAGCGAGTGATTGCCCCTGTCTACTGCTAGGGCATATTGAATTAGATCATTTGTTCCAATAGAGAGAAAATCACATTCTTTTGCTAAAAGATCAGAAATAATTGCAGCAGAGGGAACTTCTATCATACAGCCGATGCGTATTCTAGCGGGGAATTTTTCGCGTCGCTTTAAAAGGTCAAGCTTGACTTCTTCTACGACACTTTTAGCTTCCATTAATTCCTGCAAGCTTGAGATCATTGGAAACATAAGGCTCACATCGCCCTCGCTTGCAGCTCTTAAAATAGCGCTTAATTGTATTTTGAATAATTCGCTTTCTTTTAGTAGAAAACGAATTGCCCTACAGCCAAGATAAGGGTTGCTTTCCTCCCCTATCAGCTGCTGTCCCAAAAATTTATCCCCTCCGACATCAAATGTCCGAATGACAATCGGTAAGCCCTTCATTTGCTGCACAATTTTGCTATAAAGCTCAAATTGCTCATTTTCTGAAGGAAAATCATTTGCAACCGTAAAAGCATATTCGGACCTGAAAAGTCCAACCCCATGACCTCCAAAACGATGCAGCATGTCAACTTCACTAGATGTTTCAATATTGGCAGAAAGCCGTACGGTATAACCATCGTAAGTTTCTGCTTTCAAATTTTGCATTTCATTGAGTTTTGTGTGATGACTTATCAATTGCTGTTCTAAAAGACGGTAAGATACCAAAGTTTTTTCTGACGGATTGACAATAATATCTCCTGTTCTCCCATCTAAAATCACGGTGTCATCTTTAAATGATTCCAAAATCTCATAATGCACGCTTGTCACATAAGGAATGCCTTTTGCTTTTGCAACAATTGCAGCATGCGATGTCGTTCCACCAAAATGCGAGACAAAGGCAATGGCCGACGATTTATCTGCTTCTGCAATATCTGTTGTTGTAAGCTCGCGCGCAAAAACTATGGATTTTGGTGGGATATTGCTTAAAAGTACCGGCACACTATCTAGCAGGTAACTCATGATGCGCCTTGCAATATCCTGAATATCTTTGAAACGTTCTCTAAAAATTGGATCTTGGAGAAGTTCAAAGTGCTTTTGATAATGTGAAATAATCTCATGAAAAACAGATTCGGCATTTTTCTTTTTCATTCGAATTTTAAGCTCGACATCATCTGTCAAGAGCGGATCGTGCATCATTTGAATTTCCGCATCGAGGATTTGGGATCCTTCTATGACTTGTTCAGCTTCAAGCTGTTTTTGAAGGCGCCTTAAGTCATCGCGGGTCTTATTAACAGCTTTCCTATACCGCACTATTTCCTTTTCAATACTTTCCTCTTCTATTGAATAATCCGGGACCAGATCTTCAACGACGTGGAAAAAAAAAGGTTTTCCAATAGCAATTCCACGGCAGATGGGTAATCCCTTCAGCCTAATTTCTTGTGCAGCTAGCTTCACTTGTTTTAAGTTCTCCAAAATGATTATTGAACCCTTCTACTAATTTATCCATTGTTTCTTTAGCATCCTCCCCAACGACATCAATAATAATTTTTGAATTCTTTTTTGCGGCAAGCATAAGGATGCTTAAAATGCTTTTTGCATTAATCGTTTCTTTTTTGTACGTAAATGTCACATCGCTTTTGCATCCTTGTAAAAGCTTTACAATTGTAGTTGCAGGTCTTGTATGCAATCCCATGGTATTTTTGACTTGTACATTACAGGTCAGCTTCATCAATTCTTTTCCTTTGTTTTTCGTATTGTCGTTTACCTAAGATTTTTTCAAGCAATTTACCGTTAAATTCCTTTGCGGAATTATATCCCATTCCTTTTAATCTATGATTCAAAGCAATTGTTTCAAGTAATAAAACAACGTCCCTTCCTGGTTTTACGGGTAAAATATGATAAGGAATTTTAATTCCGAGAATATCATTATATTTTTCTTCAAGTCCGACACGGTCGTAAAAATGATTATCATCCCATTGCTCAAGTTTTACGATGATGTCTATACTCTTATTATCACGAACGCAAACTGCGCCATAAAGATGCGCTACATTGATAATACCGATCCCGCGAATTTCCATGTGATGCTTGGTAAGTTCTGCGCCGGAGCCCTCTAAATAAGAACCTTCCCGCTTTTTAACCCTGACCACATCATCTGAAATTAAACGATGACCTCTTTCAATTAGCCCAAGAGCCGCTTCGCTTTTACCGACTGATGAATCCCCTGTAATCAAAACACCCACACCGAAAACTTCTACAAGAGTTCCATGATACGTGATTGTTAAGGCAAAGTCTTCATTGAGTAAAACCGTCAGCTTGCTCAAAAGCCCCATTGTTACCATGCTAGCCCGAAGTAGAGGCATGTTTTTTTTCTCGCAAAGTAAAACAAGCTCTTTTGGCGGTTTGTACCCTCTTGCAATTATGACAGCTGGAGTTTTTGACGTTAATAAAACATCCAATCTCTCAAGCCTTACTTCCGGGGTTAAATCCCGCAAATACTCGATTTCAACTTTTCCAAAAATAAGAATGCGCTTTAGGGCATGACTTTTTAAATACCCCGCAAGCCCAAGACCTGGTCTATGGGCTTCTGGTGTTTTTATAACTCGTTTTATCCCACTTTTTCCTGCGATGATCTCAAGACCAAGGCGTTTACCGTGACGTTTGTAGAGGTCTTCAACTAGATACATGATTCTCTTAAAGTAATTTCAGTCATTACCTTGTACCATTTTTTAGCTGATTGTCTCAAGATAAAATATCAACCAATCAGAAAAAGTTGGAAAAGCCATCGTTTCAGAGCTTTTAATGTCCGAAATTGTATTGTTATTGCCGGAATAATAAACATTTCCCATTTCATCTTCTGGATACCAGTCTTTAAAAAAACATTGAAAAAAAGGCATTCCGAAAGATTCATAAAAGGGTATTAACGATAAAGGATTTATCGACACGCCATTTGCCCCCGTTGTTTCTTTTTCCAATTTCGCGATGCTTTCTTGTAATCTTTCATAAGTAGACTTGATCGATGTTGATTTGAAAACACCTGTGCAATCTGTGGTTTTACAAAAGCCATCATGAATTTGTAAAAAGGCTATATAATCTTTTGGAAAAATTATTTCCGAAAACTCTGCTTTTAAATGCAACACATCTTTTTCTAAAATAGGAGGATGACCTTTATAAAAGCCTGCATCTTTTTTTAAGCCATACACAAGATGCGCATCAAATGGATCATCAAACTTTTGCTGCACTAAAAAAATATAAATATCTTCGAGCGATTGAAAAAATTTAGTCAAAAACTCTTGCAAAGGAGGATGATAAGGAAGTTTCGCAATCCAAAAATCTCTTGTAAACTCCAAACGATCGGACGGCTTAAGATGGGCAAGCTCAAACCAACCGCGTGGAAGAGAAGGGGCAAGTTCCTGGATTTCCTCCCATAAAAGCTCATTTGCCTCATTGATATGAATTACTTTGTGAAATTTACCCTTCCCGGTATCACCTGAAGACTGCTTGTAATATTCTTTTATATGGTGTTGCATTTAATGACCCTTTCGTTTCTTTTAAGCTTTTATCAAATTTTCATTTTCCTGATGGAGAGAAAAATTAAAATTGTGAAAAAGACATGTTCAAATCTTATGATTGCTCCGTAAATAAAATCTCATAGTTCATACGTTTTTTATAGATAAATAAATTTTTAAATACTATATTAAAAAATTCATCTTATAATTTTTAAATTTCCAAAGGTTCATTAAGTAATGCGTAATCTGTCATTTTTATTTTTGTACGGCATCACAGCTTTCTGTGTATTTACCCCACTTTTATCAAATGTGAACACAATAGAATTTGTGAGCATATCTCCCATCGAAAAACTGGATTATTCAAAACTTTCACTTGTAGATAGAAGAACATTAACTTCTGATGAGTTATCAAATTCCGTTTCTTCGCATGTAATTCCTTGCGATCTCAAACTAAAAAAAGATCCCGTCCAAACTTATTTAAATAATGGGCTCTTATCAATAGTTTGGGAAAATGAAGATGAAAAATTACTGATAGTTGATTCTTATGAATATGATAGAGAAAAAATAGCAAGTTTTGATTTTGAAGAGCTCTTGGAAAACAGCATTGACATTATTGGAGCCACTCAATTTGTTAATCGAAAACCAATTCAGGGGCCACCTGGACCTACGGGCCCTACAGGGCCAGCTGGTGGTGGAGGGGGCGATACAGGAGCTACCGGAGCTACAGGAGCTACCGGTATTACAGGACCTACCGGAGCTACTATCGGGGCTACAGGGGCAACGGGCCCGACAGGTTCTACAGGATCTACCGGAAATACAGGCATAACTGGTTCCACAGGTGCTACAGGTGCAACTGGTATAGGAACTACTGGTGTCACCGGATCAACAGGTTCTACAGGATCTACCGGAAATACAGGCACAACTGGTTCCACAGGTTCAACTGGTGCAACTGGTATAGGAACTACAGGTGTCACCGGATCAACAGGTATAACCGGATCAACTGGGGACACAGGCACAACTGGTTCCACAGGTTCAACTGGTGCAACTGGTGTCGGAACTACGGGTG